>CAYXKH010000130.1:0-8705 GCA_964465255.1 uncultured Isosphaeraceae bacterium
CGGTGGGGTCGGCGGAAGCGATGACGACTTCCTGCGCACCGTCTGGGAGTCGCCCCGGCTCGACCTCGAGAATCACGTCATCCTCCGCGCCGCGGACGGCCTGGTCCTCCTCAACCGTTATCCCTATGCCAACGGGCACCTGCTGATTGCGCTCGGCGAGGCCCAACCCTTGCTCGGGGCCTATTCCAGTGAGCAGCGGCGCTCGTTCTGGGCCCTGGTCGATCTGGCGGTGGCGCTCTGTCACAGAACGATCTCGCCGCAGGGGGTCAACATCGGCGTCAACGAAGGCCGCGCGGCCGGCGCCGGCGTCCCTGCCCATCTTCACGCCCACGTCGTCCCCCGCTGGCACGGGGACACCAACTTCATCACCGTGGTCGGCGACGTCCGAGTGATTCCCGACTCCCTCGAGCGCATGGCCGAGCAGTACCGCGCGGCCCTGCCCGGGCTTGTGGTCTGAGATCAACGAGCGGGGCATGGGGGTCTGGAATCAACGCACTGGCCACTGCCCCAGCTCGACGCGCCAGGGGCGGGTCGGGCCGGGGCCGGATTCGTCGTTGAGGCGGATTGGGATCTCGATCTCGCCTGACCACCAGCGGATCGGGGCGGTGCCGCCGAGCACCGGTGCGAGCTGCGCCGCGTGGCGCTCGAGGTCGACCGCGTCGGCGCCGGGGCCGAGCGCGGCGATGGTCCGCAGGGCGAGATCGCGGCGACCGCGCAGGCGGAGCGTCCAGACCGAATCGCGGGTCCACGCCGCATCGAGGGCGGCGAGGTCCTCTTCGGAAAACTCCCAGCCGGCGCTGCGATCGGTACCACCCATCCACCACAGTCGCGTGGTGCGGAGCACCGTGCCCCCCTCGAGCAGTTCGGCCTCCACGCCGTAGAGCACCCCGCTGGTCTCGACGGTGCGGGTGGCGTTCATCGCAAAGCGCAGCCCGTAGCGGCGGGCGCCGCCGGTCCAGCGCGAGATCCCGTGGGCGAAGACCCAGGTCATGGCCTCGTCGATTTCCGGGGTATCGACGGGCTCGAGCCGCGCCGCGAGCGGAGTTTCGGCCTCGACCGGAATGCGCAGTTCCGTCGACTCGATGACCTGCCAGGGCATCGCCTGCAGCGCGGGATCGAGTGGAAGCGCGGACATCGTCGGCTCGGTCGAACTCCAGCGCCGCCGACGGGAGCCGTCGCCGGGCGCGCTCGGAGAATCGGCGTCTGCGTCACTCGTCTCCCCGGGCGGCTCGCGTCGAGCGATCTCGACCGTAAAGACGATCTCCTTCACGTCGCCGTCGACTCCCGGGACCAGGACCGGAATGGGCAGTCCATCAACACCGCCGCCGCGACCCACGATGAGCGGCGTGGCCCCCGGCACCTGCGGCCGAATGGTCACTCGCACATCCGTTTCAGGTGGCCACCAATCGCGGATCCAAAGCCGCACGAAGGCCGGCGCCCCGTCCTCGGGGACGCTCAAGGCGCTGGCGACGATCTGCGGCGGCAGGGCCAGCAGTCGGCTGCGCTCCTCTTCGTTGGCGAAGTCGCGGCGCTGCCACCAGCCGAGGAATGCTCCGTAGCGCCGGGCCCACGCCGGTGAACCAGGCGCCGCGGTCGAGTCGCCGACAAGGCATCGTTCGAGGAGGTCCCGGCGCTGCTCGTCGGAGAGCTCCCGGCGACTGATGCGCTGGCTCAGTTCAACGGGGACATCGTCGGGCAGCCACTCCGACCAGGGAAGAGACCAGAGCAGCACACGAGTTGGAACGAGGGCGTAGTAGTCGACCTCGGAGGCGTTCCAGTGAACCACCGACACGCCGGCAAGGAGCGCAACCAGCGCACCGCCGGCAATTCCGAGGCGGCGACGCGGTCGATGCAGATCCCCTTCGCGCCGTGCGGCGAATCCACATTCGCCGCAGGTCTGGCCCGGTGTGGCCGAGAGATCGTGCCAGCAGCGCGGACAGCGTCGACGACCGCGACCTCGGTCTCCGAAGAGGGCCCACCAGATCACGAAGACGAAGACTCCGCCGACGATGAGCCCGGTGACAAGGAGCGCCAAGGCAGAGGGCCAGACCATTGGGGCGATGCTACGGAGCGGTCTCGGCCCTCCGGAGTTGCGGTCCTGGAGTTGCCCTGTCGGAGTTGCCCAGCGAGTGGGGCCCGCTCATACCATGGGTCCCATGGGACACCCCCGACTCTCTCGTCGTTCACTCCTCCTCGCGCTTCCAATGCTCGCCGCCGCTGCCGGCCTCACCGCCGCGATTCACGCCGCGCCTCCGGCCGCGAAGCCGGCCGACGCCGCGCCGCCAGCGCCGAGCGCACCGGCCGAGCCCGCCTTCGTGGTGCTCACCACCAACAAGGGCGAGATCGTGCTGGAGCTGAACACCGAGAAGGCCCCGATCTCCGTGGCCAACTTCCTGAAGTACGTCGAAGAGGGCTTCTACAACGGTCTGATCTTCCACCGCGTCATTCCCAACTTCATGATCCAGGGCGGCGGCTTCGGCCCCAACATGGTCGCCAGGAAGCCCGGCGCCTCGATCAGGAACGAGTGGGAGAACGGACTTCAGAACGACCGCGGCACCATCTCGATGGCTCGCCTCAGCGCACCCGATACCGCAAGCAGCCAGTTCTTCATCAACGTGAAGGACAACTCCGCGCTGAACGGCAGCCCCGAGCGGAAGATCCCCGGCTATGCGGTCTTTGGGAAGGTGATCGCCGGCATGGATGTGGTCGACGCCATCCGCGACGTGCCCACAGCAGTGAAGCCCCCGCACGAGGCGGTCCCGGTCGAGGCGGTGATCATCGAGAAGGCTGCGCGGATCAGCGCGAAGGACGCAGCCGGCCGCGTCGCCGCGGTGCCAGCCAAGGCGGAACCGGAGAAGCCGGTCACTCCCGAAAAGCCAGTCGCACCGGAGAAACCCACGTCTGAGGAGCCCGTCGGCGGTCCCGCGGCCAAGTGAACTGATTGCAACGCACCTGATCGAACAAGCGCCGAGCAAGCGAAGCTCGGGCCGATCACTGCGGGCTGCGCGGAGCGCTGCCGCCGAGCGTCTCGCCGCGGTCGCGGGCGGCGACGATGCCCGCGATGATTGCAGCCTCCAAGCCCGCGGCCTGCATCGTGGCAATTGCGGCTTCGGTGGTCCCGCCCTTGCTCGTCACCGCGGCGCGAAGTGAGGCCGGGCCGTCGCCCGTCTCGGCCAACAGCGCGGCGGCGCCGACGATGGTCTGGGTCACGAAGATCCGGGCCTGCGAGGGAGTGAATCCGACCTCGCCGGCGGCGCGTTCCATCGCCTCCGCCAGGAGGAAGAGATAGGCCGGACCGGATCCGCTCACGGCGGTCACCGCATGCATCAGCGTTTCCTCGACCCGCTCCACGCGACCGACTGCGCCGAAGAGTCGAAGAGCGAACTCTTCGTCGCCGGGCTCGGCCCCGGCGCCACGGGCGACCGCGGTCATGCCGGCCCCGAGCTGCGACGGGGTGTTGGGCATGGCTCTGATGACTCTGGAATTCGGACCGAGCGCCGCCCGGATCGAGTCGCTGTGAAGCCCGGCCATGATCGAGATCGCAATCGTCGGGCTCGGGAGCACGCCGATTGCCTCGGCGAGCATGGGAAACATCTGCGGCTTCACCGCGAGCAGGATGACCCCGGGGGAGGCACGCTCTGCCACGTCGCCGGGAGACGCGACTCCAGCGCTCGGCGCTGCGGCGACCGCGCAGCCGAGTGCGGCCATCGCCGCCCGCTTCCCGGCGTCGGGCTCGACGACGAGGATCTCCTCGGGGCGCAGAAGCCCGCCGCGCACCGCGCCGCGAAGGATCGCGGCACCCATGTTGCCGGCGCCGAAGAGGGTGAGGCTGGTCACGCGCTCAGCGTAGCGGCGACTCTGCGTACTCCCGCTCGATCACCGCCGCCCACTGCGCCGCCGTCTCGCAGCGGATGAAGGCCGACTTCACCTCATTGGCCCGCGGATGGTGGGCCGCGAACTTGATGCCGAACTTCCGCATCATGCGGCCCGCGCGGCGCTCGCCCCAGAGCTGGCAGGCCAGATCGAAGTGCTCGCGAAGCACGCGGCGCTGCTCGGCAACCGACGGATCGCTGGGCGTCTCGCCGGCCATGAGCTGCCGGGCCTGCCGGAAGATCCAGGGATTCCCGATGCAGCCGCGGGCCACGCTCACGCCCTGCACGCCGGTCAGCTCGAGCATGGCGAAGATGTCCTCGACGGTCCAGACGTCGCCGGAACCGAAGATCACGCGATCGCGATGCCGCGCCGCGAGATCGCGGAGGAACTCCCAGCGGCCAGGCCCGTGGTACTTCTGCTGCACGGTGCGGCAGTGCACCGTGGTCCAGGCGTACCCGAGTTCGTAGGCGGCGTCGAAGATGCGCTCGAAGTTCGCGGCCATCTCCGGGGTGTCGTCGTAGGCCCGGCGCAACTTCACCGTGCAGGGGACTTGCGAGGGAACCGCCTCCCGCACCGCCCGGAGGATTGCAATCGCCTCGGTCGGATACGCGAGAAAATGACCGCCGCGGTTGCTGCGCCGGATCTTCTTGACCGGACAGGCGAGGTTGACGTCGACCACGTCGTGGCCGAGTTCGACGAGGAGTTCGCTGCCGCGAGCCATCTCGTCGGGATGCGTGCCCATGATCTGCCCGGCGATGGGATGGTCGCTGAGCGTTGCGGCGGGTTCGGCCACGGAAGACGCGGCCCCGCGTCCCGATTCGAGATTCGATTCCGCATCCGAACCGCCAAAGGGCACGTTGTCCTCGATCTCGCCCGTGCCGCACTCGGTTTCGAGCAGATCGGGATCCTCGCGCTGCCGTCCCTTGCCACCGTTGATCAGCGTGCGATCAAGGAGCGCCTCGGTCACACAGAACGGGCAGCCGTGGCGCCGCGCAACCAGTCGCATGGCACCGTCGGAATACCCGGCGAGTCCAGCCTGGAAGAACGGCGCGTCGAAGCCCGGAAGCAGGGCCTGCACCCGCGGGTCGACGCGCGCTGACTGCGCAATCTCGGCAATGGGCCGCGACGTGATCTTGGGAGGAACGCCGGATGGAACGAGGTCGACGGACATGCGAGGAGGACAGGCACGGTACGTCGGCGCGCTCAATTCGCGCCGTAGCCGCCGCGCCGCGCTCTATTCCAGCTCGCGGATCATGATGTTTGCAAACTCGATCGGGTCGCCATGATGCTGCAGGGCAATCGGCCCCTCCGCAGCAATCCCCGGAAGCTCGGCGTTCTCGATCACCGTCACCCCGTTCAGGACCACCGTGAGCCGATCGCCGCGCATGGTGATGTGGAAGCGATTCCATTCGCCCGGGGGCTTGTCGGCGCGGGACGTTGGCGTGACCGCGGCGCGGACCGCCTCGCTCATCGCGTGATCGGTGCGATAGCCGTACACCTCGCCCGACCCGCAGGGCCAGGACCAGATGTTCACCTGGTTCCTGCTGCTGCCGCGGAGGTAGATGCCGCTGTCGCCGGCGTCCTTGACGAGTTCCATCACCGTCTTTCCGTCGGGGCCCTTGCGCTCGAGCCCGGTCGACTCGATCACCGGACGCTCGACGTCGATGGGAGCCCGCGGCAGTCGCCAGTCGGCGATCAGTTCGAAGTTGCCATAGCTCTTCTCCGACCAGAGGTCGCTCGAGCCTCCGTCGTAGCTGAGCACCCACCCCGAGGGCTTCCAGTGACCCGCGTGGCCCGGCTCGATCTTCCAGTTGGCCAGATCGACGCCGGTGTAGAGAGGCCTCCAGCCTTCTGCGGCACGGGCAATCTGATCGGGAGCGAGCGCCGGCGTCGCGGGCGGAAGCTCCTTGATGCGGATGTTGCGGAAGTCGATGGGCGTTCCCTCGCTCTCGAGACAGATGTATCCCTTGCGCGGCGAGGCCTCGCGGCCACGGGTCACGACCTTGCCGTTGACGGCCAGCGAGACCTCTCCGTTCTGGCAGGTGACCACATAATGGTTCCATTCCGGCGAGGGCTTCATCCGCTTCTCGGTGGGGAATGCCCGGGATCCGGTGCGGCCATTCTCGGGAGTCATCACCGCGCCGTGGATTGGGAAGATGTCGCCGTCGCTCGTGTACCAGTCGCCCTCGCTCCCGACCATCACCTGCACTTCGACCGCGCGGGTGAAGGGCTGGCCGATTGCCGTCAGGGCATCGCTCCAGACGAAGAGCCCGGCATTGCCCTGCTCGCGCAGATGGCGCCACTCGAGCTCGAGGACGAAGTTCTCGTACATGCGATCGGTGCGCAGCAGTCCGGTGGGCAGACCGGTGCAGTGGATGAGCGCGTCGGTGCCGCTTCCAGCCACGGTCCACGTGCTCGGGGCGGTGTTGATGTTGACCCAGCCGGAGAGATCGCGGCCGTTGAAGAGCGGCACGAGATCGGGATCGGCGAGTCGATGCTCGGTGTGTCCCGGGTCGCGCTCCGCCCCGGACTGAATGCTGCCGGGAAGGACTTCACCCCCGTCGCGCCATCCGTCGGTGCGGAAGGGAGCGACGGGAAGCCCGGTCGCGGTGAAGAGCGTCGCCTCCGGTGAGGCCGACCACGCGTACCGCGCCGCCACCGGCTCCTTCACCTCTGGCGCGCGGATGACGACAGTCGCGCCTTCGATTCGAGCCTCGGCGGCGACGAAGACGCGATTGGATCCCGCGATTGTGAACTCGCCCAAACCCGCAGGAAGTCCCGCGGGCCCCGCCTTCAGCTCGACGTCCTGCTGGTCGAAGTGCACCCGCACTTCGCCATCGGCACTCACCGCCTCGGTGAAGCGCGGCGAGTGCACCGAGCGATCGCCGCGACGGTCACCGAGGACCAGGGCCGCGAGCCGCTCCCCCACCGTCTTCTTGTTGCGCGGATGGATGTCGCCGGCGTTGCCGACGTCGAGCGTCACGACCATCCCGGTATTCGGCCTGTCGAGCGCCGCAGCCTGAGCCTCGCGCAGTGCCGCGGTCTCGCCGCGATCGCTCCCGTACCTGAACGGGGCGATCTGCACGAAGTGGAAGGCGATTCCCTCGCCGAAGCGCTCGCGCCAGGCGCGGATCATGGCTGGGAAGAGGCGGGCGTAAGCCTCGGCGTTTCCGCGATTGGACTCGCCCTGGTACCAGATCACTCCTTCGAGGGCCATCGGCACCAGCGGGGCGATCATCGCGTTGTAGAGCACGGTGGCGCTGTTCGGTCCGATCTCTGGTCCCTCTGTCGACGGAAGCGACGCCGCAGCGGCGCCGCGAATCCAGCGCCACGCGCCTGCGAGCGGGGCGCGGGTGGTGCCGTCGGCCGAGACAATTGCCAGATCCGTCGCCGCGCCGTTCACGCCGCCGGTGCCGGCGGTGTCGAGGACGCGGATGGCGATGACATTCGTTCCCACGCGAAGCGTGCCGGCCGGAATCGCATAGCGCCGCGTGCGAGCCCACTGGCCATCCTCGCGCGTGCCGCCGACGAGAACGCCGTTGACGAAGGCCTCATCGCGATCGTCGATTGGGCCGAGTTCGAGAAACGCGGGTCCAGCGACCATCGCGGGGCCGAGTTCGACCGAGCGGCGCAGGCAGATGATGCCATCGAAGCTCGTGAGCTCGGGATTGCTCTTCTCGCCGAAGGACTGCGGGAGTTCCATCGTGCCCCAGTCGCGATCGTCGAAGGATTCCTTCATCCAGTCGGCGCCGGGTGCGCCGGGCAGCAGGTCGAGGCGCGACCACCACGAATCGCGCAGCGCGGCGGTGCGCTCCTCGCGAATGGCGGGATCGGGGTCGAGCGACTGGACCATCTCCAGGTCGGCCGCGGCATCGGGGAACGTCGCCAGCACTTCCGCAGGCATCCACGCTTCGATGCGAGTTCCGCCCCAGTCGGCCTGAATCAGCCCAATTGGCACATCGGAGTCTCGCAGGAGCGTCCGCGCGAAGTGCTGGGCGACAGCGCTGAACCCCGCCGCGCTCTGCGGCGAGCTCACCCGCCAGCCGCTGGGCTGGGCCCGGAAGGTCCGCGACGGGCGCGTGGCCGTTGCGTTTGGAACATTGAAGAGTCGCAGTCGCGGCAGGTTCGCGGCGGCGATTGCCTCTTCGGCGCCATCGGTCTGGGCGAGCGGCCATTCCATGTTCGACTGCCCGGAGCAGAGCCAGACCTCGCCGATCAGAACGTCGCGCAGCGCCACCGAGCCGCCGTCACCGGCGATGGTGATCGAGTACGGCCCACCTGCCGCAGGCGTGGCCAGTTCGGTGCGCCACGCTCCAGCCGCGTCGGTGACAGCGCGGCCGGAAACCTTCTGTCGGCCCCACTCGGCGGTCACGTCGATTGCGGCGCCGGGCGTCGCCCATCCCCAGATCGGGGCGCGGGTCTCGCGCTGAAGCACCATCCCGTCGCCGAAGAGCGGCGAGAGACGAAGCTCGGCGCTCGCGGTGGCGACGAGTGCGCCCCAGACCGCAGCGATCACGAGTGACGCCGCGACTGTGCGGCAGCGAGCGAGTGGCGAAGATCGCAGCAACTTGACGTTCATCGGGAGGGGCTCCTGGAGGGCGCGGCGCACGCCGCACATCGTGCCGCAAAATGAACAACCCCGCCCGTCGGATGACGGGCGGGGTTGAAGACAACTCGTGAGGTCGCCGCGTGGCATTCAGGCGCTCGTGGCATTCAGGCGCTCGTGGCTTTCAGCCCCTCAAGCGCAACACCCGCGAAAGCGAGTGTCGGCCCGGAGGGCCGAACGGAGCGCTCCAAATCTTGGCCGAACGGAGCGCTCCAAATCTTGGCCG
>CAYXKH010000131.1:0-8695 GCA_964465255.1 uncultured Isosphaeraceae bacterium
GAGGTTGTCGCCCATCTCCATCACGTCGGTGCCGTCGAGCAGAGCCTCGATGGTGCCACCCGCAAGAACGTCGTTGACATCGTTGAAGCGGAGCCGGTAGAGACGGCTGGCGTGGCTCTGCGGCACACCGCCCGAGGTGGTGCTCATGCGATCGGTGGTGACGAAGTAGAAGTCGGCCGGATTCGCCGGATCCCACGCCCCATCCTCCGGGCGCAGGAACGTAGTGCCCGATGCAGTTCCACCGGCGGCAAGAACGAAGGTGCCGCTGAAGATCGGGGTGCCGGCGCCCAGTCCAAACTCGCGGGTCTCGATTGCGACGTTGGCGCCCCTCACCTGCACCTGGATGCCGTAGGAGAGCCCGTTCATCAGCCCGGCCTGCTCGGCGGGCGTTCCCGTCGCCTGCTTGGTGCCGACGTACAGGAAGACACGGTTCGCACCGCCGTCCGACAGCCCGATCATCACCGTGGTGTCGCTCTCGAGGGGACGGCCGAGGCCATTCTCCCAGGCGCCCATCGATGCGTCGAAGGCAGTCATCTGGTGGGCCACGCCGGTGTTGAGATCGGTCGCCATCATCCGACCGGTGTTGCCCGATTCCTCTCCGCACACGAAGAAGCGGTTGGGGGTTCCGAGCCCGCTCGCCGTGTTCAGGTACGCCGTGGTGTCGGCGATGTCGCCTGAGCAGAAGCGAGCGAAGTTGTAGAGCGAGCCACCGCTGCCGTTGCTGATCGCCGCGCTGCTCAGAATCGAGTCGGAGCCCGAGTTCACTCGCAGGAAGTCATCGCCCAGGTCGGTGGTGATGTTCCAACCGCTGATGAAGGCGCCACCCGCGAAGCCGTCGGGCTGGTGAGCGTGCTGCACGCCGCTCGCGGTGGCGGTGAACTCGTGATCGATGAAGAGGCTCATCGTTCCCTTGGCTGCGGGAAATGCCCCCATTCCATCGGGGAGTCCCAGGAACTGATACCCGTCGATCGAATCGCCGACCGTGAGGATCGAGATGATGTCGGTGACCGCAGTGCTCGCCGGAAAGGCGACGACATACGGGGTGTCCGACGAGGAGGGACCGGAGAGCACATACGACTGGGCCGAAGCCGCGTGGGCAATGAAGATCGCTGCGGCGCCGGAAAGCGCAAGTGGAGTGCACGACATGAAGAAAGCCTCCTAAGGCAACAATAGAGCACGGGGTCGACGCCCCGGTGAACACTCCGGAGCAGTGGAATGCTCGCTCCGGGATGCGAAGCCCGTCCACGGAGACCGTGAAGCCTCGCGCAGGGATTCGTGACGATTCCATGTTGGAGCGCCGGCGCAGCGGCTGGGCGGACGAGCGGAGCAGCGAGCCCGCTGTCATCCCCGCGCCTTTGCCCGTCGTCTCCATCGGGGAAGGGCGGTGATCACCACAGCGTCACTCTCGGTTCGCCTGGGGCGGGCGCCGCTCGATTCGCATGACCAGGGTTCGTTCGGTGCCGTCCCGCACGAACCGGATCGGGACGTTGGTCCCGCTGAAGTAGTACAGGGCCTGCTGGAAGTCCACGACGCTCACGATCTTGCGTCCGCTGATCTCGATCACGAAGTCCCCGGGACGAACGCCTGCCTTGAACGCCGGGCTCGGGTCGAAGACATCGCTGATGTGCAGGCCGTGTTCAGGTCGTGCAATTGCCGCAAACTTTGCGTCGTCACGGAGACGTGTTCGAAGTTCCTCCTGGGAGAGCACCGAGAAGCCCAGCCACGGCGAGTCGTTGGATCGCTTGGTCTTCAGGGCCTCTCCCACACCCAGGGCAGTCTCGATCTGCATGACGAAGGTGTCGTAGGCATGGGGTTGAGGACGCGTGAGCGGATCGAGCGAGGGCGGTGGAACGAGCAATCCCACCACCTCGCCCGCGGGATTGACGAGGGCCCCGCCGACTGCGCCGGGTGCAATGGCCATGCTGCAGTGAATGAAACTGCCGGTGAGGTCGGACTGGTAGCAGGCCGCAGTGGGAAGCGCCATGACCACGCCTGGAGCAAAGGTCCGTGACGCGCCGAAGGGATCGGCCACAGCGAAGACCGTGTCGCCGGTCCGGAGACCGCTGGTCGTGCCGAAGGTGGCCGGCTTCAACTCGCCAAGCGTCTGGCCCTCGAGCAGCTTGATCTTGATCACCGCCAGATTGATGGTCGGTTCGCTGGCGATCAACTCCGCATCGAAGCGGGTCCCCCAGGAAGTCTCCACATCGAACAGCTCAGCAAACGAGCCATCCTCGACCGTCAGCGGTGTTCGGCAGCAGAGCACCGTGCCCTCGCCGTCGACGAGGACGCCGCTGGCGACCAGATGCCGCGCATACCCGAGGTACGGCGACTCGTCGGCAATCGCCCAGCGCCCCTCGCGGGACACGCCATCGGGCACCTTGATGTAGCTGGTGACGGTCAGGACCGACGGAGCGACCGCCTCGCTCAGCGCCCGACGGGCGCCGTTTTGAGCGGAGAGCACTGCGGCGAAATCGGGCGGTGCCGGGACCGCAGCCGGTCGCTGGGTGGAACTCGCCTGAACCACGATTGCGAGAAGAAGCGAAGCCATTGTGAAGGACATTGACGGACGCTCCGGCTCGCCGATGTGCTTCGTGCAAGCACCACATGGGGATTGCGTTCGTTCGCTCCGCGGCCGCCCGCGGCGCCCATTGCGCTGTTTAGCATGGGCCCCGATGAAAGACCTGTCGGGCCCATCGCGCATCGCCGCAGTCCCAGCCGTTGCCACCCTCGCAGGCATTCTTGCTCTCACGGGCGTGGCGCTCACGGGCGGACTCCTCCTCGGCGCGGCCCCACCGCCGGAGGCACTCGCTGCCGACGTCGCCCGGGCTCACGCGTCGCATGTCCTGGCGGAGTACCGCGCCACCCTCGGCGCTGCCGAGTCCATGCGGGCGGCCATCCGGGCCTTGTGCGGATCGCCGGACGAGGCCACGCTGGCGCGGGCTCGCGAGACCTGGATCAGCGCTCGCGAAATCTACGGACGCACCGAGGCGTTCCGATTCGGAAACGGTCCCATCGACACGCGGCAGGGCGGCGTCGAGACCTTCCTCAACGCATGGCCGGTCGACGAGGCATACATCGACGTGGTCGAGGGATCGGAGACCGGCGGGATCGTGGCGAATGCGGCCAAGTATCCCGCACTCGGCCGGGCCATCCTCCGGCTTCACAATCAGCGGGGCGGTGAGACCAACGTGTGCACCGGTTGGCACGCCATCGAGTTCATGCTGTGGGGTCAGGATCGCTCCGAAACCGGACCCGGCACTCGTCCCGCGACCGACTTCGTCGACGGACGAACACCCTTTGCAGATCGAAGGCGCGAGTACCTGCTCGAGATCACCGACCTTCTCTGCGAGGATCTCGAGCTCCTGGCGAATGCGTGGCGCGCGGATCAGCCGAACTTTCGGCAACGCTTTGAAGCCGATCCGATCCTTGCCGTGAAGGCGATGCTCACCGGGGCTGCCCTGCTCACCGGGTTCGAAATGGCCGGCGAGCGACTCGCCGTGGCGTACGAGACCCGGGATCAGGAAGAGGAGCACAGTTGCTTCAGCGACACCACGCACATCGATTTTCGATCGAACATCCGAGGCGTCGATGCGGTGGTGCGCGGTCGTGGCGGACCGGGTCTGCTCGAACTCGTGCGGGCCGCCGACCCCTCGCGTGCGACCTCGCTCGACGCGGCGCTTGCCGCCGCCCTGCTCGCCGTTGATGCCATGCCCGTTCCCTTCGATGGCGCCATCCGGGCCGCCGACGGGACACCGCAGCGGGCCCAGCTCAAAGCGGCGCTCGATGCCCTCGAGACGCTTGGTGAGGAGCTTGGACGTGCGGGACGGACGTTCGGCTGGTCGCTTCCCACGGAGCCTCAGGGTTGAACCCGCTCGCCCCGATGATGGGTGCGCTCGCGGGCGCTCTCTGGCTCGGCGCCGCTCTGCCGGTCGACGAGGCCAGTCGCCTTGGTGGCCCGGCCACAGTCGACGCAGAGGGCCCCAATGCCTTCAGTCTTGCCACGCCCGGCTTGTCCAGAGAGGAGCGCCGGGCATTCAGCGTCGGCAACTCGTTCTTTCGGGACAACTGGGTGGTGGCGCCAGCAAGCGCCGATGGTCGCGATGGTCTGGGACCGCTCTTCAATGCCAATTCGTGCAGTGCTTGTCACCAGGAGGATGGGCGCGGGCGACCGCCGAGGTCGGGCGACGATGTCGGTGCCGGAATGGTGGTCTTCATCAGCCCGCAGAATGACGATGGAGCACCGCATCCGATCTATGGCCACCAGGTGCAGGACCAGGCGAACGCCGGCGTGCAGCCGGAGGCGCGGATTCTCGTCGGTGCGCAGCTCATGCCCGGTGCCTACGCCGACGGCGCTCCCTTCGAGCTGCGCCGCTGGACGCTCGAGTTCGTCGATCCGGGGTACGGTCCGCTCGGGCCCGTGCGGACTTCGATGCGGATCGGACCGCAGCTCATTGGAGTCGGACTTCTCGAAGCGCTCGATGATGCCACGATCGTCGCACTCGAAGATCCCGAGGACCGCAACGCCGACGGCATCTCCGGCCGGGCGGCCCGACGAGCCCGCAGCGCCCAGGGTGGACCCAGCATCGGTCGCTTCGGATGGAAGGCTTCGCAGAGCACCATCGAAGAGCAGGTGATCGCCGCCCTTCACGAGGACATGGGCATCACCAGCGCTCGCCGGTCGGAGGAGTCGCTGACGGACTTCCAGCGGATCTCGGTGACCGCGCCGTCCGGCGGATCGCCCGAGATCGATCAGCACAAGATCGACCGCATCGCCCACTACTGCCGCGTCCTTGCCGTCCCCAGGCAGCGCGGCGCCGACTCCCCCCTCGTCCAGCGCGGCCGGAGGCTGTTTGCCGAACTGAACTGCGTCGCCTGCCACGTGCCCGAACTCAGGACGGGGGATGCCTCTCCGATTGCCAGCCACCGCGATGTGACCATCCGTCCGTACACCGATCTCCTGCTTCACGACATGGGCGATGGTCTCGCCGATCATCGCCGGGATGGCGTGGCCACGGGCCTCGAGTGGCGCACTCCGCCGCTCTGGGGGATCGGCCTTCTCGAAACCGTCAACGGTCACGCCCACTATCTCCACGACGGTCGGTCCCGATCGCTCGAGGAGGCGATCCTCTGGCATGGCGGCGAAGCCCAGCGATCGCGCGATGGGTTCTGGAGCATGGCCGCCGACGATCGCGCAGCGCTGATCGCATTCCTGCGATGGCTGTGAATGTCGTCGACGGAACTGGAGCGCGGCACCGCCAGGCAGCGAAAGGCGACCGCTCAGGACGAGTTCGAGCACCGCGCGAAGGTGGACGCGCCGCTCGAGGCGCTCGACCAACGCCTCAACTGAGCCCCAGGGCCTTGGCCATCGTCGAGCCCAGATCGGCGGGGCTCTCGGCGACCGCGATGCCGCACGCTCGCAGCGCATCGATCTTGGCCTGTGCGGTGTCCTCGGCGCCGCCGATGATGGCTCCGGCGTGGCCCATGCGGCGGCCGGGAGGCGCCGTGCGCCCGGCGATGAAGGCGGCCACCGGCTTCTTCATGTTGGCCTTGATCCAGCGGGCGGCGTCGGTCTCGTCGCTGCCGCCGATCTCGCCGATCATCACCACGCCGTCGGTCTCCTTGTCGGCGTTGAAGAGTTCGAGCACCTCGATGAAGTTGATTCCCTTGACCGGGTCGCCACCAATTCCAACGCAGGTGCTCTGACCGATCCCCCGCTGCGAGGTCTGCCAGACCGCTTCGTAGGTGAGCGTGCCGGAGCGACTGATGATGCCCACGGCCTTCCCGCTTGACGCGTCATCGCGATGCATGTGGATGTAGCCGGGCATGATGCCGATCTTGCATCCGCCCTTGAAGGTGGCCGCGGCACCCTCGCCGCTCACCCGTCGCCCGGGGGTGATCACGCCCGGGCAGTTGGGGCCGACCAGAGTCGACTGCGGGTATCCCGCGAGCGCCGCCCGAACCTTGACCATGTCCTGGACCGGAATGCCCTCGGTGATTGCGCAGATCACACGGATGCCGGCGTCGGCCGCTTCGAGAATCGCATCCGCCGCGAAGGGCGGCGGCACGAAGATCATCGTCGCCTCGGCGGCGGTTGCCTTCACCGCGGCGGCGACGGTGTCGAAGATCGGCAGACCGTTCTCGTCTTTCTGCCCGCCCTTGCCAGGAGTGACGCCACCGACAAGCTTCGTGCCGTAGGCGAGACAGCCCTTGGTGTGAAAGGCGCCGGTGGTCCCGGTGATGCCCTGGCAGATGACCTTGGTGTCGCCGTTGATCAGAATGGACATGGGTCGGGAGCGTAGGGGATTGCGGCCGGGCGGCAGGATGGCTCGCTCGACGCGCCCGAGTCCACTCTCGAACTCATCGCCCGCTCGCGTCGCCCGCCTTCAGCATCGCGCCCGAGAACCGCACGAAATCACCGAGGTTGCTGGTGAGAATCGCCTTCAGGATGGGAAGACTCAGTCGCTGATACTCTTGGACGGCGATGTTTCGGAACCCCACCATGCGCCGCATGGCGTCATGTCCCGCCGCGTCGAGCAGCCCCGCCTCGAAGAGCAGCGTGAAGGTGTGGCGGGAGTCCTGCGGGATGCCCAGCCGATGCCGCGCCACCAGATGCGAGGCGAGATCGATCGATGCCTCGCAGGCCCGCTGCAGGTTCAGCACCACCGCGTCCTGAACAGTCTGATCCGAAAGGGAGTCCAGCCCCGCACTGGTCTCCTCACGGATGCGCGCCAGACATCGCTCAATCGATGCAATCTTGTTCAGGATGACGTCATCCGTCACGGTATCGCTCCCGGAATGCCGCAATCGCCGCCGCACGGCGCTCCGCCAGCGTGGCGTACTCGGAGAAGGTCTCGGCATCGAAACGATCGGCCGCGAACCGATCCGTCACCGAGATTCGGCGACCGTGCGCCACCACCTGCGTCGCCAGCACCGTCGACGCTCGTCGCAGATCGAGCAGGTCGACATCCCGCCCGGTGTCACGACCGAGGTCGAGGCCCGCTTCGAAGAGGGCCGCTTCGGGAAGCTGGCGCGGGGAGAGCACGGCAATGTCAAGGTCGCTCTGCGGGGTCGACTGTCCCGTGGCCACAGACCCGAAAAGATAGATCGCCGAGATGGCAGGACCGCCGCAGTGCCGGGCGAGGGCGCTGCGCACCAGGTCTGCGAGATCGTCGTCTGCGGGGATTGGCATGTCGCGGGCGATGGTAGAGGGAGGATGGCCGCAGCGACGTCGCCGAGTGGAGCCGCACCCGCCTCGATCCCTGGGGTGGCCCACCCCGCTTTTCCTTACACTCCTCCCCATGTCCGCCCCGCGACACCGCATGACCTACGCCGAAGCCGGCGTCGATATCGAAGCCGGCGACGCCGTCGTCGACCTCATCAAGCCGATCGTCCGCCGCACCTACGGGCCGCGCGTGATCGGCCGCCACGGCGCCTTTGCCGGGATGTTCCGCCTCGACTACAACGAGAAGCTCTTTCGGAAGAACTTCAAGGATCCGGTGCTGGTCGCCTGCACCGACGGCGTCGGCACCAAGGTGAAGCTGGCGTGCGATCTCAAGATCTACGACACGGTCGGGATCGACTGCGTGGCCATGAACGTCAACGACCTGATCGTGCAGGGCGCCGAGCCTCTCATCTTTCTGGACTACCTCGGCCTCCACAAGATCATCCCCGCGCAGACCGCGGCGATCATCGATGGCGTGGCCAAGGGCTGCGAGCTCGCCGGCTGCGCCCTGATCGGCGGCGAGTGCGCCGAGATGCCCGACATCTACAGGCCCGGCGACTTCGACATCGCCGG
The DNA here is from genome assembly GCA_964465255.1 of uncultured Isosphaeraceae bacterium. Lineage (GTDB taxonomy): Bacteria > Planctomycetota > Phycisphaerae > Phycisphaerales > SM1A02 > CAYXKH01. Next base: position 7,796 of record CAYXKH010000131.1, read on the forward strand.
CTTTGCCGTCGGTGTGGTCGAACTCTCGCGGGCGATGGACCCGATGCGGGTCAAGAAGGGCGACGTGATCGTCGCCCTCGCCAGCAGCGGCATCCACTCCAACGGCTACTCGCTGGTGCGCAAGGTGGTCGCAACCCGCAAACTCAAGCTCGACAAGTCGGTCGCCGAACTGGGCAAGGAGACGCTGGGCCAGGTGCTCCTCACCCCGACCCGCATCTACGCCCGCTCGATCGTCAAGCTGCTGGCGAGCTATCAGCGCAAGAAGGTGATCTCGGGCATGGCTCACATCACCGGCAGCGGCCTCCCCGGAAACGTCTGTCGGGCGCTGCCGAAGGGTCTCGACGCCAGACTCGAACTGGCGAGCTGGGAGGTGCCTGCGGTCTTCGACTTCATCCAGAAGCAGGGCAACATCGAGACCCGCGAGATGTTCGACGTCTTCAACATGGGCATCGGCTACACCCTGATCGTGCGCCCGACCTTCGTCGACGGCGTGATCCGCAAGCTCCGCCGCATGGGCGAGACGGCGTGGGTGGCAGGCGAAGTCGTCAAGGGGACGGGGGAAGTGCAGTTGGCGTGAGAGGGGTCGGCTGCGCCGACAGGGCGCGTCGGCTGCGCCGCCGCGTGTGAGGTGCGCCGCGTGCGCGGCACCTTCTCGAAGCCGGAGATGCCGCCGCCGACAGGGGACGCATGAACTTCTCATCCAGGGGAGCGGCGGCGTTCCCGGCAATTCAGTTGGGAGTGCGCGAGTTGGGCGGTGTGATCTCCTCCTTGGATTGCCGAGCTGGAGCTCAGCCAGAGCGTCACCTGCGCCGGGTGATCGGGCCGCGCCTATTCGACTCGTTCTCCGCGCGACCATCCCCTCTCCCGCCAGCGAAGCGCCGCGGGAGAGGGTGGCGAGCC
>CAYXKH010000132.1:0-8664 GCA_964465255.1 uncultured Isosphaeraceae bacterium
GGCTCGGCGGTACCGGGCTCGGCGGTACCGGGCTCGGCGGTACCGGGCTCGGCGGTACCGGGCTCGGCGGCGCTGGGGCCGTGATTCGTTCACGGCGTTGGGTGTCACGGGTTCGCGATCATCGACCAGTCGCTGGTCGTCCTCGACCCTCACTTCACCACTCTGGACCACGTCGTCCCTCCGGCGCCGTCCTTGATGGCGATGCCGATGGCCAGCAGTTCGTCACGGAGGCGATCGCTCTCCGCGAAGTTCTTCGACGCCCGGGCGGCGCTGCGGGCGGCGATCAGGCTCTCGATGCGAGCGCTCTCGTCGGGAGCGGCGCCGGCGTCGCTGGGTGCGTTGCGCTCCAGAACGCCAAGCACCCCGTTCATGGCCTGGAGTGCGGCGAGTTCGTCGCGGAGCGCGTGGCCGGCACTCGCCGATGAACCCAGGCTCGTCGGGCCCATGGAACGACTGCCTTCCGCGGGCAGCTCCCCCACCGCCCCCCCAACCGAAGCGTTGAGCACGCCGACTGCTCGTGCCACGTTGAGATCGTCGCACAGCGCCGCGGTGAACTCCGGGAGCGCCCGCGCGAACACGCCGGGGCCATCGCCGCGCGCCGTCGGGTCCGAGGCGAGCCGAGCCTCGAGCGACTGGGCCGCGCGGGCCCAGCGGTCGATCATCCGCTGGCAGTCCTTGAGCCCCTGCAACGTGAAGTTGGCATTCACCCGGTAGTGCGTGCGAATCAGCTCGAGCCGGATTGCCGCAGGCGTCGCCCCCTTGGCGAGGAGATCGCGCACGGTGAAGAAGTTGCCCTTGCTCTTGGACATCTTCTCGCCTTCGACGATCAGATGGCGGGTGTGAAACCAGTACCGGGAGAAGAGCGACCGCCCGGTGCCGCAGCAGCTCTGGGCGATCTCGCATTCGTGGTGCGGGAAGATGTTGTCCTCTCCGCCCGAGTGCAGGTCGATCATGGCGCCGGTCGCATCGCCGCCTCCGGCGGCCGGCGCGGCCAGCAGATCGGCGGCCATCGCCGAGCACTCGAGATGCCATCCCGGATAGCCCTCGCCCCAGGGGCTCGGCCAGCGCATCAGATGGGTCGGATCGGCCTTCCAGAGCATGAAGTCGGCGGGATGCCGCTTCATCGACTGGTTCTCAGCCGCGACCCGGCCGCCTTCGCCTTCACGCAGCGACTCGAGCGTGTTGCCGCTGAGCTTGCCGTACGACGGGTAGCTGCGAACGTCGAAGTAGACGACACCATCCTTCGCCACGTACGCGTTGCCCTTGGCAATCAGCGCCTGGACCAGAGCGATCATCTGCGGGATGTATCGCGTGGGCCGCGGCATCAGTTCCGGATGGGTCTTCGCGTCCTCCGCAACGAGCAGTCCCAGAGTCAGCGCATCCTCGACGAAGGCGTGGGCGTAGAACTCGGCGATTGCGTAGGGATCACCCGGATCGAGATCGACGCCGTCCGGAAGCTTGCCCGACTTCTTCGCCTCGCTCAGTCTCCTCGCCGCCACCTGCATCCGATCCTCACCCGAGTCCCCGCTGTCGTCGGTCATGTGACCGACGTCGGTGATGTTCATCACGTGACGAACGTCGTAGCCGACAAGTCGAAGCGTGCGCCGCAGCACGTCGGCGTTCAGGAACGCTCGGAAGTTGCCGACGTGGGCGTAGTCGTAGACCGTCGGTCCGCAGGAATAGAAACGCACCAGCTTCCCGGCGGGATCGATGGGCGCGAATTCGTCGATCGATTTCGTGAGTGTGTTGTAGAGACGCAGCGTCGGCATGCGGTTTCCGGCGTCATCAGGAATCGGAGAGATCTGTTCGGATCGTCACTCTTCGCCGACGGTCCGCGGTGCCATCATCGACTCGTCGATTGCCCTCGGCAACTCAATCGCCGCTCGAGCCCCACTGGCTGAGAAGTTCGCCCAGATCGGCCCCATCGACGACACCGTTGCCGTCGAGGTCGCCGGGTCCCGGGGTTCCCCATGCCGCGAGCAGTTCGCCGAGGTCGGCGCCGTCGACGATGCCGTCGCAGTTGAGATCAGCCGGGGCGCACTGGAGCGACCCGTCGGCCACGAGCAGGACGGATGCACCGACCGAGAGCGCAACCGAGGTCAGCGCTCCGCTGAAGAGAACCGACGCAGTACCACCCGGAGGCAGCACCGTCGGAAGATCGAGCGGCACATTCTCGAAGGGCGGGAGGTCGATCGTGCCCTTCTCATCGGTGTTGGTTGCGCCGGCCAGCTCGATCGTCGGCACACCGGTGAGATCGAGCGTCCCGACGATCGGGAGCACCGCCGGGAAGGGAGTACCGTCACCGGCGGGCTGACCAAGAATCGACGCGACCGCGGCGATGTCGACCGGCACCACGGCGTTGATCGTGTAGACGCCGGGCGACACCGGCGACAGCGTGCCGACACCTGGGCCGGACTGCGTCGCCACCAGCGACTCGACGACCACCGCCGCACCGAGGGGGATCGGGATGTTGAAGCCGCCGGGGAAGATTGCGTTCGGCGCCGTGGTGTGGAAGGACGAGTAGTTGATGGTGAAGACCACGTCGATGCCGAGCGGGTTGCCACCGAGCAGATCGAGTGTGAGTCCGCCGAAGGCCACCGTCAGTCCACCGGCGTCGACGGCGACACTGAAACCACCCGCGGGTGACGTGCTCGACTCGTTTTCCGCCGAGATCGTCGCGCCGTAGGGAATCGCCGTGTTGGTCGAGCCGCCGAAGAAACCGGGAAGCGTCTTGGTTCCGCCCGGATTGGTGGTGGCGTCGTAGTTGCCGATGAAGGTCCCCGCCAGCGGCGCGGCCAGAACGAATGACGTGTCGACCGAACTCGCCTTCGAACTGATGATGAAGTCGTAGCTCTGGGCCGCCGATGCGGCACCGACGAGGGTCATCGACGACAGAAGTGCGAGAGGGAACTGGACGAGCGGGGCACGATTGCGCATGGGCGTTTCTCCTAAGGACACCGAAACATAACCGGACCGCCGGGCCATGCAACGGGCTTGATGGGCCAAGGAACGAGAAGACCGCGTTGGCACGATCCACAGCCCGCCCGGAGGAGCTATCCCACCGCTTCGAGCAGCCGCCGCCACGCTTCGCAGGCACGCTCTCGGTCGTAGGCCAGGTGCAGCGCCCGCCGAGCTCGTTCGCCCAGCATCCGGGCCTGGGCTCGATCGGCGGCGAGGCTGCGGATGACCTCGGAGAGGTGGGCCACGTCACCCTGTCGGACCACGATTCCGCACTGGTGCTCGGTAAGCACTCGGGCAATCTCGCTCTCCGGGCTTCCGATAAAGATGGTGGGCCGTTCTGCGGCCATGGCTCCGAACAGCTTGCATGGCACGATGCACCCTTCGAGCCCCTCCAGAAGGCTGACGAGGTGGACGTCCGCGAGGCTGAGCGAGGCGTCGAGCTTCGCCCGTGGCTGGTAGTCCGCGAGCACCGCCGTCGACAGATCGCGTTCGCGCACGAACGCCTCGACCTCCGCCTTCTTCTTGCCGCCACCGACGAAGGCGAACCGGATCGAGTGATCGCTTCGCAGCGCCTCGGCGCTGCCGAGCATGGTGGCGACGTCGTGGCCGATTCCGAAGTTGCCCGAGTACATCACGACGAAGGCATCGCCGAGCTTCCATTCCTGGCGATACGGATTCGTCTGCCGATCGACCGGACGGATCTCCGCCGTATCCGACCACACGCCGATGTGAACGACGCGACTGGGATCGATCCCCTTCTCGAGCACCTTTCGATGCATGCAGCGGCCGAGGACGACGACGCGATCGGCGGCGCGAAGGGTGGCGCGATTCACCCAGTCGAGAATGCGGGCCGGAACACTTCCTTCTCGCAGCGCTCCGACCGGATACATGAGGTCGGGATACATGTCCATCAGCCAGAAGACGAAACGGCTTCCGCGGGTGACCCGCAGCCACCAGCCGATCAGGGCGATGAACGGCGGGGTGGTGAAGCAGATGGTGACATCCGGCCGGCGCACGGTCATCACCTTGAGAAAGCACGCCAGGTAGAAGACCGCGAAGTCGGCGGCTCGTGCAACCAGTCCGGCCTTGCCGAAGAAGCTCCGCCCGACCCGATTGACCTCGATGCCCTCGATGAACTCGTGGGCCGGAAGGGCCGCGCCGCTGCGGCCGTACAAGCTGCGCGAAGCGATCACCTCCACCTCGTGACCATGCGCGGTCAGATGCCGGGCAAGGTCGTAGCCATGCTGGGCCGTCGCCGCGACGTCGGGGTGAAAGACCTGATTGATGAGGAGGATGCGCACGGGCGTTCGTCGGAGTCGCTCACGCGGTGCGGGACCGCTCTCGGAACCACTCGATCGTGCGCTTCAGGCCTTCCTCGAATCCGACCTGGGCCTGCCACCCGAGCATCTGTCGGGCGCGGGCGGTGTCGAGACAGCGGCGCGGCTGCCCGTCCGGCTTCGAGGAATTCCAGCGGATTTCGCCGGCGAAACCCGTCAGTCGGGCAATCAGATCAACGAGATCGCGGATGGTGATCTCCATGCCCACGCCAAGATTGACGGGGACGGGCTCGGTGAGCACCTCGGCGGCGCGAATGACTGCTTCGGCCGCATCATCGACATAGAGGAACTCGCGGCTGACGACGCCCGTGCCCCAGCACTCGATGGACCCGGCCTTGCTCTCGACGGCGCTCACGCACTTGCGGATCAGCGCGGGGATCACGTGCGAGGTCTCGAGGTCGAAGTTGTCATGCGGGCCGTAGAGGTTGACGGGAAGGACGTACGCGCTCTGGAGGCCGTACTGCCGCGCGTATCCATCGAGCATCACCATCGCCGCCTTCTTGGCGATCCCGTACGGCGCGTTCGTCTCCTCGGGATAGCCGTTCCAGAGTTCCTCCTCGCGGAAGGGCACCGGGGTGAACTTCGGATACGCGCAGATGGTTCCGACCTGCACGAACTTGGCAAGGCCGGCGATTCGGGCCTGCTCGATCAGGTGCAGCGACATCGCCATGTTGGCGAAGAAGTAGCGTCCGGGATTGGCCATGTTGGCGCCGATCCCCCCCACCTCCGCGGCCAGATGGATCACCACCTCGGGTCGCGAGTCGTGGTAGAGCCGAGCGACGTCGGCCTCGTGGGTCAGGTCGTACTTCGAGCGGCGCGGAATGAAGATGTCGCGGCAACCGCGCAGTCGCAGTCGCTCGCACACGGCCCGCCCAAGGAATCCGGCGCCGCCGGTCACGACGATGCGCTTGGTGGAGAGATCGATGGTCATGTCGCGTTCAACGGCGGGTCCCGACTGTGTCCCCAGCGACTCGCGCGAGCCCTGTGAAACGCAATCGCAACCGAGCCGGGGAGGGTACCCGCACGGAGGCCTCGGATCAGCCGGACTGCCACTTCCGTACTCCTCGCTGGCCGGGTCGGAATCGGTCCGTACACTGGCCCCGATCGATCCCTGCCCGAGGCGAACCCTGCGTTGGATGGGGGCGTCGGATCGGGGCGTCGGATCGCGGAGTCGAACCCATGAGCCAGAACACCGAGGCCAAGACCGCCCCCACCCGCGGGCGTCGCGCTCTCATCACCGGCATCACCGGTCAGGACGGCAGCTATCTCGCGGAACTGCTGATGTCGAAGGGCTACGAAGTCCACGGGATCATCCGCCGCTCCGCCAGCTTCAACACCGGTCGGATCGATCACATCTACAGGGATCCGCACGAAACGGGTGCTCGCCTCTTCCTGCACTACGGCGATCTGACCGATGCGGTCAGCCTCTCGTCGATCATCTCCAAAGTGAATCCCACCGAGGTCTACAACCTCGGCGCCCAGAGCCACGTGCGGGTGAGCTTCGATCAACCCGTCTACACCGTCGACGTGGTCGCGACCGGAACCATCAAGCTGCTCGAAGCTGTCCGTGTGCAGCAGGAGCGGACCGGGCAGGGCATCCGCTTCTACCAGGCCTCGTCCTCGGAGATGTTCGGCAAGGTGCAGGAGGTTCCGCAGACCGAGCGCACGCCGTTCTATCCGCGCTCTCCCTACGGCTGCGCCAAGGTCTTCGGACACTGGGTCACCATCAACTACCGCGAGTCCTACGACATCCACGCCTCCTGCGGCATTCTCTTCAACCACGAGTCTCCGAGGCGCGGCGAGACCTTCGTCACCCGCAAGATCACCCGCGCCGTCGGGCGCATCAAGCTGGGGATGCAGAGCAAGCTCTATCTCGGCAACATCGACGCCCAGCGCGACTGGGGCTTCGCCGGCGACTACGTCGACGCCATGTGGCGGATGCTCCAGCAGGAGAAGCCCGACGACTACGTCATCGCCACCGGCAAGATGATTCCGGTGCGGACCTTCTGCGAGCTCGCCTTCGGTCACCTCGGACTCGACTATCGCGACTTCGTCGAGATCGACGCGCGTTACTTCCGACCCGCCGAAGTCGACGAGCTGCTCGGCAGTCCCGAGAAGGCTCGACGACAGCTCGGCTGGGTGCCGACCACCTCAGTCGAGGAGCTGGCGCGGATGATGGTCGAAGCGGATCTCGACCTGGCGGCGCGGGAGAAGACACTCCGTGATGCCGGGCACGAAATGCCGGCGTCGATCGGTCACGATCAGTGAATGCCGGCAGCCCGAGTGACATTCACACAGGCTGCCGGCACTCCCACACGCAACTGGACGACGTTGCCGCGAACGATCACTTCGCCGTGTAGCGACCGCGTTCCGGGCTCTTGAACGAGCTCTTGTTCACCAGCAGCGTCTGGTTCACGACGGTTCGGAAATTGGCGCTGTTGGTGCGGTAGCCGATGGCCAGAACGGCATCCGCCGCGTCGCCGACCGAGAGCACCTTGCCAGTCATCACCTTCTTGAGGGACTCGACGAGGCTCAGGCTGTTCTTGACACGCGGCCCACGCGGACCGCGCCGACCAGAGAGGCCCACGGCCCCGCCGGAGGTCGAGACGCCGAGCCGCGCCAGTTCGGCGTCGATTGCGGCGAGCTTCTGGGCAAGACGCTCACGACGTCGCGCCAGCGGACGAGAGGCAGCCTGACGGCGGCGCAGCTCGGACTGGAGATCGCTGATTGAGAGAGAACGGAGCGACCGGGGCGTGCGCGGAGCCCGCTTGGCCGTCTGCGCTGTGCGGGATGAATTTGACTTTGCCATCGTTGAATCCTTGTCTGTCAGAAACTGGGGTCGAGATTGGATCTGAAACGGGAACGCGTCACACTGCGCAGCGGTCCCCCATGGCCCCCGTCGGACAACACCGCCACATTCACGCACCGGCCCGAGCGGAAGCCCTGCACTGGCTTCCTGAGCAGGGGCTCCCTGAAACAGGGGCTCCCGGCGTCAATCAACCGAACGGACGTCTGGAGATTGCAGGTTCTCAAACTCGCAATCTGCAGTCGCCTGTTGCCGGCATTCCCGAGTGGCGGTGCTGAACGTTCCGCCTCTTCCGTGCTCTTGCACGGGAGAGGCGTCGGCAATTGAAACCGAAAATGGACTCTCCTTCAACCTCGGTTGCGTCCCGCGACCACACTCGGTCCCTCTTGAAGGCCGGGTTTGCACGGCGCGAACGAGCGTTTCGCAGCACGATCGCGGGGCGTTCGAGGCCGATTGGGACCGGCAGTCCGCTGGCTGCTATACGTCGCCCGTGCTATCCGTCGCCCGTGCTATCCGTCGCCCATGCTATCCGTCGCCCAGAGACGATTCGTCGATCCCGAGTCGCGCGAGAATGCCTTCGAACTGGGCAATCGAGTAGTACGAGATTCGGAGCGTCCCGCTTCCGGTCGCCCGGGCGGTTTCGATGGCGACCCGCGTTCCGAGCCGATCGCCGATGCGGCGTTCGAGATCGGCAAGATGGAGCGATCGCGCGGAAGGATCGCGCTGTCCTGCAGCGCCAGTCGGATTGAGTTCGCGCACGGCCTGCTCGGTCCGCCGCACCGACCAGCCGTTTCGCAGCACCGCGGCACCAAGCTCCGTGCGGCGCAGCGGATCGGCGCAGCCCAGGAGCGCCTTGGCGTGGCCGAGCGTCAGGTGCCCGGAGCGCACCGAATCCGCGGTGCGCTGGTCGAGTTCGTTGAGACGAATCAGATTCGACACCGACGTCCGATCGATGCCCACCCGCTCGGCAATCTGCTGATGCGACAGGCCGAACTGCTCGATCAGGCGCAGGAATGCAGCGGCCCGATCCATCGGATTCAGATCCTCCCGCTGCACGTTTTCGATCAGTGCCCATTCCGCTGCGGTGCGATCATCGACCTCTCGCACGATCGCTGGAATCGTCCGCAGCTCGAGAAGCTGCGCCGCTCGCCAGCGCCGCTCGCCGGCGATGAGTTCGAACTTCCCCGCCCCCCGTGGCCGCACGATGATCGGCTGCATGATGCCGGCGGAGCGCATCGATTCGGCCAGCTCCTTCAGCGTCGTCGGATCGAACTGCTGCCGCGGCTGATGGACGTTCGGCACGATGTCGACAAGCGGAATCTCGTGCACACGCTGACCGGCCGACGCCATCGCCGGTCGGGCGCCGACGCCCGGCGCTGTCGCAGGCGCCACCGGCGGGCTCTGCGGAGCTGCCGAGTCGCCCACCCGGACCGCGTCCGCCCTCACCGACTCGTCTGCATGACCCGATCGCGGGAGAACCTCCGCCGCCTCGAGGTCTGCGCCGGGCCCGCCGGCCGCGCCAGGACGGGGACGGACGCTCGGTGCCGCGGATGAGGCATG
>CAYXKH010000133.1:0-8663 GCA_964465255.1 uncultured Isosphaeraceae bacterium
TGCGCGCACCAGCGTCTCGCCGAGCCCCAGCTCGGCGAGTTCCACGCTCGGGGCCGCTGGGGCCGTGATTCGTTCACGGCGTTGGGTGGCACCCGGCGAGGGGTCACGTGAAGTGTTTACGGCGCTGTCGCTGGCGCAGCGGCCGGTGGATCGAAGGTTCCCGGCGCGAATCGCGGGTTCAGTTCGATGCGGAGAAAGCGGACTTCAAGCTCGTCCATGGCCTCGCCGTCGAAGGTCGTTCGCCAGCTCGTCGGCAGGGTGAATCCGTTCTGGGTCAGGAACCCCTTGTACGTCCGAACCACGTCGCCCACGAATCGCGTGCCGTCTCTCCCGTGGAAGGAGACCTGCAGGAGCTGTCCCGTCTCCTTGTGCACTCCCAGCCGTGTCGTCACTCCGCGGTAGTGCACGCGCACGAAGTCGATGGGGCCATCGCGAGTGATCCCTGTTCCATCGGCGACGACGGTGAATCCGGGTTCGAACCGCGAACGCAGCAGAACCACCGGGATGCGCAGCAACTGCCGCTCGAACGCGGCTCGGCGCGACGCCGCGAGCGGCTCGGCGCGTCCCTCCGAGACCATGGCCGACCACGCTGGCGCAAGAACCGTGCCCCACCACTGCTGATCCTGCGTCGATCGACCCAGAAAGCGAGCTCTGAGGAGCGTGTCGATCGGTCCCGGCTTCGGTTCGTCGGTCCGTCGCACCACCGACTCGTAGGGAAACTCGATCGAGAGGGTGTTTGAACTCCTGGACTCGCCACCCTCGCGCGTGACCGTCTTTTCGTGACTCTGGCGATATCCGCGGAGCGACTGGATCTCGCGCGGCCCACCCGCCCACTGCACGCACCGATCGATGATGGCGATGCCCTGGGCCCGGGCCTCGTCGCTTCCTTCGAGCGGCGGATCGGGTCGTTCGATGCACTTCGCCGGATCCCGCAGGAACGTCGCCCGACACTGCTCGGATGCGAAGAAGTGGATCCGCCCTTCGTGAACGACGAAGCGCCGCGCATCGCCAAGGCCCGACAGCGGACCCATGCTTCCGCACGCGCCGCCATCGGCAACTTCGAATCGAGCCGGCTCCTGCTCGAACGCCGCCCGGTTGGCCTCGTTTGCGAAGCGATAGGTGTATCCGTCGCGCTCGATCGAGAGCGCGGGTCGGCCGTCGACTTCCCGGCCAGCCACCAGCTCGACCGGATCGAACGGCAGCACGCGATTGGGTGGAGGTTCGGCGAGGGCCCCGCGACTGCCGAGAGCGAAGACCAGCGCAACCATCAGCATGGAGAGGAGACGTGACATGGCGGCCATTAGATCAATTCGAGAATCGATCTGCCTCGCAGAGAGGCTGCTGATGGTCTCGTTGCCGCCCCCCTGCTACACCCGAAAGACGGCCCCGAGCCGCTTGCCCAGGACGAGGCTCGCGCCGATCAGGGTGGTGGCCAGAAGCGCCATGCCCCAGACACCCATGGCGCTGGCCAGGGCCTGTCCGTCGCCAAGGCGCTCGTTGAGCATGTAGATCGCCTTGGTGATTGGGAAGTGCTCCTGACGCTGCGCGAGGATCAGCGAGTCGCTGACCTCGAGCATCGCGAAGCTGAACGCGAGGAGGCCGCCGGCCACGAGATTCGCGGCAATCAGCGGCACCACCACGCGGCGCAGCATGGTGAAGCGGCTGGCGCCGACCATCAGCGCCGCCTCTTCGAGTTCCGGCGAGGTCTGCTCGAGACCCGCAACGGCGGAGCGGACGACATACGGCAGCCGGCGCACGGCGTATGCGACGATCAGAAGCCCCACGGGGTTCGGTTCGGCGCCGACCACGTCGGCCCATCCTGCCAGGGGGGCGTCGGCGACCGCCTCCACCCATGACTGCGGGAGGAGACCCGGAAGCCACAGCAGCCACCCCGGCGCTTCCAGGCGTCCCGCGAAGGGCCAGCGCAGCGTCATGGCCACGTATCCGAACGCCATGACCAGCCCCGGAACCGCAAGCGGCAGCATCGAAAGGGAATCGAGCAGTCCGCGGCCGCGCACACGAGTGCGCACCAGGAGTCTGGCGATGGTGACGCCGAGCACCAGATCGATGGCCATCGCCAGCGACGCGTAGACGAGACTGTTGCGGATCGCGTCGGCTGCGAACGGATGCGTGACGGCCCCCTTCAGGTGCTCGAGGGTGAAAGCCTGCGGAAGGATGCTCCCGTACCAGCGCCCCGGGGCGGAGGTCGCCACCAGAATCACGGAGAGGTGCGGCAGCAGAGCCACCGCAGTGATCCCTCCGAACAGGGCCATCGCGCCGATGCCCCGCCAGCCCCGCAAGAGCGCCGGCGTCGACTGGATCGATGCCTTGGCATACATCGCGTGGGCCCGACCGCCGAAGGCCATGCGCCCGAAGGTGTAGAGGAGCGCCGCGCAGACCAGCATCACCGCCACCAGGGCATAGGGCTGCCGACTGTCGGCGATCTCCTTGATGCCGTGGAAGATCTGGACGCTGGTGACCCGCTGGAACTCGAACATGAGCGGCGTGCCCAGTTCGGTGAAGGACCAGATGAAGACGATGGTGCCGCCCGCAAAGAGGCCGGGGCGGACCAGCGGCAGCACGATCGTTCGGAAACGTCGCCAAGGACCCGCACCAAGATTCTCCGCCGCTTCCTCGAGCGCCGGATCGAGGTTGGCCAGGGCCGCCACCAGATTCAGGTAGATGATCGGATAGAGCGCCATCGCCTGCACCAGGACCACGCCCGACATGCCTCCGCCACCGAGGAAGTCAATTGGCGTCGAGATGACGCCAAGCTCGAGCAGTGCCGCGTTCAACGCGCCAAACCGGCCGAGCAGATGCCGCATGCCGATTGCCCCGACGAAGGGCGGGAGGATCAGCGGGACGAGAATGAGCGCCTGCAGCAGGGTCTGGCCGCGAAAGCGGCAGCGGGCCCCGACGAGCGCAAGCGGCGCGGCGATCAACGCGGCGAGGATCGTGGTCTGGGCAGCAATCAGCAGGGCATTGACCAGGCCCTCGCGCAGCACCGGATCGCGAAAGACCGAGGCCACGTGGGCCACGGTCCAGCCGGTCCCATCGCGGGTTCGAAAGGCGCCCTCGAGCGTGAGGGCAATCGGGTACAGCAGGAGGATGCCGAGCAAAAGCAGCATCCCGACAAGCAGCACCTGGGCGAGGCGATCGCGGCGAGGCGGCATGGGCCGCGAGTGTATGTTTTCCGAGCAGCCTCTGGGTCGAGAGTCGATTCGGCGCAGTCGCCGACCCCATGCAATTGCCGCCGATGGCGGTCAAGCCATCGGCGGCGGGCGTGCGCAAACAGGAGTTCGTGGGACGAGTTGATTCCCCAAGCGGAGGAGGGGCGAGGGGCGATCCCCGTCAGTACCAGAGCGAGAGCAGGACGCCGAGATCGTCTCCGTCGACCTCACCGCTGCCATCGAGGTCGGCGACGACATCGTCGGAGCCCCACATCATCAGCAGACTGCCGAGATCGGAGGCGTCGACAACGCCGTCTCCGTTCAGATCACCGGGAGCGGGCCCCAGCGGGAGGAACCAGGAGACCGCGACATCGGCAGGCGCGCCTCCGCCGACTCGGCGAGCCTCGAAGACATAGTGGCCGGGGGCGAGATCGCGCACATAGATGTGCTCGACGTTCTCCAGCGTGCTCTGGCTGGTCACATTGCCCCAGCCGAAGTACGGCAAGCCCGCGTCGCCGACCAGCGAGATCAGCTCGCCGTTCTCGATGCGCCAGAGATGCAGATCCACGTTGGCAATCGACCAGGTCACGTAGTCGGGCTCCACGATTCGGTTCCAGGTGGCGGTGATCGACACTTCGGGCGCCAGGTCGATCGTCGCGAAGCGGTAGAACGAGCTCTCGCCCGACTCGAGGGTCACCAGATCCCAGGCTGCGGTCGGCACTGCACTCGGACTCTCGACGGGTCCGCCGGGACGCTGGCCGCCGGTGAGGATGAGATGCGATCGGTTCAGGTTGAGGAGATCGAGTCCGTACTTGGGGTCGAGTCCGGAGAAGGCGACACCGCGATTGGGGCCACTCTCGAAGGCGTCATTCGCCCAGATCGGCCGGTGCACCGTGCCGCCGAGCAGGCACGCCTTGATCACTTCCGGTCGATCGGCGTTCGCGTTGAGCGAAAGCACCGGGTCGACCAGCACCGTTTCGAAGAGAAGCACGGCTCCACCCGTGACCAGCGGAGCGGCCCAACTGGTCTTCGATCCGGGTGCGACGAGATCGGGCTTGGACCGGCCCGCGACCTCGGTGTTTGCGGCCGTGGGACCGGCGTTGTGCTGACCGTCGGCGCGGCCCACGGCGATGGCGTTGAAGGAGCCCGCGAGGAGCGGCTCGAAGGGGCGATCGAGGTTGCTGATTGCGCAGACCATCACCAGGCGATCGCGGTTGATCACCGCATCAGCGCGGCGCAGGACGGAGAAGTTGCCCGCGCCGTACATGTCGTCCACCCAACTGTGGTTCATCGTGCGGAGCCCGTCGGGTGGCAGCTCGGGCTGCAGGAACTGGTTCGAGGAGGAGTGCAGGTAGTTCTGGAACCAGTCGTTCTGCTGCCACACGTAGACGTGGGGCATGCCGGGGGCGGGACCGTTGGTGGCGCCGTAGTGATTGGTCCCCACCGTGGTCGCGTGGGAGCCGGTACCGGTCGATCCACTCATCATGGTGAACGACTTGCCATTGAACTGAGCGTTGAACTGGGAAGGCTTGTACGCGATGGGATTCCCCTCGATCTGGCCCGCCATGAAGAGGGCGCCGGTCGGCATCGCGCTGCCAAGGCGAGCCTTGAGCTCGCCGTAGCCGATCTGCTGGAGCGTGGCCGGGAGGGCCAGCTGCGCGGCAAGCGGGCTGCAGAGAAAAAGGCACAACCCCGAGATCGACCACACGTACGCGGGGATTCGACGGTTTTCGGGACACATGATTGAACTCCTTGCCCACTGAAATTGGAGCGTTGCCGTCTGGAACGTCCCGTCGACGGTGTGGTGCTCCTGAACGCGGGGGGATTGTGTTCGAGCGCGTTCCGGCGGTCGGCACTTGGTCCTGAATTTCACTTCGCCCGGAATCGAGGCGCACGATCGCAAACTTCTCGCGTCGCTGAAAGTCCCTTCGCAGGCTCGCTCAACGTCGATGGCGCGGTGCGGTCGGCCGCTGAAACATCTCGCGGCACACCATTCGCTCAGATCGTCGATGGCAGCGCCGCGGCCCGATGGGCGTCGCTCAGGCACCGCCCGATACCGGCCAATACCGGCCGCACCCCGAATTGATCACCGCCGCGGCCCACGTCCCCACCCCGGGGGCGAGCCGGAAGGGCGACGGCCGCTCGAGGCCCGGTTCGATGCCCGGCTCAACGCCCTCAGCCCCAGACCGAGAGCAGAAGGCCCACGTCGGCGCCGTCCACGAACCCATCCTCGTTGAGATCCGCGAGCACGTCGTTCGTCCCCCAGGCCAGAAGCAGAAGTCCAAGGTCGGCGCCGTCGACGATTCCGTCGCCGGTCAGATCACCGAAGACGCCGCCAATGTCCTCAGGCCGGATCCATGACACCACCACCGGAACCGGGACCACGCTGCCGTCGATCCGATCGATCTCGATGGCGTAGGTCCCTGGAGCAAGCCCGCGGAGATAAAGATGCTCGACGTTGTCGATGGTGCTCTGGCTCACCACGTTGCCCGACACGAACCAGACGAGCCCGGCGTCACCAACAAGCGTCTGGGCGACGCCTTCCTCGACGCGCCAGAGGCGCAGATCGAAGTTGGCGGGAACCGAGGCTCCAAAGTTGTTTGGGACCACGCGATGCCAGGTCGCGAGCACGGCAAGCTCGTCGACTTCCGAGTTGACCACGAATCGATACCACCGGCTCTGGGCGCTGGCGATCTCGACGAAGTCCCAGCCCGCAGGTCCCACGGAGGGCGCGGTTTCGATGTCTGTTCCGGCATTGAACTCGCCCGCGGTCAGGATGAGATGGCTGCGGTCGATGTTGACCACGTCCACCCCGTAGATCGGATCGAGTGGCTTGGCGGTGACCCCGCGGGTGGCGCCGGCAACGGCCGGGGCATTGCTCCAGCCGTCGCGATGGCGAGCCCCGCCGAGCAGCACCGACTTGAGCGTGATCGAGTGATCCGCGTTTGGATTGGCCGAGAGTTCCGAATCGGTGTTGGCCACTTCCAGAAGGAGCGCGGCGGCGGCACTCACCACGGGTGTGGCAAAGCTCGTCGCCGATCCAGGAGCGACGATCTCCGGCTTCATCCGTCCGGGTCCGTCGATTCCCCCGGGCGTCGGGCCGGTGACGTGCACGCCATCCATGCGCCCGACCGAGATCGCGTTGTATCCGTTGCCCATCAGGGCCTGGTTCGCGCCGCCACCGTTGTTCATGCCGTCGAACTGCAGGATGTTGTCGCGGCGGATGGCGAAGTCGGCGCGGCGCAGCACGAGATTGTCGACCGAGAGGTCGTTCGTGGTGCCGACCCAACTGTTGTTGAAGAGTCGCAGGCCCGCCGGCGGCGTCAGCGGCGGGAAGTTGGTCGGCAGATGCGCGTTCAGGAACCCGTCCTGCAGCCAGCCACTCGCGGAGTAGAGCCAGATCTGGCTCACTCCCGGAGCGATGCTCGAGGTGTTGCCGTACAGGGCGTTGGCCACCGAGGTCGCATGCGAGCTGTTGCCGGGTGCGCCGCTCATCGCGGTGAAGGTCTTCCCGACAAACTGGGCGCTGGCCTGGTTGGGTCCGTACGCCGTCCCGGAAGTCGCCTCGACCTGCCCGACGCCGATGCCCGCGCCGGTCGGAATGTTGCGGGCGCCGAGACGAGCGACCAGGTCGTTGTATCCCGTCTCCACAAAGACGCTCTGTCCCAGCGATGTCGACGCGGTCCAAAGCACCAGCAGGAACGCCGGACAGCGGGTGATCAGCAGACGGTTCATGTGAGGCGGCACTCCTGACCGAGGGAAACACAACCCCCGAGGCCCAACGACTCGAATCGGGTCGGGTCGGGTCGGGTCGGGTCGGGACACGCTACCCCACACTTCCGGGTCCATCAATCAACTTGTGAACAACGCGGGCTCCGAACCGAAGCACCGGCCCGTGGCCCGCCGCAAATGCCCAACCATCGGTCCGGCAACGCCGACCCGCTCGCACTCGGCACGGTCTGAAAACGCCCCCGACCATCGCCCCGGCGGGCAGCCGGCCCGACCCCCCGTCCAGCCCATCAGGCCATCTGGGACTTGAGCTGGGTCGCCGGTCGGAAGTTCACCGTGGTGGATGCCTTGATCTGCATCGGCTCCTTGGTGATCGGATTGCGACCCATGCGGGCCGCGCGGAGCTTCTTGATGAAGTTTCCAAAGCCCGCGACGTTCACCGCGCCATCGCGCTGAAGGCCCTTGGTGATGGCCGCGAACACCGCATCGACCGAGCGAGCGGCTTGCGCCTTTGGTTCACCAAGTTCTGCTGCGACTGCTTCGATGAGATCGGCCTTGTTCATCAGTCCTCCGGCGTTCGGCAAGATAAGCGGGTGGCGGCACTGAGCCGCCTGTTTGTGGAGAGTCCCGATCCGACTCTAAGTGAGGGCCGCCGGGGCGTCAACGCCTGCGAAAGATTGGCTGTTCCGCACCGCTCGCACAGGGCAGCGCCGAAGTCGAAGTACACCCGCCAACTCGCCGCGAGGCGGTTCGCGTCCTGATTGAGGCCGAAGTACTCGACCGTCGGCACCTGCCGTCCGATGAGGAAGGCGACGATGACCGGGCTCGCCGACGCCGCGCCGAAGAGGGTCCACGCCTTCAGCGATGCCTTCGCGCCGAACTTTGCTGCGTTGCTCAGGCGCGGCTCGACTTCGATCGCCACGGCATTCCTCACGCTGTTTCCGGTCGGCGCGTTGGTGGGCGCGGTGATGAACTCGCTCTCGAGGACGGCACGCGCGGTCGATTGCAACTCGGGCGGAACGACCAACGTCTGCGGCCTGATGTCGAGATTGTTCCCTTCGGCGTCGCGCTGAGTCAGCATCGCCGCGATGGCGAGCTCGAGCGAATTCACGCCAAGCGCCGTGTCCACGCCGGTGAGCAGGTTCGCGTTTCCCAAGGAAAAGAACGGTCCCGCGTTCGTAAGCACGGTGTCGTAGACGAGGTCGCTCAGCTTCCGCATCGCCGCCTCGATGACCTTGGCTTTCGGCGGGGACGACGACCGCTCGAACGGCTCGCCCACTCGCGGACGGGAGCCGCGGAGCAGCGTCAGGAGGCGCCTCGAGAGGTCGCCGATCTCAATCTGCTGCTGGCGAATTGGGAGGCGTCCTGCGATTGCTACTCGTGCGAATCGTCGTTCAGCAGCGAGTCGTCCTCTCTCGCCGTGGAGACCGAGTCGGCCCTCGCGGTCGCGCTGGCGGCGCTTGGCTTCTCGTCGGTCCCGGACTTTGTGGCATGGGCCAATGAGGCCGATGAAGAACAGCGAGCCGCCACGCTCGAGTGGCTCATGTCCTTCCTGATCTCGCGGCTCTAGTTCGCTGCTTCTCCCTCCAACCAAGGGGCTCTTATGTCGTGCTCTCGCAGAGTGATGTTCGTCTGGCTCGGATCGATTGCCTGCTTCGCCAGCGCGAGCGAGGCGGGTTTCGTGGTGTACGAGGGCGATGGAGCCGAGTGGTTCCAGGCGGTGCCCGCCTAGCAGCCTGTGGCGAAAGTCATTCGGGCTGCGGG
>CAYXKH010000134.1:0-8583 GCA_964465255.1 uncultured Isosphaeraceae bacterium
GCGCCGCACCGCCCCCACGCACCGCTCTTTCTCACTCCCCCCCAATCACTCCCTCGTACTCACGCTCCGCTTCCCGCGCTTCCCACGGCTGGGGATTCTGATTCGGGAAGTCGTTGCTCTCGTGCACCGGCCAGATGCCGTAGTTGCTCGGCTCGGGGGCGGTCGGGATGCGCCACTTGCGCTCGAAGATCGGTCGCCAGGACTGGAACGGCTCGGTCCGGAATCCGACAGTGAGCGACTGGAAGAGATCGTTCTCGGCGGGGTAGATCACATCGACC
This sequence comes from uncultured Isosphaeraceae bacterium, assembly GCA_964465255.1. Lineage (GTDB taxonomy): Bacteria > Planctomycetota > Phycisphaerae > Phycisphaerales > SM1A02 > CAYXKH01. The sequence continues at coordinate 279 of CAYXKH010000134.1, forward strand.
TCGCCGGTTGCGCCGTTCACGCGGACTTCGGTCACGCTGAAATAGCGGACGTCACCATCGGCCACCGGGCGGGCGCCTTCACCGAGGCGCCCCTGGACGTTCTTCCACACCCACTGGGGAACTCCCGGCGGCAGATTGAAGATCAGCGGCTCGTTGGGCGCGTGCCGTCGCTGGGCATACTCGATGCCGCCGGCCATCAGCTCGGGGATCGGCGCGACCCACGGCTCGAAGGAACTGGTTCCCGGAGTCGCGGGGAAGGTCGCCCGCGGGGCGCACCCCGCAGCCAGGATCGAAAGGGCCAAGAGAGAAAGTCTGGCGAAGCGCATGGCCCACTGTATAAACGAATTTGCGCAGATTCGTCGTCGCTCTGGGGCCGGATCGACATCTCGGCACTGAACCGTTTGAGCGGCGGCGCATCCAAGCCTCATCTGGCCCTCATCTGGCCCCCGCCTGGCCCCCGCCGTGGTTCGCCGCTGCCGGCCCCGATTGCTCGAATCGGGGTCGTCCTTGGCCCAGTCGGAACTCCGGGACGCGGTCCAGGCCCACGTCGAAACACCCGATCACCTCCCGATCGGTCGCCTCCTCAACGGAGTTTCTGATGCTCGTCCAATCGATTGCCGCCGCGTCTCTCACCGCACTCCTTCTCTCCTCGGCGGGTTTCGGCGCGAGCGCTTCGGACGCCTCCGGGCAGAGGACCGACTCTCGACGCGGCGTGGTGCCGGCCCGAAACACGCCCTCGAGCGCCTCGGCCGCCGCAATTGCGCCCCAGATGGCAAACCAGATGGCAAACCAGATGGCAAACCAGATGGCAAACCAGTTGTCAAACGGGGCAGAGTCCTTCAACTCGTCCTTCGCGACGGTCGTGCTGGACCGGCCGGCGATGGTCGCTGCGGCGGCCCGCGGTGAGGTGCTGGTGGTCGACCTGCCGCTCGGCGCCGAGCGCATCGCGAGCGTGCGGCTCTGGTCGGCCGACGTGAGCGCCCCGGTCGTCGTCGGGGCAACGGTTGCCGAGGACGGCAGCATCGTCGAGGCCGCGCTTCCCGGCCCGACCATCTCGATCCTCCGCGGTGAAGTCGACGGCGAAGAGGGATCGATCGTGGTCCTCGGCCTGTGCGATCAGTTCACCGCCGGGCTGGTGCGGTCGCAGGGCGGGACCTACATGATCTCCTCGGGTCCAGCCAACTCGGGATTGCCGACACTCTCGTACGAGGTCGGGGCGACTCCGCTCGAGCTTCTCGAGATCATCCTTCCATCGTGCTCCGCGGATCAGCTCGCCGGCTACGAGGTCCCCGATGCCGATGAAGCCTCCGGCGGTCTCGCCGGCGGCACATCCTGCCGAGCCCTGACGATGTCGGTCGAGACCGACGTCGAATACCTCGCCAATCTCTTCGGCGGCGACACCGCCGCGGCGACCAACTACACGACGCTGCTGGTGACCGCGCTCTCGGAGATCTACCGCGCCGATCTCAGCACCCGCATCGACATGAACTTCCTGCGGCTCTGGACCGGCGGGACCGACGTGTGGGACGCCACAAACACCAGCGAGCAGCTTGGCGAGTTCAAGGATCTCTGGTCGTTGGTCATGAACGCCCAGCCCCGCAACCTGGCCCACATGTTCTCAGGCCGAGGCCTGGGGGGTGGCATCGCCTGGCTGAACGCCATCTGTTCGACCAGCATCGGCTACGCCGTCTCGGCGAATCTGAACGGCTATTTCCCCTATCCGCTCGTCGACCACAGTTCGCAGAACTGGGACATCATGGTCACGGCCCATGAGCTCGGTCACAACTTCGGAGCGCCGCACACCCACAGCTACAACCCGCCGCTCGACGGCTGCGGCAACGGCGACTGCTCCCAGGCGTTTTCGGGAACGATCATGAGCTACTGCCACACCTGCCCCGGTGGCATGTCGAACATCTCGCTCTACTTCCACCCCCAGAACATCATCTCGATGAACAACTTCCTGAACTCGGTCACCTGCGTGGCCGTGGGCGAAGCGGGTTCCGTCGCGAGCGATTCCGCCGCCTCAATCGGCGGGGTTCCGGTCACGATCGATGTGCTCGCCAACGACTTCGCCTCCGACTGCGACGCAGGAACGATTGCGACCTTCACGGCGTTCTCCTCGGCCGGAGCCACCATCGTCCTGAGTCCTGGCAGCGGCTCCGAGGGACGCGACCAGCTCGTGTACACCGCGCCGAGCGGGTACGACGGCGCCGACTCGTTCCAGTACAGCGCGTCGGTGGGCGGCGGGGGACCGCAGTCGGCCACGGTGCTGGTCGACGTCCTGGCGCTTCGACAGCCCGACATGCCCGGCGATGCCCAGCCGGGACTGGCAACGAGCTACTACGCCCTCAACAACCCGACGGTGTTGCCCAACTTCGCGAACCTCACGCCGATTTCGAGCGAGGTCGTGCCGATGGTGAACTTCGCCTCGACCAATGGCAACTTCGCCGGCAGCGGCCTCAGCGAGAACGTCGGCGCCGTGTTCGAGGGATACGTCTACGTCTCCAAGACGGAGATCGTGACCTTCTTCACCGAGAGCGATGACGGCTCGAAGCTCCGGATCGGCGACACGCTTGTCGTCGACAACGACGGCCTTCACGGAATGCAGGAGCGCAGCGGCCAGGTCGCTCTCGCAGTCGGCGGCCACTCGCTTCGCATCGAGTTCTTCGAGCGCGGCGGCGGGGCGGGACTCATCGCCCGCATGGTCGACTACACCGGGGTGAAGAAGGTGATCCCGGCGATCCGTCTCTTTCACGGCGGCGGCGCCAACATCCCCGATCAGAACGGCGACGGAGTCGTCGACGGCGCCGACCTCGGTCTGCTGCTCGCCGCGTGGGGAACGTCCGGAAGCACCGCCGACCTCAACAACGACCTCACCGTCGACGGAGAGGATCTGGGCATTCTGCTCGCGGCGTGGGGATGAGAACCAGTGTCGGTGCAGGGCCCGTCGGGCCGCCGCCCGCGGGCGCTCCGCGCGTGGATGTCCCGCAGCGTTCCCATCAGGCACATTCTGGGCATGGAGATTCACATGCACATGAAGAAGCTGAACGTGGTTGGGATGGTGGTGACCGTTGGACTGGCAACGCTGCTGGGCGGAACGGCCTTCGCTCTGTCAAGTCAGGACGGCGCTGCTCGCGAGCGAGTGGCCCGGGAAGGTGCGAGTGAACATCGGCACGGCCCGCGTCAGGGAATGCGGGGCGCGCTTCGAGAGCGGATGCTCGAGAGGTTCGATGCCGACGGCGATGGCGTTCTCTCCGAGGAGGAGCGGGAGAAGGCGTTCGCGACTGCCTGGGCGCGACTGGAGACCAATCGACCGGAGCGGGCCGCGAAGCTGCTGGAACGGTTCGATGCCGACGGCGACGGCGCACTCGACGCCGACGAGCGCAGGGCCGCACGGGACGAAATTCGCGGAAACGTGAAGGCCCGTCTGGTCGAGAGGCTCGATGTCGATGGCGACGGCACCCTCACGGGTGACGAGCGACAGACCGCGCGGGCCGCCGTGCGGGCCAGGATTGCGCCGATGCTGCGAGGTCTCGCCCGCGGCGGCGCGGCCGGCAGCCAGTGAGCCCACCGGTCGTCGGTGGTGCTGCGATTGCGAGTCTCGGACTGCCCGCTGCGGTTGATTGCCGGCGCCTGAACCTCCACGCGGTCGGGCCTGGCATTCGCCGTCCTTGAAGCCCGCTCGTCTTGCACGAGCGGGCTTCGGCGTTGGCCCCGAGCAGCTCGTGGCGAAGACGCATGAATCTCAGGTGCCCAAACCAGGCGCGGCGTGTCGCTACCGCGAACCCGCGTTTGTGGTCGCCCGCGCCGCGGCCGCCGCAGTGACGCGCGCCAGCAGCGCCTCGGGGTCCATGACGAACGCATCCTCCGGAAGCGAGGAGTCGAGCGTCCGCAGCAGCTCCGCAAGCCGCTGCACCACGGCGATCATGCCCTCGGTGGTCGGGTGGAGTCGATCCACCTGAAGAAGCCGCTTGGAGGTGTCGGTCCAGGTGGTGCGTCCGATGGTGATCGGCGCATTGCCGCGCAGGACCGTCACCATCTGGGCCAGCGGGAAGAGAACGACTCGGGGGCGCTGCACGGCCCACTCGCGAAGCCGCAGGTTGAGGGCGTCGAGTGTCTCGAGGGCCGGCATCTGCGCCGGGGCGAGCATCTTGCCCACCGATTCGCTCATGTTCGGAAAGTCGCCCACGACAATCGGACAGGTGAAGGCATCGAGCAGTGCGAGTCCCTCTTCGAGTCGAGTCAGCCGCGCCGCTTCGGGAGCGCCGCCGAGATCGCCGTAGCCGTACCAGAAGAGGAAGTCGATGGCCACGACAAGCGTGGGGTCCTTGGACTTGCTGGTCGTGGCCATGCGCCGTCCGAGGCGCAGCGGATCGGTGAAGAACATCAGGTTCCCGCTCGCGTACGCCGGAGTGATCGGCTCCTTGGGAAGCTGCTCGATGACATGGGCGAGGCTCACCGGCAGTGCGAGCGTCGATCCGTTGACCTCGGCTCGAACGGTGGTGAAGAAGCCCGCGGTCAGGCTGGCACCGATGATGGCCACGCCCTCGAGCGAGACACGCGACGACTCGGCGGCCTTCTCGCCCGGTGCCGCCGGTGCGGCAGGGGGCGCGGGAGGCGCCGATGGTGCGGGGGGCGCGGAAGCGAGCGGCGCGGTGGTGGCCGCGAACGCGCCCGATGGAATCCCAAGCGAGAACAGGGACGCGGCCAGCGCAGCACTCAGGGCCCTCAGGCGATAGCGAGCAGACATGGCAATCGGCGTTCCTTGGGGATGCGCGGGAGAGACCCGCGGGCGAACTCCTGCGCCCTCGCGCCGCCCGCGAACCCTACTCCACAGTGACGCTCTTGGCCAGGTTCCGGGGCTTGTCGACGTCGTGTCCGCGGGCGACGGCGGCGTGATAGGCCAGAAGCTGAAGCGGCACCACCGTGACCATCGGCTGGAGCGGCTCGGGAACATCGGGAACGTAGAAGACTTCCTCGCAGTACTCGCGGATCTCGTCATCGCCTTCGGTGGCAACCGCGATGATGTGTCCGCCGCGGGAGCGCACTTCCTGGATGTTGGAGACCACCTTCTCGTACTGGCTGTTGCGGGTGGCGACGACCACCACCGGCATTCCCGCGTCGATGAGGGCGATCGGTCCATGCTTCATCTCCGCCGCAGGCATGCCTTCGGCGTGGATGTAGCTGATCTCCTTCAGCTTGAGAGCGCCCTCGAGAGCGACGGGGTAGTTGTGACCGCGGCCCAGGAAGAGCCAGTTCTCCCGTTCCATGAACTTTGCGGTGGCGTCGCGGATGTGCTCGCTCAGCTTGAGCACCTGATCGATGCGATCGGGAATGCTCACCAGCGCATCCAGAAGCTGGCTCACGGTGTCGTTGGAGAGATAGCGGCGGCGACCGATGAAGAGCGCCAGCATCGTGGTGACCATCACCTGACCCAGGAAGGCCTTGGTCGAGGCCACGCCGATCTCCGGACCGACGCGGAGGTACACGCCGGCGTCGGTTTCGCGGGCAATCGTCGAACCGACGACGTTGACCACGCCGAGTGCCAGGGCCCCGCGCTGCTTTGCTTCGAGAAGCGCCGCGAGGGTGTCGGCGGTCTCGCCCGACTGGCTCATGGCGATGACGACGGTGCCTTCCTCGACGATTGGATTGCGATAGCGATACTCGCTGGCGAAGTCGAAGTCGGAGCCGATCTTGGTCAGATCCTCCATCAGATACACGCCGATCATGCCGGCGTGGAGGGCCGTGCCCTGACCGACGAAGACGATCCGCCGGGCCTTGGCCAGGCTGCGGGCGAACTCGGAGATGCCGCCGAGGACGATCTGGCCGCTGCGCACGTCGACGCGACCCTGGAGGCACTGCCGCAGGGCCTGCGGCTGCTCGAAGATCTCCTTCAGCATGTAGTGGGGGAAGGAGCCGAGTTCGATCTGATCGAGATTGAACTCGAGCTCGCGGATCTCGGGCGTGATCTCGACGTTGTCGATGGTCGTCGTGCGGAAGGAGTCGCGGGTGAGCCGGGCGACGGTGTAGTCGGCCAGCGTGAACGCCTGCGTGGTGTGGGCGACGATTGCCGAGGAGTCGCTGGCGACGATGTACTCGTCCTTGCCCACGCCGACCATGAGCGGCGAACCCTTGCGAGCGACGACCAGCACGTCGGGCTCCTTCTCGCAGATCACCGCGATGGCGTAGGCCCCGGTCACTTCGCGCAGGGCCGCCTGCACCGCACGCTCCAGATCGCCGTGGTAGAGCTCGCCGATCAGGTGGGCGAGCACCTCGGTGTCGGTGTCGCTCAAGAAGGTGTGCCCCTTCTCGATGAGGTACTTCCTGATCGCCGAGTAGTTCTCGATGATGCCGTTGTGGATGATCGCGACGCCATGGCCGAGACGCAGATCGTCGCACTGGGGGTGGGCGTTGCGTTCGTTGACTTCACCGTGCGTGGCCCAGCGGGTGTGGGCGATGCCCAGGCTGCCCTCGAATCCAGGCTTCTGGTCGATCATCTCGACGAGCACGCCGACCCGACCCACGCTCCGGGCCACCTGGAGCTTGCCGTTGATGACCGCGATGCCGGCGGAGTCGTACCCGCGGTACTCGAGCCGCTTGAGTCCCTCGAGAAGGATGTCCTTGGCCTCGCGATGTCCGATATATGCAACGATTCCGCACATGGTGTTCTCTGGGAACGTACGCCTCCCGCACTCGAGAAGGTCGCCTCCGGTGGCAGCGTAGCAGGCCGATTCCCGCGGTCGGCGATTCGGGTCCTGTCGGCGCGGAGGTTCAGGTGATGTCTGGGTTTGAAGACTTGGGTTTGAAGACTTGGGTTTGAAGACTTGGGTTTGAAGACTTTGGTTTTGGGATTTGGGTTTGGGGATTTGGGTTTGGGGATCTCGTTCTACCCTCGCGACAGTGACTGATCTCTGGCACGACGAGCGCGCGACGCGGCGCAGCGCTGCGGAACCTCTGGCGGCGCGGCTCAGGCCCCGGACGGCGGAGGAGTTCGTCGGTCAGGCGCATCTCCTGGGCGCGGGCAAGCTGCTGCGGCGCATGCTCGATGCCAATCGGATCACCTCGATCATCCTGCACGGTCCGCCCGGCACTGGAAAGACGACCCTCGCGGAGGTGATTGCCGCGACGACCGCGGCCCATGTCGAGCGGGCCAACGCAGCGCTGATTGGCGTTCCCAGAATCCGGGAGATCCTCGAGGCCGCCACTCGTCGGCTGGAGCAGGACGGACGCCCCACGATCCTCTTCCTCGACGAGATCCACCGCTTCGCCCGCAACCAGCAGGACACCCTCCTCAACGATGTCGAGCGCGGCCTGATCACGCTGATCGGCGCAACCACCGAGAATCCCTACTTCGCGGTCAACTCCGCGCTGGTCAGCCGCTCGACGGTCTTCAGGCTCGAGCCGCTCTCGGAGGCGGAGATCGCCGAGATCATCCGCCGAGCGCTGCGCGATCCGCGGGCCTTTGACGGGATGCCGGTTGCCGTCGACGAGGAGGCCATCGCCCACTGGGCCCGAACCAGCGATGGCGACGCCCGGCGGGCGCTGACGGCACTCGAGGTCGCGGTGCGCAGCGTCGAGCGCAGTTCGCTGCACCGCCGTGATGCTGCGCAGGTTGACCCCGAGCCCATCCGCATCACTCTCGAGGTCGCCGCCGATTCGATCCAGCGGAAGGCGCTCGTGCACGATCCCACCGGCGACGAGCATTACGACCTTGCCAGCGCCTTGATCAAGTCGATGCGGGCGAGCGAGCCGGACGCGTCGATCTACTGGCTGGCGCGGATGCTCGAAGCGGGCGAAGATCCGCGGTTCATCGCCAGGCGCATTGCGATTCTCGCCAGCGAAGACATCGGGCTGGCGGATCCCCGGGCCCTCGAGATCGCTGCGGCGGCGTGGCAGGTGACCGAGCGGGTGGGCATGCCCGAGTGCCAGCTCACGCTTGCCGAAGCGGTGCTCTACATGTGCATGGCTCCCAAGAGCAACGCCAGCGCCCAGGCAATCTGGGCGGCCATGGAGGACGTGCGGTCCGGGCGCACGGTGGCGGTGCCGATGCGGCTGCGAGATCAGAACAACCGGCGCTTCCTTGAAGCCGAGACACGGGCAGGCTCACGAGAGGGAGGGGTCGAAAAGTACATTTCCCCGCACCTGAGCGCCGATACGACGGATCATCCCGGTGTCGACCGCGTCTACTTCCAGCCCACAAGTCAGGGGCTGGAGGCCCGGATTGCGGAACTGCTCCGAGCTCGCCGCGCCAAGGCATCGACCGCTTCAGGTGAACCAGGTGAACCAGGTGGATCAGGTGGATCAG
>CAYXKH010000135.1:0-8582 GCA_964465255.1 uncultured Isosphaeraceae bacterium
TCCTCATTCCTCATTCCTCATTCCTCATTCCTAGTTCCCGCTCCCCGCTCCCTCCCCGGATATCGTTGGCCCGTGCCTCCGCGCGTCGTCGTGTGTCCCTTCTGCGGCCGTACGCAGCGTCCCTCGACGGCGTGTGTGGGGTGCGCGGCCTCCTTTGATCGACACGCCCGCCGCGAGGCCATCGCCCGCATGGGGCCGTGGTTCATGCGCGATGAGACTCAGCCGTTTGCGCCGGGAATCAGCTACGAGATGATCGTGCGGGCGGTCGAGTCGGGTGCAATCGGCAAGTACACGCTGCTTCGAGGGCCGACGACACGACAGCTCTGGACGGTCGCCAGGCACGTGCGCGGCGTGGCTCATCTGCTGGGCTACTGCCACGCCTGCGATGCACCAGTCGACGGCGCCGATCTCCTGGGGGTTGCCGATCCGGCGTGCCTTCGCTGCAACGTGAGCTTCGCGGTCTCGAACGTGCCGGAGTGGATCGATTCGGGCGATGCGGCGGCGGTGCGTTTCCCAGACCAGTTGCCAGACCAGTTGCCAGACCAGTTCCCAGACCAGTTTCCAGACCAGTTCCCCGGGGTCGGGTCGATCGACGAGGGTCCCGCCGGGCGCAGCGGGGGGCTCTCGGCCTTCGCCACCGACGAGGAACTCGGCATTCATGAGGCCGGCGGCGTGGCGGAAGAACAGGATCACGCGAGTGGGGACGCGCTGCCCACGATCTCGCTTCGGCAACCCAGGCACGCACTCTCCTCGCCGCCCGCCTTCGGGTCCGGAGGTGTCGGCGGGTCGCTCGGCGCGTCTGTCGGCGAGCTGGCCCCGGCGCAGATTGTGGCAACCGAAAGACTCGAGTGGATTGCCCGCGACGGCATCGAGCGCTCGCTCCGACGGACGGTCCTGGCTCAGCAGCGCCGGGCGCGATTCCTCGTCGTGGTGATTGTGATTCTCGCCGCGGTCTCCCTCTGGAGTGTGCGCGGTCAGTTTCTCCGAACCTCCGGCCAGACTGGCGAAGCGAGTTCGAGTGGCCCACTCGGCGTCGCTGAGGGAGCGGATCAGGACGCGCTCGAGAGCAATCGCTCGCGGGACGCGGGCGCGTCGACGGCGCCGGCGGCACCGGATGCACCGGCTCCAGATGCATTCGAATCTTCGCTGGCGTCATTGCGGGCCGAACTGGCGCGGATCAAGGATGACGATGCCGACATCGAGGAGCGGCTCGTCGCCCTGCGGGCCCTGATTGCGTCGATTGCGTCGATTGCGTCGCTTGCGCCTCCCAACGACGCCGCGGAGACGGAACGCGCCGGGCTTCGTGCCGAGGCCCAGGATCTGCTGGCCGTGCTGGAACTGAAGTCGTTCCTGCCGGAGAGCGGCGGGGGCTGAGTTCCGTCGGAGAAGATCTACTCCTTCGCGAGTTCGACCAGCACCGCGCCGCCCGGGAAGCGGTGGATCACTCGGTGGGGCGAGGTGGCCAGCCTGCGCAGGCGATCGAGCGTGAGCAGCGGATCGAGCCAGCCGCTCGCCGACCAGCGCTCGATCATGGAGGGGTCGATCAGGAGATGCGTGAATCCTGCGGTGCGGAGCGCCGCTGGCCAGCGCGACGGGTCCTCCGGCGCGGCCGCGATGATCGGGGCCAGCGGATTGGTGTCCCACACCGTCGCCCAGTCGTATCGAGCAGGATCTCCCCGGAAGTAGAAGGCCCGGGCCTCACCAATCAGAAGCACGCGCGAGTTCGGTGGCAGCAGATGGTTCAGAAAGAGAGACGGCGTTGCCGCGGCGACGATCTGGGCCTGCGCCGGAGGCGCCGACTCGCGCAGGGCCTGGGCCTGGAGATCGCCCGTGAAGAGCGGGATGAGACCGATCGCCGCGCCGGGCGCGCCGTTTCCCTCGCTGCGGTAGAGGAGTACCGGTGCCATCGAGAGGAGCACCAGCCCGATGGCCATTGCGGCGGCGCCGGCCGGTCTCCAGCGCTCGATGGGAAGCGTCCCAACGGCGAGTGCCGCGAGCAGCGCCGCTGGGATCAGGGTCGGCAGAAGGAAGCGCGACTGCAGATGCGTCGCCACCAGCCAGAAGCCAAGTTGGACCGCCAGCACGACGACGAGGGCAAGGCCACGGCGCCGCGTCCCGCCGCGGGCCAGCAGCACGCTCGCTCCGAAGAGGGCCAGGAGCGGCGTCAGCGCCCATTGCATCCGCCACGGTTCTCCCGGTGACGGATTCGACCCAACTCCGAAGGCGAGCCACTGCTGAAGCAGTCGAGCGGGGCGGTCGTGCCATGGGGTCTCGGTGCGGTGCCCGTCGGCGAATCGCTCGACCTGTTCGGCGCTCCACGGCCCACTTCCGAACAGGGTCGTTGCGAAGGGGAAGACCGGGTTGTCGACCGTGGCTGCATTGCGGATCAGCCACGGCGCCAGCACGACTGCGCTCAGGAGCGCCATCGCGGCGAGTGTCCGGAGCGCGGACGTCCAGTCTGACGTCGAGGTCGCGTCACTCGCTCCGCGCCCGCGGGTCAACAGCACGACGGCGGCGACGGGCAGCACGGCGAATCCGGCGGCGGTGAGTTTGGCCCCCGCAGCGGCGCCGACCAGCACGCCGAGTGCGGCGCCGAGTCGCAGCGATGCCGCCCGAGTGCAAGCGACGCCATCGGGGGGCGGCGCGAGCAGTCGCAGGGCCGCGGCGAGGAAGAGGCAGACCGCCATGTCGTTGTACGCGAGAGAGCCGACCACGATGGTCCACGGCGTCGCCAGCACGACGACCGCGGCGACACCGGCCGCGAGTGATCGCCGCGCCGCCGGGGCCTCGGGGAGCCAGGCGTGGGCCGCTTCGGCGGCGACGCGCGCCGCCAGCAGGGCCAGGCACGCGTGAAGGAGTTGGCAGGTCGGGGCGGCCTTGATCGCGGCGTGGGCGTCATCACCGTGCAGCAGCATCAGGTGCAGAAACGCAGCTTCGACGAAACTTGGCAGGTGGCCGTAGACGCAGTGGGGGGTCGCGCCGAGTTCACCCTGGAGCAGCCACTCCTTGGGGAGCTGCAGGTGATAGCTCAAGGCGTCGTAGCCGCCGAACTCGCTGCTCCAGAGCCAGCCCGGCGCGGCGCAGGCGGCGACCAGCAGCACGGCGACGGCGGGAATCGCCGCGAGCCCCCAGGGCGATTGGCCGCTCTCCGACGCGACCGGCGGATCGAACCGTTGTGAGGCCACGCCGAGGACGGCACCGCCGACTACGAGGCACCACGCGATGGCGCCCGAGGGCACGCTCGCGCCCGAACCGCTTGTCGACACCGGGCCGCCGCCGAGAAGCCCAAGCGACGCAAGCGCGAGGGCCAGCCACATCGCCGCGGCGGAGCCGAGCGCAAGTTGCATCGCGATCGTCCCAGAACCTCCAGTATTCGAACCGAGCAGGAGCCGCCGAAGCGGCCAGCCGATGCCATGGGCCATCATCAGCCAGAGCAGCACGCGAGGCAGCGAGTTCGCCAGTGTGAACGCCACTCGCAGCGGGCCGTGCGGCGAGTCGGGCCCGGTCCAGGCTGCCACGACCGCCATGCTGCCGAGAAGCGCTCCGGCGGCGATCAGCAGCCAGAAGAAGCTGAGGCCGGTTTGCGGTCGTGCGGCGCGGATCACGTGCGGGAGTTTACTGAGCCGCGGTGTCGTCGTTGAGAGTGGAGAACGCAAATGAATTGCGGAGGGAATTGTCCACCCGCTCGCCGCGCGGTACGTTCCGAGCAACAGTCTCCGGCTCATCAACCGCGGGAGCTGTGAGCGGTCTGCGCCTGTGGTTCGAACCCAGTGCGGGTTTGGGGGGCGCCCGAGTCAAGCAGGGAGAAGTCCATGCGAGTCTTCAGCAGTTTCGTTGTCGCCCTGGCAATCGGGGCGTCCAGCGCCCAGGCCTCGTTCGATCCGGATTGGTCGATTGCGCGAATCTGGGACGAACAGATTCTCAGCGCCATCCGCAAGAGCACGCCCCGACCGCCGGTGCATGCCCGCAATCTCTACCACCTCTCCGCGGCGATGTACGACACGTGGGCGGTCTACGACCCCACGGCCCGCGGCGTCTACGTGCAGGAGAAGCTGCGGGCGCGGAATGTCGATGCGGCCCGGCGCGAGGCGATCAGCTACGCCGCGTACCGGGTCCTCAAGGCCCGCTACGTCGCCGGCAACGGTCCCAACATCGCGGTGATTCAGGCGGAGTTCAACGCCCTCTTCGCCGAGCTCGGCTACGACGCGGGCATCACCACCACGGTCGGCAACTCGCCTGCCGCGGTTGGCAATCGCGTCGCGGCGACGATCCTCGCGCAGAATCTCGGCGACGGTGCGAACGAGGCCAACAACTACGCCCAGAACGTCGGCTACGTGGTGGTGAACCCCTCGCTCGTCTTCAAGATCCCCGGATGTCCGATGTTCCAGCCTGCCCAGTGGCAGCCGCTGGCCTTCGACTTCCTCGTGCTTCAGAACGGCATCATCATCGGCGCGTCGGTGCAGACCTTCATCTGCCCGCACTGGGGCCACGTCACGCCCTTCGCCCTCAACGTCCTCGACGGCGATCCGGACCTGGGGCTGTATCACGATCTTGGCGGGCCTCCCGGCATTGGCGATCCGCAGGTCCTCACCGATGCCGTCGACAACATCGAGAAGGCCGCGAAGCTCGATCCCAGTCTTCCCGAGACGATCGACATTTCGCCGACGGTCTTCCACAACAGCCCGCTCGGAACGTACGACACGCCCGGCTACGGACTCAACCCCGTCACCGGCGATCCCTACGAGCCGAACGTCGCCAATCTGGGTGATTACGGCCGCGTGCTCGCCGAGTACTGGGCTGACGGTCCCGATTCGGAAACGCCTCCGGGCCACTGGCACGTCGTCACCAACGACCTCGCCGACAGCAAGGGGTTCGAGTTCAAGATCGCCGGCGAGGGCGATGAAGTCAGCGAACTCGAGTGGAGCGTCAAGACCTACCTTGCGCTGTCTGGAGCGAATCACGATGCCGCCGTGACGGCATGGGGCCAGAAGGGTCTCTACAACTCTGCCCGTCCTCTCTCGCGCGTTCGCTACGCGGGCGAGTCCGGCCAGTCGAGCGATCCGCAGCTTCCCTCCTACGACCCGGTAGGGCTTCCGCTCATCCCGGATCTCATCGAGCTCGTGACCGAGGACGACATCAAGCCGGGTGGACGGTTCGAGGACTTCCCGAACATGGTCTACGAGCCGCTGTCGGGCGAGCCCATCGGCATCGACGATCAGGTCGGGAAGATCGCGGTCCGGGCGTGGCTCGGCGGCTTCAACGCCGGCGGCACCACCGGGTTCTCCGCGACTGGTCCGCTCCCCGGACACGTCTATCGCACCGGCAGCGGTTGGGTCATCGGCGGATTCCTGCTCGGTGAAGACGACACTCCCGGTTCGCTCAACTCCGGACAGTCGGCGGCGGGCTCCGTGCTGATCAGCGAACTTCGCATCGATCAGCCCGGCAACGATCCGGACGAGTACATCGAGCTCGTCGGTCCTCCGGGCACCTCGCTCGACGGACTCACCTACATCTCAATCGGCGACGAAGTGCAGACGTCCGTTCCCGATGCGCAGGGTCGCGTGCAGGTGGCCATCAGCCTCGATGGTCACACCATCCCGGCCAGCGGCCTCTTCGTGATCGCCAAGCCCAACTTCTCGTTGGGGACCGCCGATCTCACGACGTCGTTCACCTTCACCGAGATCGGCAACTGCACCCACATGCTGGTCTCGGGCTTCTCCGGGTATCCCGGCCAGGAGCTCGACTACTTCGACGACGGCGTGCTTGATCTCGACCCGCTGCCCTGGGGCTCGACTCTCGATTCCATCTCGCTGCGGCGCAAGCCGGGCGCGGTCGGCATCTACTCGACCACCGTCCTCGGTCCCGAGAATCCGAAGAACCAGCTTCACGGCACGGGTTGGGTGCTCGCGGATCGCTGGATGCCGTATCAGGCTTCCAACTTCGTGACGCCGCCGTTCTCGGGGTACCTGTCCGGCCACAGCACCTTCAGCCGCTCGTCGGCCGAGGCCCTCACCGGGATGACCGGCAGCCCGTACTTCCCCGGTGGCTTCGCCGAAAAGGTGATCCCCGAGGGTTGGCTGAAGTTCGAAATGGGGCCTTCGGCTCCAGTCAGGCTTCAGTGGGTCAAGTTCAGCGACCCCGCTGACGAAGCCGGCGTCTCCCGCATCTGGGGCGGCATCCACCCCATCGCCGACGATCTCTCGGCTCGCCAGGCCGGCTACAAGGTCGGTCGTCGCGCCGTGGCTCGAGCTCTGGCGCTCTTCGAGGGCCTGAACAATTCGCCCGACCTCAACAACGATGGTCTGGTCGATGGCGCCGATCTGGGCGAACTCCTCGCGGCATGGGGCAACCCCGCGCCACAGGGCTTCGACCTCGACGGCAATGGCCAGGTCGACGGCAGCGATCTCGGCATCCTGCTCTCGAAGTGGGGAAGCTGAGTTCGATCGAGGCGTGTTCGCTCGCGAGAGCGACACTCCTCAGCATGTGACTCTTTCGCGCGGGGTGCCGTCCATGACGGCGCCCCGCGTCGTTTTTGCGTCGCGTGGTTCCGATTGGGTTCGGTGCACCGCGAGACCCACGGTCCCCGAAGGCTCTCGGCCTCAGGCGTGCCGCAGTCGGTATCGCACCTCGCCCGCGACGATCGTCGCGGCGGCGCGGCCGCGCACGGTCCAGCCATCGAAGGGGCAGTTGCGACTCCGGCACCGAAAGTCGCGGGAGTCGATGGTCCACTCGCACTCGGGGTCGATGACGGTGAGGTCCGCGGGGCCGCCGATTGAAAGGGTGCCGAGCCCGAGGCGATCGAGTCCGACGAGTCGAGCGGGTTCGATGGTCATCATCGCGATCATCCGCGACCAGGAGATGACGTTGTCGTCGACCAGCGCCTTGCGATAGAGCGGGAGAGCGCACTCCAGACCGATCATGCCGAACGGAGCCGCGTTGAAGTCGAGTCCCTTCTCGTCCGGGGCGTGCGGAGCGTGGTCGGTGGCCAGCACCGTGATGGTGCCGTCGGCGATGCCTTCCTTGATCAGCAGGATGTCCTCGGCGGCGCGCAGCGGAGGATTGACCTTGGCATTGGTGTCGTAGTCGGCACACGCCTCTTCGGTCAGGAGCAGGTGGTGGGGAGCCGCCTCGCCGGTCACCGGCTCGCCGCGCCGCCGCGCCGCTCGAATCAGCTCGACCGAGCCGCCGCTCGAGAGGTGCTGGGCGTGATAGGCGCAGCCGACGGAGCGATTGAGTCGGAGATCGCGCTCGATGATCAGCTCCTCGGCGATCCGCGGCCACCCTCCGAGGCCCAGCCGCGTCGAGAGTTCGCCGGCATTCATCACCCCGCCCCTGGTCAGCGTGGGCTCCTGGCAATGCTGCATGAACGGGCGCCCGGCGACGCGACAGGTCTGGAGGACGCGAAGCATCATCCCCGCCGAGGCGATCACGTCGCCGTCGTCGGAGAAGGCCACCGCGCCGGCGCTGGCCATGGCGCTGATGGGGGCGAGGGCCTCGCCCGCCCGACCGATCGTCGCGGCCGCGACCGGAAAGATGCGAGCCTGTCGAAGGCTGTCGCCCTTGAGTCGGATGAACTCGACCAGTGTGGTGGTGTCGAGCGCCGGCCGGGTGTTGGGCATGCAGCAGACGGTGGTGAACCCGCCCGCGAGCGCGGCGGCGCCGCCGCTCTGAAGGGTCTCCTTGTGCTCGCCTCCGGGCTCGCGAAGGTGAACGTGGATGTCCAGCAGGCCCGGCGTGATCAGCAGCCCTGCGGCGTCGAAGCGCTCGGCTTCCGGAGGGGCGGCGATCGACCGAGGCTCGATGGCGGCGATGCGTCCGTCGACCACCAGCACGTCGCCGGTGAAGTCGATGGCGTGGGCTGGGTCGATGATTCGTCCACCGACGAGATGGAGCGTGGGCATGAAGAGGCTCGGGAGGCGGCGGGACGAATGTCGATTGTGGAATCAGTCCCGGTAGGGGGCATCGAGGTTCTGCCCCTGGATCCACACCGAGTCGGCGATGAACTCGATCCGCTGCGTCGGCTCGGTGATCGCGGCGACCTCTTCGGCCGGGCGCTGCGCGTCCTCGGCGTAGTGCCGAAGCTGGGCGACGCCCACCGTGGTGGAGATCGCATCGCCCCGGGCCACGAAGGCTTGCCCGGCGGCGTTCCGCGGCACGAAGAAGGCGTAGCCGCGGAAGCGCACGAAGATCGGCGTGCCGGCGCTGTCGCGTGCTTCCATCCAGCACCCCTTGATGGCGCAGACGCTGGTGATGCGACCTTCGATGATGACATCGCGCTCCTCACCGTTGAGCGAGGCGACCGTGCAGGAGGGGACGCCGGTCGAGGCGAGCGGAGCGCCGTAGCGGTTCGATCCAGTTGTGCATCCGCCGACGAAGAAAAACGCCGCGAGCATGAACACACCGAGGGTGAGAGTTCGAGAGGGCATGCGGCGATGATAAGGAAGGGACAGAGCGGCCGCGAAGCGGCCGAGACGGGACAGACCGGCCGCTCCGCGGCCTTGCAGGGGGCAGCAGAGGGTTGCACGACTGAGTGCGTGCGCGGAGGGGCGACGCACGCGCTGACCGCAAGGCGCCCGTGACCG
>CAYXKH010000136.1:0-8570 GCA_964465255.1 uncultured Isosphaeraceae bacterium
CCCCCCCACCCCGAGGTCGGAGACGACGCCCGATGCGCTGGTTCTGGATCGACCGTGTGGTGACCCACGAGCCGGGAAAACGGCTGGTCGCCTTGAAGAACATCTCGCTCGCCGAAGAGCATCTGCACGATCACTTCGCGGCCCGGCCGGAGCGGAACGGTCGCCCTGCGCTTCCCGCGCAGCCACTCATGCCCGCGTCGTTGATTCTCGAAGGCGTGGCCCAGACCGGCGGCATACTTGTGGGCGCCGCCAACCAGTTCCGCGAGAAGGTGGTGCTCGCGAAGATCGCTTCGGCCGAACTGCGCGGCGACGTCGGTCCCGGGCAGACGCTGCGCTACGACGTCTCGATCGAGCGCCTCGACCCGACCGGCGCGGGCACCATCGGTCTCATCGATCTCCTCGACCCGATGACCGGCACCGCCACCCGCCTCGGCGAGGTCGAGATGATGTACAGCCACCTCGACCAGAACCGCGCCGGCCGCAGCTTCCCCGCCGAGAACTTCGTGTTCGGCGAGAATTTCAGAGTGATTCTGGCGCAGTTGGGGATTGAGTAGACAGGGGGCAGGGAGCAGCAGTGGGTTGCACGATTGAATGCTGGCGCGGAGCACCGAAACCCGCGGCCTCGGATGCAGCGCACGCATCCAAACGTGCAACCCCCTGCAATTCCCCCTGCTCCCTGCTCCCTGCCTGCTCCCCCCTTGCCCCCGCCACTACCATCTCCTCCCGTGCCGGAACACCATCTTGCCATCTACACCGGGTCGTTTGATCCGATCACGCTGGGGCACCTCGATGTGCTGCGGCGGGCGCGGCGGCTCTTCGACGAGGTGGTGGTGGCCATCGGGCGGAATCCCGACAAGCAGGCCCTCTTCACCTTCGAGGAGCGCTTCGAGATGGCCCGCACGCTGGTGGCCGAGATGGAGAAGGACGAGCCGGGCGGCGCCGTGGTGCGGGTCGACACCTACGCCGGACTGACCGTCGACTTCGCTCGTCGCGTCGGGGCCTCGGCCATACTTCGGGGCATCCGCAACGTCACCGATCTCGCCACCGAGTGCCAGTTGGCCATCACCAACCGCCATCTCACCGGCATCGAGACCGTCTTCGTCGTCACCGGCGAGACCTTCGCCTACACCAGCAGCAGCCTGATCAAGCAGATCGCCGCAATGGGGGGCTCGCTGGAGACGCTCCGTTCGATCGTGCCGGATCTGGTGATCCGCGAGCTCGCCCGCAAGCGCAGCGATCCGAGCAACGCCATCGGGCGGCTCGCCCAGGACCAGCTCGCGGAGTGAGTTCGCACGATGCCCCCGACGTTTCGAGTCATTTCAATCGGCGCCCTCGCGGCCCATCCTCTCTGGAACGAGAAGTCGGATGTGCGCCCGGCGCACGCCACGACGACCCTGATCCAGAGCGGTGACGCCACGATCCTCGTCGATCCATCGCTCCCTGGAAAAGTGCTCGAGGCCCGACTGCACGAACGCGCCGGCATCTCTGCGCGGGCGGTGACCCATGTCTTTCTGACCTCGCTCCACCCCATCCAGCGACGCGGTCTGGCGTTCTTCGAGGATGCCCAGTGGCTGGTGAGCGAGGCCGAGCGGGAAGCAATCGGGATCCAGCTTGTCCAGCGGATCCACGAGGCCCACGCCGCCGAGGATCAGGATCTCGTCGCTGCCCTGGGCCAGGAGATCGCCGTGGTCGAGCGATGCCGGGCCGCCCCTGATCGGCTTGCGGAAGGGGTCGACCTCTTCCCGCTGCATGGCGTGACGCCTGGCCTCACTGGACTCCTGATTGCCCAGACAACGGCGACGGTCCTCGTCTGCGGCGACGCCATCGTCACCCTCGAACACCTCGAAGCGGGCCGGATCCACTCCCCCGCGCTCGATCTCGACCAGGCCCGCGAGTCCTTCGCCGAGGCGGTCGAGATCGCCGATCTCCTGGTGCTGGGACGCGACAACGTGGTTCTCAATCCGGTGCGGACGACGCTGGATGCGCTGCGCGGCGGGGATGCGCTGCGCGGCGGGGATGCGCTGCGCGGCGGGGAGTAGCTCCGCGGCCGCAAGTAGCTCACACGCCCCGGTCCTCCGTCCCACCCGAGCGCCCCTCCCCTCCCGCTACGATCGGCCTGTGACTTTGACGACCCCATCTCCACTCGGCTCGTCGACTGCTGCATCCGCCGCGTCCGCTGCTTCCGGCGCTTCCGCCGCGAGCCCCGCACCGGGCGCAGCGGCTTCCGCAACCTCCGACACTCAGACCACCGGCCTGCTCGCGCCGATCACCATCCGAACGCTGCAGCGCTGGCGGCTCGAAGGCGAGCGCTTCGCCTGCCTCACCTGTTACGACGCCACCACCGCCCGCTGGCTCGAGCGGGCCGGAGTGCCGGTTCTTCTGGTCGGCGATACCGCGGCGGAAGTGATCCTCGGCCTGCCCGGCACCATCCACGCGCCGCTCGACTTCCTGATCCAACTCACCGCCGCAGTGAAACGCGGGGCGCCGCGAGCCATGGTCATGGCCGACATGCCGTTTCTGAGCTACCAGGTGAGCGAGGCCGAGGGCGTCCGCAACGCCGGCCGCTTCATGATCGAAGGACTCGCCGACACGGTGAAGCTCGAAGTCGACGCCAGCTTCGCGCCACTCGTCTCGCAGATGTCCCGCGCCGGCATCGCCGTCGTCGCCCACATCGGTTCGCGCCCGCAGCAGACCAAGCGGCGCGGCGGCTACCTCTCGACCGGGCGCACCTCCGCCGACGCCGCGGCCCTCCTCGACGACGCCGTCGCCCTCGAGCAGGCCGGTGCCGCGATCATTCTGGTCGAGGCCGTGCCGGCCGAGATTGCCGAGCGAATCGTCTCGCGGGTCAGCGTGCCCGTGATTGGCTGCGGCGCCGGAGCGGCCTGCCACGGACAGGTCGTCGTCCTTCAGGATCTCCTGGGCTTGAGCGACTGGCAGCCGCCCTTCGCCCAACCGCTGGCCCACCTCGGCCCGAGTCTGCTGGCCGCCGCAAGCACCTGGATCGATCGGGTGCGGACCTCGAATCTGGGGCCGCATCCCTACCGGATCTCGCCTCAGGAACTCGCCGACGTCGATCGAACCAGACCGCCCGGCGGACCGGGTGGGCATGGCGGAGGCACGGAAGGCTTGCCTGCCCGGAAGCCCTGACCGACACTGGTCGCTCGCCACCGCCGCCGCACACCACCGCGTTCGGCGCTTTCGACCCTTCGATTGCTTCCCTATGTCGAACCGTTCCACGCACGACTCCTCGACTGCCTCAATCGGCCCGGCCATTGCCGTCGCCGTCGTCGCCGTCGGGGCCCTTGTCGCGGGGCCGTCGATCATCAGTCGACTCACCTTCTCGCAGACCAGAGCGAGGATGGAGGCGGCCCACGAGCAGGTCGCCGAGTCCACGATTCTCGACGAGATGAATTCGGCGACCCGGGCCTTGGCCGAACTGGTTGAACCTTCGGTGGTCCACGTCAGCACCCGCTCGGTGCTTCGCGACAAGAACAATCGACCGGTGACGATGGGCTCGTCAGGTTCCGGTTGGGTCTGGGACGAGCGCGGCTACATCGTGACCAACGCCCACGTCGTCGACGGCGCCGACGAGATCGAAGTCCAGCTCTACAACGGCACGCTGCGAAAGGCCTCGGTGGTCGGGCTCGATCTGCGAACCGACATCGCCGTGGTCCGCATCGATGAGGAGCGCCTGCATCCGGCAATCCGCAGCGAGGGTGATCCGCTGAAGCAGGGCGAGATGGTCTTCGCCTTCGGTTCGCCCTTCGACTTCCGCTTTTCCATGTCGGCGGGAATCGTCTCGGGGCTGGGTCGCTCGGCGGGACTGACCGACATCGACTACGAGAACTTCATCCAGGTCGACGCGGCGATCAATCCGGGCAATTCGGGCGGGCCCCTCACCGACATCCGCGGACGCGTGGTGGGGATGAACACCGCAATTGCCACCGGCCGCGGCGGAAGCCTCGGGGTGCAGGGCCAGTTCGCCGGCATCGGCCTGGCGATCCCGATGTCGACCATCGAGAGCGCCGTGCCGCAGCTCATCGAGCACGGCGAGGTCGAGAAGGGATTCATCGGGGTGAGCCTGCTCCCCGTCAGCGAGATGATGGCTCGCAGCCTGGGCTTCGACGGCTACGGCGTCCTCGTGCGCGGCGTCGTCGCCAACGGCCCGGCGGCGCGGGCCGGGCTGCGACCGCTCGACATCATCACCGAGGTCGACGGCCAGAAAGTGCTCGACGACGGTCACTTCCGCGCCCTCGTCGCCACCCGCCGACCGGGCGAGACGGTCAACCTTGCGATCTGGCGCGGCGAGAGCGACACCGGCAGCGGGGTCCCCGTCGACTTCGAGGTGGTCCTCGACAAGCTCGACCCCGCCCTGGTGGCGCCCTCGGCCAAGCGGGCCTTCGAGCGTCTCGGGGTGGCCGAGATGGTCACCGCCAGCCGACCGCGCGATCTCGAATACCGGATGCGGCCCGAGCGCGGCGTGCTCGTCGTGCGGGTCACCCCCGACACGCCCGCGGCCCGAACGCTGCCGCCGGGCAGTCTGATCACGGCTGTGAACGATCAGCCCGTCGGCAGTCTCGACGACCTCTATTCGCGGCTCTCCCGACTCGTTGGGCTCTTTCGCATCCCCGGCATTCCGCCGCGACTGGTGACGCTCGACGTCATCCCGCCGGGTGGCGGCGCGCTTCAGAAGGTGCCTCTGCCGGTCGAGTGACGGCGCTGCGGGCGATGGTCCGCGTTGGATTCTCGCCCCACTGGAGCCCTCCGCCCGGCCTGTTCTGCGCCCCGGCAGACAGAACCTGAACCGAAAATCGCGGAGTGCGGCGGCTCACGCCGATATCCCGACGATGGCTCGGTCTTCTCGCGCCCGTTCCAATGCTCATCCTGCGCGCTCCCCCGCCGCCCAGATTGCGCTTCCGGCCGCCTCGGTCGGCAAGCGCGTCCTCTGGGTCGTGGCCGCGGGCGCCTGGGGCTTCGCCCTGCTCTCGATGCTGAGCTTCGACACGGCGGACTGGCCGTCGCACGTCGTCGCCGTGCATCGCGATCCACCCTTCAACTTCGGAGGGCGCGCCGGAGCGGTGCTCGCGTACCAGTTTCACCTGATGTTCGGCGTCTCCTCGTGGCTGCTCATCGCCGGAGTCGGCGGAGCCCTCGGGGTGATCGCCGCTGGTCGACCGCTCGGCCACACGCTCATTCGCACCATCGGCCTGCTCCTGGCGACCACCGCGCTGAGCGGACTTCACGCCCTCTGCATGCCCAACTGGAGCGGCTTCGGCCTGATCCAGATCGTGGGGGCGCTGGTCGGCGGCAACGGCACCTCGCCCGGAAGCATGACTGGCGTCGCCCCCGGGCTTCTCGGGATGGCAGCGACCAGCGAACTCATCGCTCGGTTCAGCGACGTGATGGTCTTCGCAATCCTCATGACCGCCCTCCTCGTGGGCGGACTGACCTCGGCCGACAAGCTCGTCCTGGCACTTCCCGGGCTCTTCGTCCGCGGCTGTCGCCGACTGGCGAAGATCGGAAGTGGTCTCTCCGCACTCAATCCAGCGCCGGTGATGGCGTGGGTTGCCGAGCGATTCGCCCGTCCGCACGCCATGCCGGCCACCGGCCTGGGTGACGACACTGCCGTCGACCTCGATGATCTTCACGACCCCGACCACGGCCCCGGCCACGCTGACGACGGGGGCCCGATCGTGCGCGGTCGACCGATTGCCCGAACCGCCGCGCCCGGCGCCGCCCGAACCGGCAGAGGACGCGGCATCGCGACGCTCGGCGCCGACCAGATGCCCATGCCGACCGAGTTCGAAGAACTCGAGCGGGCCGTCATCGGGACCGACGACTCGGCGCCGATTGCTCCGTTTGCAGAGTGTCCCGGCGGTTCCAAGCTCTCGAGGCGCGACAGCGGAACCCGGTCCGCGCGAGCCGCGGGAGCGCCAGAGTCACAGTCGCCGATCGATGACGACGCGACCGATCTCGATTCGGACGCCGATGTCGCAGCCGATGTCGCAGCCGCGTCCGACGTGCTCACAGCCAATCCGGCCCGAGCCTCGGACCGAGCCTCGGGCCGCGGCAAGGCTGCCGCAGGTGCTGCCGCCAGCGCCGCCGCTGCCGCACGGGCCACCGAGGATGCTGAACGCGAGGACCGCGCCGCTGCCCAAGCGGCCGCCACCGCCAAGGCCGAGCCGGTTGCCAATCAGCGCCTCAGCAACGAGGAGCTTCGAGCCAAGATCGCCCGACTCCCGGTGCGAATGACCGGCGCGAACAAGCCCACGGCGACCGAGCTCGACGCTCCGCGGCAGAACGCCGACGGCGTTTCGCAGGGCGGCAACTTCGAGGGCTATCGCTTCCCGACCCTGGATCTCCTCGACGAGAGCGAGTCGAACTACTCCGAGAAGATGGAGGCCTTCGTCCGCGCTCAGGCCCAGGTGCTGGAGGAGACGCTCCAGACCTTCTCAATCGACGCCGAGGTGACCGGCATCGAGAGTGGCCCCGTGGTCACGCTCTTCTCGGTGCAGTTGGCGCCAGGCACGCGCGTCGCCCGGCTCCAGACCATCTCCAGCGACATCGCCCGAAGCCTGCAGGCCCAGAACATCCGCATCCTGCCCAACACCGCCGGCAAGACCACCGTGGGCATTGAAGTTCCGAATCTCCAGAAGGAGAAGGTCAGGCTCAAGGAGCTCATGACCGGCGGATACGCCGATGGCATGGCTCTGCCGATGTTCCTGGGCAAGGACGCTTCCGGCGAACCGCTGGTGGCCGACCTCACCCGCATGCCGCACATGCTGATTGCCGGCACCACCGGCAGCGGCAAGAGCGTGTGCATGAACACGATCATCATGAGCTGGCTCTTCACCAAGCGGCCTGACGAGCTCAAGCTGGTGCTCGTCGATCCGAAGATGGTCGAGATGAGCCAGTTCGCCGACATCCCCCACCTGATGTCGCCGGTGGTCACCGAGATGAGCCGGGCGGCGGCGATTCTCGAGTGGGCCGTCGACCGCATGGAGGAGCGCTACGAGCTCCTGATGGAAGCCGGCGTGCGCGACATCGCCTCGTACAACGGTCTCGGCGAGGAGGAGCTCTACCTCCGCTTCGAACCCACCAACGACCTCGAACGAGCCAAGATTCCGAAGAAGCTTCCCTACATGGTCTTCGTGATCGACGAGCTCGCCGATCTGATGATGACCAACAAGGAGGTCGAGCACTCGATCGTCCGCATCGCCCAGAAGGCCCGCGCCGTCGGCATCCACCTGATCCTCGCGACGCAGCGCCCGCAGGCCAACGTGGTCACCGGACTCATCAAGAGCAACATGCCCTGCCGCGCCAGCTTCAAGGTCGCCTCGGGCATGGACAGTCGCATCGTCCTCGACAGCAAGGGTGCGGAGCTGCTCCTTGGTCAGGGCGACATGCTCTTCCTGAATCCCAAGACCAGCGAACTTCGCCGGGCCCAGGGCACGCTGGTCACCGATGGCGAGATCCGCAAGGCCGTCCGCTTCCTGAAGGACGTGGCGGGGCCGAGCTTCGAGCGCTCGCTGATGGTGCTGCGATCGCCGACCAGCGGCTCGAACGGCGAAGGCGGCGACGGCGATGGTGGTCTCGATGCCAGCGAGCGCGATCCGCTCTTCGACAAGGCCGTCGAGGTCATGATCGAGAGCGGCCGCGGCAGCGTCTCCCTGCTCCAGCGGCGCCTGGCCATCGGCTACAGCCGCGCCTCCCGCCTCGTCGACCAGATGGGTCTCGCCGGAATTCTCGGCGAACACAAGGGGTCGGTCGCCCGCGAGGTGATGATCACCCTCGAAGACTGGCACCGCATGCGCGATCTCGAGGAGCAGGTGGAGAAGGAAGGCACGGTCTTCGAGGACAGCGAGACCGACTCGGAAGTGCGCGGCTGAGGCTCGCGGAGCCTGCCGCCGACGCCCTGCGAACTGTGAACCAGTCTGTCCTGATTCTGCTTGCCCTGCTGGAAAGTCGAGCCATAATTGCCGAGTCGGCGAACGCAGCGGTGACCGTTCTGACCATCTGCTGGCGACCCGATCGATGGGCACAAGGCGCTTTGCCTGCTGCTCGCTCCGTGCTCCGCAGGACGCTGCGGGGCGTCAACACCCCGGCGGCGGAGGTCACTCTCCGCGGCGGCTGGGATGGCTGGGTTCGCAATCGCCTGGGGCTCCCAGGTCGACGAACCCCCGGAAGGAGGTGGTCCAGTGATGAATCGCAGTGACCTTTTCCCTGAATTCGCCAAGCGATCTTCAGGCTGGTGTTCAGGGAGGCTGTGTGGCTGAGCCGTTGGGCTCAACACACCCGACGGGGCCTTGAGAGTGCGTTGTGCGTGAGGCGCCTTGTGCGCCGCACCCGACGACCTCCACCCGGCGGCTCTCCGGACGAAATCGTCCGAGCCACCGCAGCCCAATATCGAACCGACGCGGCGACCGATCTGGTCGCCGCGTCGCATTTTGCGCTGGGGAGGGGATGGCGGCTGAGGTGGCGGGGAGAGGAACGTCCGCGGCACCGATCCGAGCAGACGCGAGGTCTCTCACCCGGTGCCCGAACGGGGGTGTAACCCATGTGCCCGAACG
>CAYXKH010000137.1:0-4071 GCA_964465255.1 uncultured Isosphaeraceae bacterium
CCCCATGACCACCAAGCAAATGATGTTCGCCACCGCCGCCCGCGCCGAGTTCAAGCGCGGAGTGGAGAAGCTCGCCCAGGCCGTCGCTGTCACGATGGGCCCGACCGGCCGCAACGTCGTGATCCAGAAGTCCTACGGCGGCCCGATCGTCACCAAGGACGGAGTGAGCGTCGCCAAGGAGATCGATCTCCCCGACGCCTTCGAGAACATGGGCGCGAAGATGGTCCAGCAGGTCGCCAAGAAGACGGCCGACGTGGCCGGTGATGGCACCACCGCAGCCACGGTGCTGGCCCACGCGATCTTCGTCGAGGGCCTGAAGCATGTGACCGTCGGCGCCAATGCCGTCGCCGTGCAGCGGGGCATCAATGACGCCGCCGCCGTGGCTTCGGAGGCGATCCTCGCCTCCGCCGCGAAGTGCAGGGGCAAGGCCGATCTCCAGAAGGTCGCGACGGTCTCGGCCAACCACGACATCCAGATCGGCTCGCTGATTGCCGAGGCCATCGACAAGGTCGGCCACGACGGCGTGGTCGAGGTCGAAGAGGGCAAGGCCGCCGAGACCACGCTCGAGTACGTCGAGGGCATGTCCTTCGACAAGGGCTACCTCTCGCCCTACTTCATGACCGATCCGAAGCGCGCCGAGTGCGTGCTCGAGAATCCGGCGATCCTGATCCACGAGAAGAAGATCTCGAACCTCGCGGAGCTTCTGCCGCTCCTCAACAAGATCGCCGCGGGCGGTCGCCCGCTCCTGATCATCGCCGAGGAGGTCGAGAACGAAGCCCTCGCGGCGCTCGTGGTCAACCGTCTGCGCGGCGTGCTCCATGTCTGCGCTGTCAAGGCTCCGGGCTTCGGCGATCGCCGCAAGGCCATGCTCGGCGACATCGCCGCCCTGACCGCCGGCACCTTCTTCGCCGAGGATCTCGGGCGCAGTCTCGAGGAAGTGCAGCTCACCGAGCTCGGTTCGGCCAAGAAGGTCGTCATCACCAAGGACGACACCACCATCATCCAGGGCGCCGGCAAGAAGAAGGACATCGAGTCCCGCGTCAGCCAGATCCAGGCCCAGTACGACAAGTCGACCAGCGACTACGACCGCGAGAAGCTCATGGAGCGCAAGGCCAAGCTGGTGGGCGGCGTGGCCATCATCAGCGTCGGCGCGGCCACCGAGACGGCGATGAAGGAGCGGAAGGATCGCGTCGACGACGCCCTTCACGCCACTCGCGCCGCCGCGAAGGATGGCTACGTGCCCGGTGGTGGAGTGGCCTTCATCCGCGCCATCGAGGCCGTCGACGGCGCCAAGCGCAAGGCCAAGGGCGACGAGAAGATCGGGTTCGACATCATCGCCGCGGCCCTCGAAGCGCCCTGCCGACAGATCGCCCAGAACGCCGGGGTCGACGGAGATCTCGTGGTCGAGAACGTCAAGGAAGGCAAGGGTGGCTTCGGCTACAACGCTTCCACCGATCGCTACGAGGATCTGGTCAAGAGCGGCATCATCGATCCCGCGCTGGTTGCCAAGACGGCGCTGATGAACGCCGCCAGTGTCGCCGGTCTCATGCTGACCACCGACGTCGTCATCACTGAGCTGAAGGACGATCAGAAGCCCGGCATCGACGCGGTGGCGTAAGCGCGAGTGCGGTCGGAGGCAGGGACGGGATGCGGATGCCCTCGCATCCCGTCCCTGTCTCCCGTTCCCCTTCTCCCTCCCATGCCCACCACGCGCGACTACTACGAGATCCTGAGCGTCGAACGCACCGCGTCCGGCGACGAGATCAAGCGCTCCTATCGACGCCTGGCGATGAAGTTCCACCCGGATCGCAATCCGGGTGACGCCGAGGCCGAGTCGAAGTTCAAGGAGGCGGCCGAGGCGTACGAGGTTCTCTCCGACAACGAGAAGCGGGCGCGCTTCGACAAGCATGGTCACGCCGGGCTCCGCCAGACGCCCGGGCATGACTTCCGCAACATGCATGTCCAGGACATCTTCTCAATGTTCAACGACATCTTTGGTGGAGGCGCAGGGGGTGGAGGCGCAGGGGGAGCTGCAAGTGGCCGCCGCGGCCCGGCGCGCGGGTTCGATCTGGAGACCGAAGTCGAAGTCACGCTCGAAGAAGTGCTGAAGGGCTGCGAGCGCGAGGTCGAGTTCAAGCGGCTCGATGTCTGCAGGACGTGCACGGGAAGCGGCGCCAAGCCGGGGATCGTGCCGATCAAGTGCCCGACCTGCGGAGGTCACGGGCAGGTGCAGCAGACCGGTCTCGGCGGCATGTTCCGGATGGTCACGACCTGCCCCAACTGTCGAGGGCGGCGCACCGTCATCACCGAGCACTGCCCCGATTGCCGCGGCCATGGACGGGTCTCGGCCAAGCGCACGCTGACGGTTCGAATTCCGGCCGGCATCTCCGATGGCCAAGTGGTCCGTCTCCAGGGCGAAGGCGAACCGACGCCACCGGAAGTGAGTCCGGCAGGCGAAGGACCTCGCGGCGATCTGCACGTCGTGGTCCGCGTGCGCACCCACGACGACTTCGAGCGCAACGACGACGATCTGGTGATGGTCGCCAGCGTGGCCTTCCCGCAGCTGGCCCTGGGATGCCAGCTCGAGGTCCGCGGGCTCGAGGGCCCGGCCACGATCGAGATCCCTGCGGGGACGCAGCATGGGGCCCATTTCCGCATCTCCCAGCGCGGCCTTCCCAACCTCCGCTCGCGGGATCGCGGCGACCTCATCGTCTTCGTGCAGGTGGTCGTGCCCAAGCGGCTCAGCGCCGAACAGCGAACCCTGCTTGCCGAATACGCCAGGACGGAGAAGGTCGATGTTGCGGCGGAAGCCCCGTCGATCTTCAAGAAGATCAAGCGAAAGATGAAGGGGACGTGAGGTCGACCGACCCCTCCCAGAGCAAAGAGCACCCCACGTGAGCAAAGCCCGCGATCAGTATCCCAATCACCCCCGAGACAACGGTCCCGGCGATGGCCCCCCGTCGCCTGACTTCGAGGACGGCATGAGCGACCCCTTGCTTGACGCGCTCCGCGCCGATCTCGCCGCCGCCGTGCACCAGCGCGACGAAGCCATCGCCGCGCGACAGCGGGCTCTGGCCGACTTCTCGAACTTCCAGCGCCGCGCCAACGACGCCGAGATCCGCGCCGCCAACAGCGGCGCGGCCCGAGTCATCCGCTCGCTCCTGAACCCCCTCGACCACTTCGACCTGGCCCTTGGCCAGGAAGCCTCGAAGATGACGATCGAACAGCTTCTGCGGGGCGTTCAGATGGCGCGGCAGGAGCTTGCACGGGCGCTCGATGCAAGTGGCGTCACCACGATCGTGCCGCAGCGCGGCGACGAATTCGACGCCCAGCGGCACGAGGCCATGCTCCGCGAAGCGGCGCCGGGAGTGCCGGCCGACCACGTGGTGGCCACATTGCAGCCGGGATACGTCTTGGGCGACATGGTGCTGCGACCGGCCAAGGTCTCGCTCTCGCTGGGATGAGACCTTTGCCACTGGCCCCACACTCGCGACGCCAAGCGATTATCCTCCCTTGATTCCCCCGACCGCGTGGGGCGGCGGACCGCACCGCCACTGCGAACGCTCGTCACGACTCACCCGCTCCTCCTTCGGATCAGACACACCAATGCCGACGTATGACTACCGCTGCCTCTGGTGCGGCCACGAGTTCGAGGAGTTCCAGTCGATCACCGCCCCGATGCTGCGGAAGTGCCCGCAGTGCGGAAAGCTGAAGCTCGAGCGGCTGGTCGGCACCGGCGCCGCGATCCTGTTCAAGGGCGGCGGGTTCTACGAGACCGACTACCGCAGCGAGAGCTATCAGAAGGACGCCGAGGCGGCGAAGAAGTCGAGCGACGGCGGTTCCGACTCCGCGGACTCCAGCAAGAGTGGAAGCAAGAGTGGCAGCAAGAGCCAGGGCGGAAGCAAGCCGGAGACATCGTCGAGCGCTGCGTCCAGGAAGAGTTCGTCGCGGTCCAGCGCCGCCTCGAGCAGCGGGAGCGCCAAGAGCGGCGGCCGCGGCGCCGAGAAGAGCGGTTCGTCGGGCAAGTCGAGTGCCGCTGGCAGTCGCTCTGGCAGTTCGTCTGGCAGTTCG
>CAYXKH010000137.1:4171-8516 GCA_964465255.1 uncultured Isosphaeraceae bacterium
CTGGCAGTTCGTCTGGCAAGCCCGCACCGAAGTCTTCGAAGCCGGCGCCGAAGGCGCCGGCCAAGAAGACCCCCGCCAAGAAGACTCCCCGGGGCAAGTAGCCCCAACACGCTCTACGCTGGCAGCATGCTGCATCTGCGCCGGGCCGGGCCACTGTGCTGCCTCCTTCCTCTTGCGTTGATCGGCGCGGCCGAGGCGACGGCGCCCGCGCGGCCGACTGCGACACCGCCGGACTCAGCCCCCGCAACGTCTGAAGAACCGCAGCACTGGGCCCAGATCCTCGGCGTGCGGGTGGCCACCGACGAGAGCCGCACGCCGCTGGTCGATCAGGTCGTCCTTGTTCCCGACGCCGCCACCTATCTCGATGAACTCTCCCGCTGGACTCCTGCGGGACACTGGCCGGTCCTCTTCGAGAGCCATCGACACACCGCGATCTTCGTGAGGACGTTCACGCCGGCGCGGCTCCTCCGCCGCGAGTCGGTCGGCGCCGCGGCGCCGAAGGCGGATGCCCTCCGCCAGATGATCGAGACCATTGTGCGGGCCTCCTGGGGACTCGCGACAGAAGGCGAGCTTGCGGGCCTTCTTCAGAGCCCGAGCCGCGCACCCGCGGGTCTGGTGGTCGCCTCGACGAGCGATCCCGCATGGACCGCCGCGGTGGCCCTGGCGGCGGGCCGCGGACAGCCGATTGCGTGGCTCGACGAGAAGTTCGGCGGGCCCAACGACACGCTCGACGACGACAAGGCCCTCGCCCTCCAACGGGCCGTGAACAGGCTGCTCGACTCGACCGGAATCACCTGGCGCGGGCTCGGAGATGCAATCGAGACCGTCACCATCTGCCGCGCAATCGCCGGGCGCGCTGCTCTGCGAAGCACCGCGTCGGCCGAGGCCTACCGCGGCAGTCCGGGCAAGGACGGCACCACCATCGTCGCCGCAGCCGATCTGCTTGGTCGTCTCCAGGACGGCTCGCGCGGCGCGTTCGCCGGGGTCATCTTCGGCGACGAGCCGACTGCGGCATACATGGCGATGAGTTCGCTCTTCCTGCCGCGCCGGGACATTCTCATGTTCAGCGGCTACGGCGACGAGGAACCGTGGCGGCGCTTCGACCCGCGCTCGGCGCAGACGCTCTTCGAGGAAGCCGGCTTCACCACCCGCGTGATCCGCGGCGATGAAGCCAGCGCCACCAACTGGCGGAGCACTCTCGACCGCGGCTGGAGCAGCGACATCGCCCTTGCCAACAGCAGCGGCAATGCCGATTTCATGACCGTCGCCGGCGGCAAGCAGATCCGCGCCGGCGAGATCCCCGTGCTCGAGCGGCCGATGGCGCTCAATCTCGTCCACTCGTGGTCGCTGCGGGCGCCGTCGCGATCCACGACCATCGGCGGACGCTTCCTCGCCCACGGCGTGTATGTCTACTCGGGCTCGGTGGAAGAGCCGTTCCTCCACGCCTTCATGCCACCGATTGTGATGGCCCAAAGACTCCGCGCAACCGTGCCCTTCCTCGTCGCCGCGCGGCACTGGGACGGCCCGTTGAGCGCCGCGTGGCGGATCACCACACTCGGCGATCCACTCATGATCGCTCCTCCGCCCGCGGACGATCTGCGGCGGCGCTTGGCCCCGCCCGATCCTCCGGCGAAAGGGTTCACCGATGTGCGGGCATGGCTCAAGGAGGCGCTGCGCCGAGGCGCCGCGGGCGAGACCGCCGATGCGGCGGGTTCGCTGCGGGCCCTGGAGATGCTCACCGAGGACGCCCTGGCCAGGAGCTACGTCGGCAATCTTCCCGCGGAAGTGCTCGCCGATCAGGCCGTCGCTCGGGCGATCCTCCCCCTGGCATTCCGCCGTGGCGACGCCCTCGGCTTCCTGGCCGCGTGGCGCGCCGCCCGCAGCGAGGATCTCGTCGACGCCGACATGTTCTGGCATCTCGTGCCCGCACGGCTCCCGCAGAACGCCCTCGCCGAAGCGATCCCCGACATGGAGCGAGCCATTCGCGGGCCGGCCCGCGACCTCGACGCCGCGAGGCTCCACGGCATCATCGACTCACTTCGCGGCCCGGCCGATGCTCGGAGCTTCTTCGACCGCATGCTGCTGACAATGCCGGACGAGCCGTCGAAGAAGCGTTTCAGGGACGGGTGTGGGAGGCGGATTTAGGAATGAGCAATGAGGAATGAGGATCCGGTCAACGGATTGCGCGTCATTTGCCTGCCGGCGCACGGCGCCGGCAGGCAACGCAAGCGCGCTCCGTCGACCGGATCCTCATTCCTCATTGCTCATTCCTGGATCCCCTCCCTCGCGATCGCCCTATTCCCCAACCAACCCCATGTCGATGGCCACTCGGACGAGGTCCGAGCGCTCCTTGAGGCCGAGCTTCTTCATCAGCCGGGATCGGTACGACTCCACCGTCTTCACGCTGAGTCCGATCTCGTCGGCGATCTGCTGATTGGTGTATCCGCGAGCCACCTGCTGAAGCACCTCCCGCTCGCGTGAACTCAACATCTCGACCGGTGACTTTCCGGTTGGCACGCTGCTGGGGGCGAGAATCGACTCGAGGGTCGCCGCGTCCCCGACGTCGATGAAGACCCGGCCGCGAGCAACGGCGCGGATGGCCGAGATCAACTCGGTGTCGGCGGCGCTCTTGTGCACGTAGCCGGCGGCGCCCATGGCAATTGCGCTGCGAACGTACGCGGGATCGTCATGCATGGTCACGACGATGATCCGCGCCTCCGGCACCGCGCTCCGAAGCCGCTCCACCGAGGCCACGCCGGAGACGCCGGGCATGGAGAGATCGAGGGTGATGACCTTCGGCCTCACCCGCGAGGCGACTTCGATCGCCTCCTGCAGGGTTCCGGCTTCGCCGACGACCAGGAGATCCGGCTGGGCCTCCATGGTCATGCGAAGTCCCTTGCGGACCATGGCATGGTCATCCACGATGAGAACGGTCGTATGGCTCACGGGAAACTCATTGGGAGTGGGGTCTCAATGGAAACGAGGCGGTGATTGTGGTGCCGGCGCCTCGCGCCGAAGTGACCGTGAATTCGCCGTGCAGCAGCACCACGCGCTCGCGCATTCCGACGAGTCCGAGGCCATTGGAATCGCCGGGCCGTGGCGTCGAGCCGTTGGCCATTCCGCAGCCATCATCCTGGACACGCAGGCGAAGCTCATTCTCGGCGATGTCGACCATCACTCGGATGGTCGATGCCCGGGCGTGGCGGGCGGCGTTGGACAGGGCTTCCTGAATGACGCGGTAGGCGGCGATCTCGACGGCAGGATCGACGCGGCGCCGGCCGATTCGCAGATCGCCCTCCACAACGATGCCGCTCGCCGACGCGATGTCCTCGCAGACCCGATCGAGTGCGGATCCGAGGCCGAAGTCGGTCAGCACGCTCGGCGAGAGTCCGCGAGCCATGCGTCGGGTCGTCTCGACCGCCGCCCCGGCCATCTGCTGAACGCTCGCGGCGTGCTCGCGGGCCTGCTCCAGACTGGTGGCATTCGTGATCGAGCGGACCCCCAGAAGGATCGCGGTCTGCACCTGGCCGAGTTCGTCGTGAAGGTCGCGGGCGAGTCTGGCCCGCTCCTCCTCCTGGATGTTCATCGAGCGCACGAGGAGTTCTCCACGCTCGGCTCCCAGGGCTCGCAGCGGCCGCACGATCAGGATCCAGAGGACGGGACAGAGCACGGCGACAAGAGTCATCGCGTCGAAGAGGGAAAGCAGGACGCCGTTCGAGAGCACGGCCCCCAATCCCGATGTCGACTCGGCTGGAGGCGGCGCGGCCGCGGACGAGATGCCACTCGACAGCAGCACCATGATGATCGCCTCGACGGTGAACACCACGCCGAGAATCAGGAGGAAGACCTTGATGGGCGAAATGGCGTCCGGGCGGCGCATGCGGTGGAAGCGTCCGGGCGATCTCCACCCCGGACCAGCGTCCTGAGAATACACCCGCACGCGCGGCGCGGAGACTTGGATGGTCAGCGGTATCGACATGCGACTCTCATCCGCACTCGACTGGCGTGTGCGCTGAGTCGATGGTCGCACAGTGGCTCTTCACGAGCTGACGGGGATTGCCCGACAACTGGGCAGAGCCGGCCGGGCATTCCCCCCCGCCGTTTCCCGTGCACCGGCTCGGCGAAGGCTCGGCAGCGAGTCAGTGACCGCCGGCAGCCAGGCGCGTGATTCACGCGTGGAGGCGCGTGGCGGCCCATGACCGGCGTGTGTGACGACCATTTCGCCCGACTCTCCGGCAGCACGCCCCCGGCCTGCTCAGCTCCAGGCCCCGAGCAGAAGACCGCGATCGCTTCCGTCGACGATGGAAAGGGACTGGAGAAAGGGACTGGACACGCACGTTTCGCC
>CAYXKH010000138.1:0-3918 GCA_964465255.1 uncultured Isosphaeraceae bacterium
GTGGGGGTTCGATTCCCCCCTTCGGCAGTGCCCGCGGGGACGCGAGGAAGGGTCGTCGGCGCCGACAGGGTCGCCGGCTGCGCCGACTCCTGAGGTGTGCCGCGTGCGCGGCACCTGTTTGGCGCTCGGCACGATCGACGCGGCGCTGGCTTCGCCAGCTTGGTCGATCGAGTCGAGCGGATAGGACAGGGGGGCCTGGAGTTCACCGGCGCCGTTCGCGCAACCCCAACTGAATCGCCGGACATGCCGCCGTCGGCCAGCGATCGAAGTCCGTGCGTCCCCTGTTGCGGCGGCATTTCCAGCCTCAAGAAGGTGCCGCGCACGCGGCACTCCCTGAAAGCGGAGGCGCAGCCGAAGCGCCCCAGTCGGCTTCAGCCGACGCCTCCCTCACAACTCAATCTGCTGCCCCACCTCAATCACTCGGTGGGGGGGAATGCGGAAGTAGTTGACTGCGGGCTGGGCATTGCGGGCCATGAAGGCGAAGAGGCGCTGCCGCCAGAGGGCGAAGCCCTTCTTGCCGCGGCGGGGAATCAGCGACTCGCGGCCGAGGAAGAAGGTCGACTCCGAGGCCTTCACCTTGATGCCCAGGGCTTCCGCACGGGCCAGGACCTCGTTGACGTCAGGCTCCTCCATGTAGCCGTAGCGGGCCACGATGCGATGGAATCCGTGGTCGAGCTCGGCGTAGTCGAGCCGCTCGGCTTCCGGCACGTGCGGGCGCTGCTCGAACTGCATCGAGAGCAGGATCACCCGGCGGTGCAGCACCTTGTTGTGGAGCAGATTGTGCAGCAGCGCCAGAGGCACGCCTTCCACGTTGCCGGTCATGAAGATGGCCGTCCCCGCCACGCGCGTCGGCGGGTCGTAGGCGATGGCCTTCATGAACACCGAGAGCGGTCGCACGCTCTTGCGCAGGCGCTCGCCGACCAGTGCGCGACCGCGCTTCCAGGTGATCATCAACGTGAACAGGAAGCCGCCCACGACCAGCGGGAACCAGCCGCCGTGGGCGATCTTGGCGACGTTGGCAAACAAGAAGGCGAGATCGATGATGAGAAACGCGGTCACCAGCCCGACGACCCGCCACGGGGCCCATTTCCAACGGGTCCACGCCACGATTCCGAACAGGACCGAGGTGATGGCCATCGTGCCCGTCACCGCAATGCCGTACGCGGCGGCGAGGGCGCTCGATGAACCGAAGCCGATGGCCAGGCCGATGCTGCCCAGCATCATCGTCCAGTTGATCGACGAGACGAAGATCTGCCCCATGTGCGAGGCAGAAGTGTGTTCGACCTGGAGGCGCGGCGAGAAGCCGAGCTGCACCGCCTGCACCGTCAGCGAGAACATTCCCGAGATGAGTGCCTGCGAGGCGATCACCGCCGCTGCGGTGGCCAGGGCGATCATCGGATAGAGGGCCCACGATGGCGCCAAGGCGTAGAAGGGATTCGCGGCCGAGGCGGGATCGTGCAGCAGAATCGCTCCCTGCCCGAGGTAGTTCAGCACCAGCGCCACCAGCACGACGCTGAACCATGACAGTCGGATCGGCCGCACGCCGAAGTGCCCCATGTCGGCGTAGAGCGCTTCGCTTCCCGTGACCACCAGCACCACCGAGCCGAGCGTGAGGAAACCGCGTACGCCGTGTTCGAGAAGAAAGGCCGCGGCATGCCGCGGATCGAACGCGGCCAGCACCTGCGGCTCGCGGATGATGGCGACGGTGCCGAGAACGGCGAGGGTGCTGAACCAGACCAGCATGACCGGTCCGAAGACGGCGCCGATCTTCGCGGTGCCCTTGGACTGCACCGCAAAGAGGGCGATCAGGATCACCACGGAGATCGGCACGATCCATGACTTCAGGGTCGGTGTGGCCACGGCGATGCCTTCGACTGCGCCGATCACCGAGATCGCCGGCGTGATCACGCTCTCTCCGAAGAGAAGCGACGCCCCGAAGAGACCGAGGATGGCGACGAAGGAGACTCGGCCACCGCGCTTGCGATCGGCTGCCGGATTGGTCAGGAGCGAGAGCAGGGCCAGAATGCCGCCCTCACCGCGGTTGTCGGCCCGCATGATGAAGACGATGTACTTGACGCAGACCACGAGAATCAGCGACCAGATGATCAGAGAGAGCACGCCGAGCACATTGGCGGCGTTCACCGCGACGCCGTGCGGAGCCCCGCCGCCGTGTGGGGCCGCGAAGCACTCCTTGACCGCGTAGAGCGGACTGGTGCCGATGTCGCCGAAGACGATCCCCAGCGCAACCAGCGAGAGCGCGAGGGTCCGCGGGTGGACCGGGGTCCCGGCGGGACCGGGGCCGGCTGAGTGCGAGGCGTCAGATTCAGCTTGGCTCATGCGGGGAAGGGGTGGAGTATGCCCGCAGATCGGGGCCTTCTCAACACGCGGCCGGAATTCCCCTTGGGTTGTCCGGACCCGGATCGCGCCCGACACGGTGATGCTCGGGCCTGTGTCGTCGCGAACGTGGGGCGATCCGATTCGATTCTCGCGTCACGCCCCGCGGAGCTTGCGGGTGGGGCAACCCACATGGCACTCGGCCGGGGGAATCACGTCCCGCTTCATGACCACGCTGTGCGGTCGCACCGTTGCACCGTCGCCGATCTCGGCCCCGTAGAAGACGACCGCCTGTTCGCCCAAGGTCGCCCCCCGCCGCAGGACGAGGCGATCGATCTTGAGGATTCGATCCTCGAAGGTGTGCGCCTGGAAGTGGCCGTTCACCGTCGCGCCGTCCTCGAACTCGAGCATGTCGGGATCGACCACCTGGGTGAACCCCCGGCCGAGGACCACCCCTCGACCGATGCGCACTCCGGTGAGCCTCAGGAAGGCGTTCAGGAAGAGCGTTCCCTCGAGAGCCGACAGCGGCCCTCGGGCCCAGACGCCCCAGGCGACGAAGAGGAAGTCCCATCGGCTGCACCAGCACGACCAGAGCGGATGCTCTCCGGGTCTCACCCGACCGAGCAGGAGCCACTTGAGCACGACGACCGCGCCGCAGAGAACGCCAGCCGCCCCCAGCGTCGCTCCCGGCACGAGGACGCACCACCACCAGAGCGGCGGGACACGGAGTGCACTCGTGGCAAGCAGTTCGTACCAGGCCAGCGAGACGGCGATGGGCAGAGTCGGCAGGGTGAAGCGGAGGCTCTCCCAGAAGAGTCGATTGACGTATCGAAGTGCGCCGGGTTCGTGGGTCAGTCGACGGTCGCCCGCGACGACCTGACGTCTGGGGAGCGACATCGGTGGCATGCCGAACCAGTCGCCGCCTCGCCGCATCAGTTCAGGCTCCGCAAGTGTCGAGACCCCGACGAACAGATCGTCGGCATAGACCGCGCCCGCGGGGATCACCGCGTGATTCCCGATGAAGGTGCGCGACCCCAGCGCCGTCTGGCTCACGGTGAGCGTGCCACGGTGTCGCCACGGCGAACAGAAGTAGATCCCGTCGGCGAGGAAGCACTCGTCGCCGAGCGCCACGGTGGCGGGCAGGACGTCGATGATCGTCGAGATCTCGCAGTCGCGGCCGATTCGCATGCCCGCGAGTCGCAGCCACCATGGCCAGAAGAGCGAGCCGCTCAACCATCGACCCGCGGAGTCGACCATCCCGGTCGTGGACCAGATCAGAACGGCATCGACGCTGAAGGCGCTGACCACACCTGGCCGCACCCGCCCGAACCAGCGTGCCGCAAGCGCCAGCACGAGCAGCAGGCACGGAAGCGAGAGACACCCGAGCGCGACACCGACTGCCCCGAGCGTGGTCGTCGCCGGAAGGGCGGGCGTCCGCGCTCCGCCCAGCCACTCCACCACGCCGCGGCCCGCGTCAGGGGCGAGTCGGGCGCCGAGAAGGAGCGCCGCGGCGATCACCGCAGTCGGCACCAGGACCCGCAGCCCCCCCAGCGTCACCATCAGCAGGGCGTGCACGGCCGGCGA
>CAYXKH010000138.1:4018-8495 GCA_964465255.1 uncultured Isosphaeraceae bacterium
CCGGGCCCACCGATCGCGCCGGCACTCCCGTCCAGCGCTCGCCTGCGCCGACGGTTGTGCCCGGCTCAATCCAGGAGAGCGGACTCACGATGGCGGACGCGCCGATCGTTGCGGGACCGCTCACGCCTCCTCGGACGTCGATGGTGACGCCGTCTCCAACGGAAATCCGGTCCAGAATCAGTTCGCCACGCTCGAACTCGCCGAGCCGAAGTGCCGACTCCTGGGCGAGCGTGACATCGTTTCCGAGGCTCAGAAGATCCCATCCTCCAGTGCGCAGCTCGACGCCCCGGTGGATCACGACTCGGCGCCCGACCTTCGCCCCGAGCGCCCGCAGGACCAGCGACATGAGCATTGAACCCTCGAGGGCGCCCCAGGGGATGAGCCGGGCCGTGCTCACCACCATCCAGTGACGAAGGTGGTAGCTCCCCCAGACGGGATGCCGGCCGGGGACGTATCGACCAATCACCGCCCACTTGACCAGGACCGTGAGGGCCACCGAGATCGGAATCCACGCAAGCGCTGCGGTCATGGCGAGGAACGGCGCCATCATCAGGAGCCGGTCCGGGGCAACGGCTTCCAGCAGTTGCGGGAGGAGTTTGGCAACTGAACCGGCGGCCGCCGCGCCGAAGATGCCGACTCCGAGAAGAACCCACGCGCCCTGGACGAGCGTGAATGGAACGGTCGAGGCCCGCGCCGCGGCCGCGCGGGGACCGGATCTCGTCGAGTGTGGCGGCATCGCCTCGGTCGGGTCGCCTCGTCTGCTCTCCCAAGGACCCTTGCCGCTGCCGGCGCTCGTCGGCACGGCACTTCCACGCAGATGCGCCGCCACGCGGCGGGCCGTGCGACATGCATAGAGGTCGCGAACCGAGAGCGACCCCGTCTCCGGATTTCGACGGAGCGCGCAGATCACCGAGACGGCGCTGAGCGAGTCGCCCCCGAGCTCCAGAAAGAAGTCTGCGTCCATCGAGGGAATCGGGTCTGCAGGGCCCGGCCGCAGCGTCTCTGCAAATGCACCGAGGACGGCGGCGTCGATTGAGTCTCCGCAGTCCACGAGTTCCCTGGTGGACTGGGTGCCGGCGGCGTCCGACGGTCCGTCCTCCGCCAGCGACAGGATCGGCAAGGCCTTGCGATCAAGCTTGCCGCCCACACTCGTCGGGAGAACGGCACGAAAGCCGATGCGTGCCGGAACCATGTACTCGGGCAGGGTGGCGCGAACGGCCGCGATCAGTGCGGCCCGTGACGGCAGCCGAGCTTTCGCATCACTCCCCGAAGCAGTCGCCGAGCCTCTCGCCGCAACCGTGCCGGGATCCGGCACGATGTGAGCAACCAGCAGCTCGAGGTTGCCCTCTCGCTGCACGCAGCACGCTGCGGCCAGCACGCCGTCGCACGCGGCGAGCACCGCTTCGATTGCGGTGAGTTCGACGCGGTAGCCGCGCAGCTTGACCTGCGAATCGATCCGGCCGAGGTAGTCGAGTTCACCCGCGGCGGTTCGACGGACCAGATCGCCCGTGCGGTAGATGCGTCCAAACCTGGGATGAACCGGGAACTTCTCTGCAGTGAGTTCAGGCATGCCGCGATAGCCGCGTGCCAGTCCGGGCCCGGCGATGACCAGCTCGCCCGAGTTGCCTTGGTCGACTTCTTCGAGCGACCCATCCACGATCCAGGCGGAGTGCCCTCGCACCGGTCGACCGATGGTGACGGGCTGTCCGACGACAACGCGTCCGCGGACGACGGTCACGGTGCATTCGGTCGGGCCGTAGCCGTTCTCCATCCATCGTCCTGCGGCCCAGCGGTCGGCGAGGTCGCCCGGCAGGGACTCGCCGCCGACATACAGCAGACGCAACTCCGGAAGGGCACGCTCGGGGTCGTCGCACCCGGTCGCCCGGAGCAGGGTCGGCGGGGGACAGAAGACGGTGATGCGCTCGCCGGCAAGCCAGGGGATCAGGTCGGGACCAAGACGCACGGTCTCATCATCGAGCGGCACGAGCGTCGCGCCAGCGGCAAGGGCGAGCCAGGTCTCCTCGATCGACGAGTCGTACGCCGGAGAGGAACACTGGGCGACGCGATCAAAGGGAGTGAGACGGAATCGATCGAGGTCGCTCTCGACGAGGTTCACGATGCTGCGATGGGTGATCTCGACGCCCTTGGGTCGCCCGGTGGTCCCCGAGGTGTAGATCACGTATGCGAGGCGGTCGCAATCGACGGAGGCGTCCCCGCCCGCCGCCGATTCGCGGGTACGCAGAGCGGTCGAGCCCCGAATGAGGGAGACATCGAGCAGTTCCGACTCCGGGATTCCCAATCGGCTCGCCCGAAGCCTGCCGGCCGCATCCGTGATCACAACGCACGGAGCAGCGTCCTCGAGGGCGCCGATCAGGTGTCCGTCTGGAAAGCGCAGATCGAGTGCGGTGTAGGCGCATCCGATTGCAAGGGCCGCAAGTTGCGCCGCGTAGAGGTCTGGCGTGTGCCGCGGCAGGAGGATTGCGATGATCGGTTCCGCCCCAGCCCCGCAGGCCCCGCCCGCACCGGGCGTGGCCTGCGAGGTCGTCGTTGGGAGAAACCGACTGAGTTCCGCAGACAGGCGGTCGACGCGGCTGGCGAGTTGGGCGTACGTCACCAGTTGCCGCTCCGCTCGATCGGTCCCCGGGGGCACCTCGATTGCGGGACGCGTCGGATGTTGCGCGGCCGCCGACTCGAAGAACGAATGCAGAAGGCGAGGGGGGATCAATGGTGCTCGGAGAGAACTGGCGGTCGGGAGTCCGTTCAGCCCGCCTCGCCCAAGCGGGCTCGAACATGCGGAGCCACCCGCGAGCGGAGCATGGCCTGCTCGAGTGCATCGAGATGGCGGAAGCCGCGGACCACTCGACTCTGACAGTTTCCGCAGCGGCAGACGAACGGTTCCGCCATGTCGTACTCGTTGGTGTTGTAGTCGAAGGAGATCTCCTCCCACTGGTCGATTGTGCGCAGGGCGACGAGACGGAGGGCGCTTCCGCCGGGTTGGAGGGTGGACTCGAGGGCGGCGTTGGGTGCGCAGGAGTGGTTCAGGAAGCGCCACGGGCAGCGGTTGGGCTCGAGATCGGGCTGGATCTCTCGAGGGGGCTCGACGTGGAGTGACTCGCTCACCTGGATCGAGTAGCGCGACGGCTCGTCCACAAAGAGGCCATCGATGGAGAGGATCACCGAGCCGGGGGCGATCTGCTCGGCGGCCACGACTCGGTAGGCGCCGGCTCGACGGGCGATGCCGATCCGCGACGGGGGCGACGGCTGGCGGGTCGAGTCGATCTGGGAGGAGTGGGGCATCCTGTCCGAAGTGAGCCGCAGACGAGCCGTTCGGGACAGCCATGATCACAGATATCGGCAGGCATCCGCTCTACGCTTGGGCCATGCGTGTGGTCATCAACGGCGAGGAGCGGACCGTGGCGGAGGCGATCTCGATCGCCGGGCTGGTTGCGGAACTGGTCGAGGAACGGGGCCTGCCACGTGCCGCGTACGCCGTCGAACTCAATCGAATCGTCATCCCCAGGCGCGAGCACGCCGAGCGGTTTCTGGCCGATGGGGACGTCCTCGAGATCGTGACTCTCGTCGGTGGAGGCTGAGCGGGAAGTGCCTCTACCGTGCGAAACATGAACGCCCTCACCACTCCGGCGCCACTGAGGATCGGATCGCACACGCTCTCGAGCCGACTGATCGTTGGAACCGGCAAGTACGCCTCGTTCGAGATCATGCGCGACGCGCTCGATGCCGCGGGCGCCGATGTGGTCACCGTGGCCGTGCGCCGTGAACGGCTGGTCGATGGAGAGGGGCGTTCGCTGCTCGATTCGCTCGACACCGCGCGCTACACGATCCTCCCCAACACCGCAGGATGCTTCGACGCCGGCGACGCGATCCGCGTGGCCCGACTCGGCCGCGAGATCCTCGATCAGCTCGACAATCCAGGAAAGGACTGGGTGAAGCTCGAAGTGCTGGGCGATCGTCGCACGCTGCTTCCCGATCCGGTGGGCACGCTCGAGGCGTGTCGTGAACTCGTCGCCGACGGCTTCACCGTGCTCTGCTATTCGAGCGACGATCCGATCATGGCGGTGCGCCTGCGCGACGTCGGCGCCGCCAGCGTGATGCCTGCGGGCAGTCCAATCGGTTCGGGCCGCGGCATCGCCAACCCCGCGGCGATCCGCATCATTCTGGAACTGCTCACGGACCCCGCCCACGGCGGAAGCGAGGGCTACCCGGTGATCGTCGACGCCGGCGTCGGCGCCGCCAGCGACGTGGTCGTGGCCATGGAACTGGGCAGCGATGGCGTCCTCCTCAACACCGGCATCGCCCACGCCCAGGACCCCATTGCAATGGCCCGGGCCATGCGCCTCGCCTGCGAAGCGGGCTACCTCAGCGCCCGCGCCGGCCGCATTCCGCGCAAGCTCTACGCCACCGCCAGCAGCCCCTGGGGTGGCACGATCAGTGTGATTCCCGGCGAGTAGGGTCGGCT
>CAYXKH010000139.1:0-8364 GCA_964465255.1 uncultured Isosphaeraceae bacterium
CGCAGTTCTCTACCGGATCGTGAAGAAGCACTGTGACACGGGGCAGGGAGCAGGGCGCGGGGAGCAGGGCGCGGGGAGCAGCAGGGGGTTGCACGATTGGATGCGTGCGCGGGGGTGCGATGCGTTGAGGGGCGACGGGCTTACTGCTGGCCGCGAAGTGCTTCGATTCGCGTGCGAATCGCGGCGCGATCGCGGTCGGTCAACTGCTTTCGCGGGTCGAGGAGCAGTTCCTGATCGATGATGAGGGCCCGTTCCAGTGACTCGAGGGCGACCGCGGTGTGGCCGCTGCGCTCGGCGATGTCGGCGAGGCGGCGGTGGATGGGCAGGGCGGCGGGGTCGCGGCGGAGGACCTCCTGCCAGGCGGCGATCACCAGATTGGCGCTGGTCACCGGATCTGCGATGGGCACGTCGCCGCTCGATTCGAGCAGCCACAGGGCCTCGGTGAGTTCCGCAGCGCGGCGCCGCAGACGAAGGGAGTCGTCACGCCGCGGAACCGTCTGGGTGATTGCCGCAAGGGCGGTGCGCAGGCCGGAGGCGCGGAGGGACGGGT
This sequence comes from uncultured Isosphaeraceae bacterium, assembly GCA_964465255.1. Lineage (GTDB taxonomy): Bacteria > Planctomycetota > Phycisphaerae > Phycisphaerales > SM1A02 > CAYXKH01. The sequence continues at coordinate 551 of CAYXKH010000139.1, forward strand.
CGATCTTCCAATTGAGTCGGAGGGCTTCGTCCGCGGCAGCGAGCAGTGGACGATGGTCGCGACCGCTTCGCTGCGTCAGCTCGAGGAGGCGATCGATCGCCCGGGCGCGATTCACGTTCCGCTCTTCGCGCAGCGCTTCCGCGAGCGTCTGCTGGGCGATCGCCCAGTCGCCGGGGGCGCCGCGGAATCGCTCGATGATGCTCCGAACCGTGGCCGGGGGCAGCTCGGCGGCCCGCAGTTCGCCCTCGAGCTCCGCGACCAGTTCCGCCGCTGGCGCAGCAGTGGCCGCGTTCCCGCCTGCTGGGTTCGGACCCGTGTCGCGGTGCCCCCCGGGTTGAGATCCTCGATCAAGCCCTGCCGGCATGCCGGTTCGCAGACCGATCTCGCGGCCAATCTCTCCCGCCCGACCTATGGCCTCGAGAGGCGCCGACGCGGCCTGCATTCCCGCCTCGATCCGCTGTGCCGAACCGGCGGCGAAGAGAAGCGCGACGACGCCGCAGCAAAGCAGGATGACGGCGACCGCCGGCGCCAGCCGCTGCGCCACTGCGGCGGGACCGCGCGTGGCGATGGGAGCGATCTTGGAGATGACCGCCGAGTGCTCGCTCGGCACCGGAGCGGCGAGGGCACAGAACGCGAGTGTCCATCCAACCGCGTTTGCGAGCCAGAGCGTCATCTCGATCTGGACGTGGATGACCACTGCAATGGCAGCCGCAAAGAGCGACCAGGCGACCACCTGTGGCAGATGGGAGTCTCCGGGACAGGTCTGGTCAAGCCACTCTCCCAGTCGATAGAGCGCCAGGGTCGCGCCGGCTGCGCCAAAGACGCCGGCCAGGCGGAGTACGAGAAGTCCCGCGTCAAGCGATGGGGCCTCGAGCCACAGCGCCACCAAGCCGACCAGGGCGACCAGGGCGGCGAGGACTCGAGCGCTTCGCGCCGGATCGGCAGTCCAGTCGACACCAGCCGTCGCGCCACTCGATCGCCGCGGCTCGGGCGCCGAGGCGGGGCCCGGGTCCCCCACGCTTCCAGCACTGCCGCGCCCGGCTGCCCTGCCGGCGGCGATCAGTCCGCCGATCAGGAGCGCACCCCAGGCCAATCCCATGGGACCGAAAGCGACGATCCAATCGATGATCGCCTGATGGGCACTGCTGACTTCCTCGGGATGCCTCGGCGGACGAACCGCCACCATCGCGTCCTGAAAGCCGCTGGGGCCGACACCAAGAAGTGGATGATTGGCGATGACCCGGAGTGCATCGGCGAGGTAGTGGAATCGGAAGAGCAGGCTCTTCTCGCCGGCGAATCCCTCCGGCAGCAGCAGACCGCGGGCCAGCACGCCGAGCCATGCGAGGGCGACGAGTGCCAGCCCGAGCGGCACCGCCCTTCGCCGCACCTGCGGAATCCATCTGAGGGCCAGCACTGCTCCGCCGAGGGCTGTCGCCACGAGCGCACCCTTCGAGCCGTTGGCGAGAAGAAGTCCCCCGCTGCCCATTGCCAGAAGCGCGGCGACACCGACCAGGCCACCCGGGAGGTGTCGCCGCACACCGACGATCAACAGCCCGGCGCAGGTGATCAGGGTCGCCGCCATCACCGTCGAAAAGGCGTTTGCAAGTCCGAACCAGCCCGAGGCCTCGGCCTGTCGAAGGCGCTCTTCGAAGATCCTCGCCGCGGCGGAGTCGGAGTCCCATCCGCGCTCGGCGAGAAACGCGGCGCGATTGACATCCCACTCGGCGATGGTCGCGGGATGCTCGATGAGAATCTGTCCCGCGCCCTTCACCACCAACGCGCAGACCACCCCGAGCAGGACCGCCAGAGCGGCGCGGCGCAGCCCGGGATTCCGCACGGCGTGGGCGAGTGCAACCGCCCCGATCACCGCAGCACACCATGCCGAGCCGCGCCAGAGATCCTCGAAGGTGCGCTGGGCATGGAAGAGCGCAACTGGGATCGGCAGCGCGGCCAGCACGAGAAGGAAGGACGCGACTCGTCGCCCCGACGCAATCATTGCGGCAAAGACCATGGCCGCGCCCAGAAGGCTCACCGCGTCGAGTGCCAGACTTGCGGCGGGAGTGATGCCGGGCTGCGGCCCTAGCGCGGCCACGGGATCCATGTCGAAGGTCGATTGGGTCAGCGCGGTCGTGAGCACTCGAAGCGCAATCACCGCGAGGATCACCAGGGTGCCCGCGCCGATCAATTGATCCGCGCACCCGGCGACGCGCCGGAACACTCCGTCGGTCGTTTTCGGCTGACTGCCCGGACCGGAACCACTCACGCCTTCACCGCGTGACGGCTGGCGTATTCGAGACTCGCCAACACCAGCAGCACCAGAATCGTCTGCACCCCGATCAGGATCGCCTGCCAGCCGGCCAGCGAGCCGAGGACGATGCCGCCGATTCCGGTGGTTGCGGCGATGGCCCAGATGACCAGCACCGCGCCCCGACGCGTGAGCCCGCGCTGCACCAGGCGGTGGGAGAAGTGCTGCTGATCACCGACGAAGGGACTCTTGCCCTGACGCAGCCGAATGAGAGTCACGCTGGTGAAGTCGTAGATGGGGACGGCAAGAACCACGATGGGCATGAAGACGCCGTACCAGCCACCGCTCAGCGGTCGCCACGGATGCATCTCGTCGAAGAAGGTGGTCCTGGCGGTCAGCACGCCGAGCAGGAAGCCGATGACCAGGGACCCACCGTCACCCATGAAGATTCTGGCGGGCGGGAAGTTGAATCGAAGGAAGCCGACCAGGCCGCCGATCATCAGCCCGAGCACCGCGGCGATGAACCACTGTTCATAGAGGAGCGCCGCGGCCATGAAGAGCGTGCCCGAGATCGCGGCGACGCCGGCGGCGAGTCCATCCATGTTGTCGAGGAAGTTGATGGCGTTGGTGACCAGGGTGATCCAGAGGATCGAGATCAGGATGCTCGGGACCGGACCAAGCGGCTGAATCCTGTCGAGGAACGTGAGCAGCCTGACGTCGAAGGCGATCACCATGAAGGTCGCGGTGGCGAGCTGCACACCGAGCTTGAGGAACGGTCCCAGGGCCTTGCGGTCGTCGATCAGTCCGATCGAATGCAGGGCGATGAGGCAGGCGAGAAGGGCCGTCGCCGCCGGGACGTTCTCGCGGATGCGCTCGCGGTAGGGCTCGAGGACCGGGACCCAGCCGGCGAGGGTGTCGACGCCGAAGATGCCGACCACAATCAGAAAGATCGCCATTGGGATGGCGACCGCGGCGAAGATGGCGACGCCCCCGATGTTGGGGATGCGGCGGAGTTCCTTGACATGGCCGCCATGCCCCTGCGAATCAAGGGTGTTCAGCCGCTCGCCGAGCCGGACCAGCGCCGCGGTTGCGGGAAGCGCAATCATCAACCCGACCAGAATGGTGGCAAGGACGACAAGGACCATGCGGGCGATGGTAACGCCAAGCTGGGAATCGCTCGCTCGTCACGCTTGACCGACGGCTGTCGCGGCCCGACGATCGATTCTGCGCGTGACGCCAATTCGACCGTGACTTCCACCCCCTCCGCACGTCCCGCCCCCATCGGCCTCATCGCAGGCGAGGGGATCCTTCCGATCCTGGTCGCTCGAGGCGCCCGCGCCGCGGGCCGGTCGATCGTCGCGGTCGGACTCCGCGATCAGTTCGATCCCGAACTCCCGGCGCTCTGCGATCGCTTCGACAGCGCCGGGATCATCCAGATCGGGCGCTGGATCTCCCTGCTCAAGCGCGGCGGCGTCAGCGAAGCCATCATGGTCGGTCGAGTTTCGAAGGCCCGGATGCACGACCCGCTGCGACTCGTCCGGCAGCTCCCCGACTGGCGGGCGGTTCGACTCTGGTATCGTCGCCTTCGCCATGATCGGCGCAACGCGGCCCTCCTCGCTGCCGTTGCCGATGAACTCGCCGGCGCAGGAGTGACCCTCATCGACTCGACCACCTTCATCCCGGAGCATCTGGCCGCCGTCGGCGTGATGACCTCGACCCGCCCCACCGCGGCTCAGGAGGCCGACATCCGCTTCGGCTGGCCGCTCTTGACCCAACTCGTCGAATTGCACATCGGGCAGTCGATGGCGGTGCGGGAACGGGACGTGGTCGCAGTCGAAGCAGTCGAAGGCACCGACGGGATGATCGGTCGCGCCGGTGAACTCTGTCGGACCCGCGGTTGGACGCTCCTCAAGACCTCGGCGCGGCTGCATGACCGCCGCGCCGACGTCCCCACCATCGGGCTCAACACCATCGAGCGGGCCAGCCGCGCCGGATGCGGCGCAATTGCCGTCGGCGCCGGACGGGTGCTGCTGCTCGATGCCCCCGCGGTGCTCGCCGCGGCGGATCGCGCCGCAATTGCCATCGTCGGAATCGCGGAATAGCGGGCTGCGGCTTCCGCGACGCCTCACTCGAGTCGAGTGAGCAGTGTGGTGAGGCTCGACACCACCAGTTCGCGCTCCGACTCGCTCATCGTGCCGGGTCCGCCGCGCACTCCGTGCGGCTCCTGGGCCACGAACCAGCCGCGCTCGGCGTTCGCGGAGCTCGATCCAATGGACTGCAGGAACGGAAGGCGACGCCGCATCGCCTCGCAGTGCAGTTCCGGATTCTGCCGCCGGGGGCTTCCGAAACGAGCGTTGATGCGGCTCAGCAGTCCATCGTTGTCGAGTCCTTCGATCCCGCTGCGAATCGCCTCGACGGCATGACGCGTGAAGTCGCCGTGCCCGTTGGCCTCGAGGGCAAGCTCCAGATCGGTGCAGGCCGAGAAGAAGATCTCGGCTGCGGAATGGACCCCGCGCGTTCGCGTCGTCGAGCCTGACTGCTGGCCCAACTGCCGACCCAACTGGAGGCTGGGCTGCCGCGTACTGACAAGGGCATCGCGGAAGGCGCGATGGGCCGCGTCTCGACCGGCGTCCTGAGGGAGGAACCGGGAGCGCTCGTCGGGACGCACCGCGATCATGGCATCGTCGCCCTCTGATCCAGGCCAGACGCGGTTCATGGTGCCGGAGTGACAGCAGTCGAAGAAGCAGGTCACGTTGACACCCGGCTTGGCCATTCGAAAGAGGGCCCCGAGGTCGTCGTCGATCACGTACGCACCGGAGTCGAAGTCGATGGGGACCAGGGCCTCGTCGCGCCCGTCCGCTCCCTCGTCGCCATCCACGTCGACGACGTTGGTGCCATGCCCGGCGTACTGGATGGCGATCACGTCGCCCGCGGAGGCTCCCACGATCAGTTCTCGCATCGATTCGAGGATGGTCTGACGAGTCGCGTCGTGATCGAGAAGAAGTGGCCTGACTTCGAATCCGAGATCGCCGAGGGTGTGGGCCCAGAGCCGGGCATCGGCGACGCAGCCGGCGAGTGGACGGACCGAATAGTCGTTGATGCCGATGCAGAGGGCCCGGCGGGCGCCGGACCCGGCGCCGGCATTGATGTACGGGGCTGCGCTTCCCGAAGGCGCTCCGCTGCCACCGGGCTTGGGTTCGACACCTCCCGGACGATCCTTGCCGCGGGGAGTCGGCGGCGTCAGTCCGCGGAACTCGAGCTCTTCGGCGATGTCGCCGCGCAGGCCACGGGGACCGTCGGCGAAGCTCCGAGTGCCCTGCGCTTCGGGATCGGGGAACGGAAGGATCTCGCCCGTCGGACGGCCGAGGATGCGCCGCAGCAGGCTGTTCATGGTCGGCACGTCGTTGTCGAAGCCGCCGTGGGTGCGCGCCTGCGAGGCGTGCGTGCCCTCGTCGCTCTCGCTCTCCGACCAGACGATCTCACCGCGAGCGCTGGGGGAGCCGAGTCCGAAGAGAGACATCAGTTCGCCATCGCGGCGGATGTCTTCCTCGAGTCCGAGGATCGGGGTGGGCACCCGCTCTTCGAAGGCCTTGGAGACCAGATAGAGAAGCGACTTCCGATACACCGCGCACCTGTCGGCCCGCTCCAGATCTCGCCGCATGGTGAACATCGCCGTGCGCTCGACCTGCTCTCCGCTTCCGATGTGCGGCATGAGCAGGGTCTTGAAGGCTTCGGTGGTAATCGCCGGAGCGAGAAGGAGAAGCGACTTGAAGGCGGGAACACCAACCTCGTTCGCCGCGGGGATGAGATGGGAGTGGAAGATCGAGCCGGCGCTGTGGCCGAGGGCGTGAAGTTCGAGTCGACGACCCGAGCGCGCCAGAGCCGCGCAGGCCTCGCGCAGCCGCTCCAGGGCGAAGTAGCCGCCGCCGAATCCGCCGGTGGCTCGTGCCGCCGCAGATCCTGGACGATCGAAGGCCCGCTCGGCGCTGTGCTTCATGCCGCCCCAGATATGGCGACCTCCGGCGAGGCGAGCGGTGACCTCGAGGATCGGATCGGAGGTGTAGTCCGCCAGATCGCGGGTGCGCGGTCCGGAGATCATCTGTCCGATGGTCTCGAAGAGACCCGTCTCCCACACGAAGGAGATGGGATAGACGTTGTTGCGAAGCCACCACGAGGTCGCGTGGGCGGCACCGAGCAGTCCATCCTTCTCACCGACGAGTCCGCCATGCGCCCACAGCACGATGCGGACCGGCTCGCCGGTCGGGAGCGACTCCCGCGCCCAGCGCTGAAGATGTTCGGCGAAGATCGCGGTGACATCCTCGGCGGTCGAGGTGTAGCGGCCCTCGGCGGAGAAGCGGCCTTCGGTGAGGTTCACCACATGGGCCCGAAGTCGCGAGAGCGTGACTGGATCGAGGGCCCCGCCTGCGGACCAGACCTTCCCGCCGCCGCGGCTGGTGGCAGGAGGCATCGCCTCCTGGCCCGAGCGTGCCCGAGTGTTCGATGACGGGCGCGTGGACCCGACGGTCCCCCGCTTCGACTGCCCCTTCACGGAACCCTTTGATGGACTCTTCGACGAACCCTTCGATTGGCGCTTTGAGCCTTTGGACATGCCTGCTCCCGTGTGTGTGTCGTCTCCCCGACGAGGCCGCATGGTAAGTTCGCAACGTCGCCAGTGCCCGCGCGAACCGCTCACACCGACCGATCTCGCCGCGGTTCGCTTCCGTCACTCGCTCCACCCGCACACCTCCCGAGCAGCCCGAGTGCCCTCGTGACCTTCGTCTCCCGCGCCGGACAGAAGCTGGACCACGCCCTCGCGAGCTTCGGGCTGGACGTGCGCGGTGCGCTCTGCGCCGACCTCGGCTGCAACGTCGGGGGCTTCACCGACTGCCTCCTTCAGCGTGGGGCCGCGTCGGTCCACGCCGTGGACACCGCCTATGGGCTTCTCGACTGGAGGCTTCGCAACGATCCGCGGGTGGTGGTGCGCGAGCGCACCAATGCCCTGCATGCGGCCCCGCCGCCGGGTGGGGTCGATCTGGTGGTCATCGACCTGGGGTGGACGCCACAGCGCCACGCGATTCCGGCGGCGCTTCGCTGGCTCCGCGACTCCCCCCTCGACGAGCGCCAGCCACGGATCGTGAGCTTGATCAAGCCGCACTACGAACGCCCGAGGCCCGGGCGCGGCCGCGAGGTGGAAGGCGGTCTCGCCGACGCGGAAGCCGATCTGATTCTCGCTGAAGCGCTGGCGGCGATGCCGGCCCTGGGAGTCACCGTGCTGGGGATGGTCGAGAGCCCCGTGCGTGGTGGAAAGTCGTCCCGGCACGGCCCCGGAAACCGGGAGTTCATCGCCCTCCTGCGGCAATCGCAGAACCGCTGAAAACAGGCTGTTTTTGGCTTCCCTGCGTCGCCACCGGCGAGCCCCGAATCAGGCTCCTTCTGATACACTTCGCGACCGCGTTTGAGGACCAGTTCTGCATTCGAGATGCGTCCTCGCGGCCACACCCGCAATGGCCCTTCCCCACGAGTCGCCCGCCCAGTCGTCCGCCCACTCGTCCGACGAGTCGTCCGCCCA
>CAYXKH010000140.1:0-8272 GCA_964465255.1 uncultured Isosphaeraceae bacterium
GTTCACCAACATGACTCGCTCGCTTGCTTCTCCGTGTCCTCCGTGTCCTCCGTGTTCCATACCTCCTGCACGCGAGGTGACGAAAGTCTGGCGAGCATGGTCGACGTGCACGGATGTTGCGAGCACCAGCGTCTCGCCCAGCCCCAGCTCGCTGAGTTCCACGCACCCAACCCAGCTCGCGCATCGACGCCCCCCTGGGACCGTCGAGCCCAGCTCGGCGGTCCCAGGCTCGGCGGCGCTGGGGCCGTGATTCGTTCACGGCGTTGCGTGGCACCTGCAGGAACTGCGCACGCGTCCCGATCCCCGTGCACCCACACCCGGTCGGCACAGCGCCGACCGTGGCATCCATTGCAGTCGTGGGCGCTACTTACGAACTTCTCTCGACCCTCCGCCGTCCCCGGCCGGTGAGAGCTCCGAGCGCCAGCAGCACAATCGCCCCCGGCGCCGGAATCGGCGCCTGGCTGAAATAGATGTTGTCGATGGCGACGGTGCCAAATCCAACGAGCCAGACTTCGTCGAAGGCGACGGTACTGGTGAGACCGAGGAAGGAGATTGGCGAGGAACTGAGATACGACGTCTCGTAGATCAGCTCGCCCTGCGAAAAGAGCATGATGCCTCGCGAACCTGGGTAGTGAGCGGCAAAGGCGTGCCGGGGGATGTCGAACACAAGTTGGATGCTCGGTGGCGAGAAGCCATTGTTGATCGCGCCCCATCCATCCAGGTCATAGGCACTCCCGGGCTTCGCGACGTCGTTTCCTCCCATGAACAGCACCCCCAGATGGGAGTACTGGTCATCGAGGATCTGCGCGCTGTCCAGGACGAAGTCGATTGTGTCGGTCTGGCCCGCATCGATGAACCACTGGTCCTGATCGGGATTGAGGTACTTGGTCACCGAGGCGGGCACGGGCCCGCTCAGCGACAGGCCGACGAGGCAGCTCGCGAGCCACTTCGAAGCGGCGAAGCGATGAAGATTCACTGTGCACCCCCGATGAGCAGCGCGACGAGGGTCTGTCCAACTGCATCGATTTGAGAGGTTGTCGCAGAGTTCGACCAGTCGGCGAATGCGGCCATCGACGCGAACCCCAGCGACTGGATCGCCGCTTCCTGCGACTCGATTCCGAAGTCACCAGCACCGAAAGTGAACGACTCCTCCGTTCCGCACGAGCAGAGCGGATCGATCGTCACAAACTCCGAGCCCGACCAGACACTGAGCAGGATTCCGGAGTCTGCGCCATCGACCACGCTGTCGCAGTCGAGGTCAGCAATGAGTTCGTCGTCGCAACCACTCGAACACCAGTTGAGGAGAAGCAGTCCCAGATCCGCACCGTCAGCGCGAAGGTTGCCGTCCAGATCGGCGACGTGGGTCAGGACGCCGGCGGCGTATTCTGTGGGCGAAGTGTTCTTGCGAGCCAGAATCACCGCCACATGTCCCCACCGATTGACATCGTGGGCGCGATAGACGGAGAACTCCGGAGCCGAGCACGGGATCGTCTCGTCGTCCGCTACCGCGACGCAGAAGGCACTCGGCCCGTCGTCGGGGGAACCGAACCAGAGGGCTGCCTTACCAAGCGACTCGTCCGCCCCCGCCACCCATACGCACCCCTGCTCGTTCCGGGCCGAGACCGCTTCCGCCACACCCACCTCGCTGAACCCACCCGGCGGATCCGGCAGGGCAATTGGGTCACTCGAGTCGGAGAGCACCCACATCGTGGCCCGTTCGATGCACGCTTCACCGGCAAACAGAAACCCGAACCCCACCGCGTCGCGGTCGACGTTGATGCCGTTCGCCTGCGCCCCGGTCGGACCCATCGGGTCGAACACGCCGAGGTCGGTCCCCGCCGTCGTGCCGTCCTCCCAGCGCACGGGAGCGAGCGCAACGAACGGACAGGTGGATGTTGGGAGTACGAACACCATGCACCGATCGCCGTCGGCCTGATCGCCGTTTGCACCACCCACGGCATCGATCGAACTCGCGGCCGCGGTCACGTCCCGGCTGTATCCCTCCGTGCGCGGGGCGTTCACGTCGAGCACCGTCATCGCCGGCGCGGTGCCCGAGCCGGTGTACCCCTCGACGCGGAACGGGCGTCGGTAGTGGAGAAGGCCGTTTGGACAGACAAGCGAAGTCTCGCCGACGATCGTGGCGCTCTCCTCGTTCGTGACCGCATAGGCCGCAGAGAGCGGTTCCGCGGTCGAGGACGACGCGTCCCACAGAAACGCGTGCGGCTTCCCGTTGGTGGCCAGGAACCCGCCGACCACCATGCCCTCGTCGTTGATCCCGAGGGTGTTGAAGGCAAGACGAGGAGGCGTCAACGTGGGTGGTGGTCCGATTCCGAATTCATCGAGATCGGTGAAGAGTCCCATCGGCGTGATCTCGATGACGCGGTATCGGCGGCTGGTGGCGTAGGCCAGATCAGCGAGCATGATGGTCGAGCCGAAACACGCGAACGCCGTCATCCGTGCGACGTGCGACGTGCGACGTGCGACGTGCGTCAAAACCAGTCTTGCCAGTCGTCCTGACGTTCATGGGAGCCTCCGGAAGGAGGATCTGGGGCGATGTCGCCTGTCGGCGGCCCGGAAGGAGATGCCGACTGCAAGAAGGATGGCGACCGAGTCGCGCGAGGTCAAGGGAAAAGGAGTGGTCGGCTGCGCCGACAGGGTGGGTCGGCTACCGCCGACGGTTCGTCGGCTTCGCCGACTCAGGAGGTGTGTCGCGCCGAAGCGGTTGGTCGGCTCCGCCGAGCTCGGCGCTGCGGCTGCGCTTTCAAAGTGTGCCGCGTGCGCGGCACCTTCCATAGGCCGGAAATGCCGCCGCGGACACGCGTGAACCTCTCACGCTCGCGGGCGGCGGCATTTGCGGCGATTCAGTGGGATTGCGCGGATGGAGTCCCCCTGATCTCTCCGCTCGACTCGATCGACCACGCTGGCGAAGCCAGCGCCGTGTCGATCGTGCCGAGCGATGAAAAGGTGCCGCGCACGCGGCACTCCTCAGGAGTCGGCGAAGCCGACTCCCCTAACTCATCCCCACCGATATCGACACCGGCTGGGGGCGCGGCTCGTAGTTCGGCGTGAGGGCGATCTGGAGTGGGATGCGCTTGCCCTGATCGTCGTAGGGGATGTTGTCGCGATCGACGAGGCGCTGGATGGCCATCACGCCTTCGATCAGCATCTCGGGTCGCGGAGGACAACCGGGGACGTAGACGTCGACGGGGATGAACTGATCGACGCCCTGGACCACGGCGTAGGTGTCGAAGACGCCGCCGGTCGAAGCGCAGGCGCCCATCGAGATCACCCACTTGGGCTCGGTCATCTGGAGATAGATGCGCTGCAGGACCGGCATCATCTTGACCGCGACGCGGCCGGCGACGATCAGCAGATCCGCCTGTCGCGGGCTGAAGCGCATGGCTTCCGAGCCGAACCGGGCGAGATCGAATCGACTGGCCGCGGTGGCCATCAGTTCGATGCCGCAGCAGGCGGTGGCGAAGGGCAGCGGCCAGAGGCTGCTGCGCCGCGCCCAGTTGACCACGCGGTCGAACTGTGTGGTCAGAATGTTGTCAACGGGAAGAGCGGTTTCGATGCCCATGGATAGTCTCGGGGCTGGTCTCGGTGCGAACTGCGGATGCGGCGGAGAGGGCTTCGATGGTACACGCCAGGAAGATGCGGGTTTGCCCGCCGGGCAGCGCGGTCGGCGGCCCGACCCGATCTCACTCCCAGTACTTCTGCTGCTTGGACTTCGATGGGCTCCTCCCGGCGTCCTTCCAACTGCGGATGCCTGGATCGCTCGACTTCTTCTGCGCTCCCCACGGATCGGCCTTGTCCGACATCAACTCGACGTTCGGCTCGTAGATCTCGCGAGCGTTGGCGCCGAGACCCTTTTCCCTGACGACGTGTTCGTAGCAGCCTCCCCCCACGGCCGAGACGGCGCAGAGAAGGAGAAGCGGGACGAGGCGGCGAGTCGAGGTTTCACGGCACATGGGAGGTCCGCCGCGATGGTACGGCCACGGGCTGTTCGCCCGCCACTGCCGGCACCAGCTCCGCCAGAGTGGTGGTGGCGGCAAGGTTCGCCTGCACCTCCCGAAGCCGCGAACGAAGGCCCTGGAGCGGCCGCATCCCGTCGTCGGTCAGCTCCCACCCGACCGCCATCACCTCGCTCGCGGGGATGCTCTCGGCCGGTCGGGCGAGGGAATAGGCGCCGTCGGACTGGCTCACCCGGTGGATGAAGCCCCGAGCAAGCAGTCGCTCCAGCATGCGGCTGACGACCGATTCCGGAATCCCAGTCTCCGAGGCGATTGAGGAGCCCGTCGTCGGATGTCCGTGGTGGAATCCGTTCCCAATCGCCTCCATGACCACGAGCACGCTGGAGGCATCGACCAGTTCGTTCTTCGGGCGATTGCCCTCGAGCTCGGCCATGCGCCGACCGTGCAGCGACTGCACCATGGCCGTCACCTCGAGGCCGAAGAGAACGGCAAGCCACGTGAGATAGACCCACATCATGAAGAGCGGCACCAGGCCGAGCGATCCGTACAGGCGGCTGGTGCTGAAGGCGTTTTCCAGATACGCGCCGAAGAAGCGCTTTCCGGTCTCGAGAAGGATCGCCGCCACCAGAGCGCCGATGGCCGCCGGTCGCATGCGCATCGACGTGTTGGGAACCCAGAAGTAGAGGGCGAACATCAATGCCCAGATCAGGGCGAGGTTCCACAGAACCCTGGTTCCCGCGACGAGCCACCCCAGGGACGCGATCGAAGTGACCGCCGTGGTGTACCGCGACTCGAGATAGAGGGTGACGCCGAGAAGGATGGGGCCGAGCGTCAGCACGAACCAGTAGAGCGGAATGCGCTTGAGCCACGGCCGACCCGAAGGCGCCCGCACCACTCGATTGAAGCTGTTCTCGATGGTGACCATCAGGCTGATTGCCGAGTACACGAGGACCAGTGCACCGACCCAGCCGAGCGCCGCAAGGTTGACGTTCGATGCCTCGCCGACCATCGACTCGAGCCAGTTCCCAAGCGGGATGCTCGCGGCGCCTCCGTCGGCGGACATCACCCGCACCTCGTCGGCGCCGAGCAGCTCCACGACCCGGTTGACCACCGCAGGCAGTCGATCACCGATGAAGGCCTTGGCGGTGACGGTCGCCACCGCAAGGAGCGGCAGAAGTCCGAAGAGCATTCGGAACGACAGCGCCGCGGCCAAACCGGGGGCATCGTCCTCGACGAGCTGGCGCCCGCCGTAGCGACAGAAGTCGTAGAGCCATCGGGCTGCCCGCTGCCAGCGGGTCATCTCGTCCCAGGGCTTCGTGATGACGCGGTGAAGCGTCTCGAACATCGGCTGGAGGAACCGGCTCATGGAGGCATTGTTCGGCGGAATCGACGCTGCGCCTCACTCGGAGGCGGGAATTCGCGCCGGTTCCGACATGAGCCCATCGAGACCGATCGTCCAACGACCTGCCGGAAGGTCGGTCACGACCGTGGATTCCGCCCTTCCCGGCCATCGAACCTCGACTCGAACGACCGACGACTCGCTCCCGAGCCCGAAGTGAACAATCGAGTCGTGCTGCTTGCCGGCGTGTCCGCCAGGGCCGACGCACTGGGCGATCTGCCGAGTGCCGTCGGCGAGCAGGATCTCGACGACGGCGCCGAGGCCGTGGCGGTTGACGGTCACGCCGTCGCCACGAAGCCTGAGCTGAAGCGATCGACGTCCCTCGGTGGCCTGGTTCAGCAGCACCGTCAGATGCGGCGATCGCCCCGCGATCTGGTCCTGGGAATGACGGTTGAAGGTCTGTCCCGCGACGATGTCCAGATCGCCGTCTCCATCGAGATCGCCGAGTGCAATCTGCTGCGACCCGATGTGATCGATGCCGAGGGCGGTGGTGGCGTCGGCCAGTCCGTCCGGGCCATGGAGAAACAGGCGCAGCCGCTCGTCGTCGGGGTAATCGCCGGACGAGAGCAGTACATCGAGTCGCCGGTCGTGGTCCGCGTCGAAGAGCGCTCCGAAGAGGTCGCCCTGATTCCAGTGCGCAGCCTCGCCCTCGTCGCGACTCGGCGGGTCGCGATCGAGGGGCGTCGACACTCCATGGAACACGTACGGAACGCGCGGTGAACCGCTCGGGTCGGGCCGATCGGCTTCGGGAGCGAAGGCGTCACCCGAAGCCTCGAACATCGAGGGTCGATACCCCGGTCGAGGAAGAAACGGTCCCTCGGCAATCAGCAGACGCGAGCGATCCGAGGAGGAGCCCGCCCAGGCGTGGGTGATCTCGGTGATGAGCAGATCGAAGCGGCCGTCGCCATCGATGTCGCCGACGGCGGCATCGAAGCTGTTTCCGTTGGCGCGGAAGGGCTTCTCGTCGGCGCGATCGAAACGGGGATCGGTCTTGCCTCGCTCCTTCAGCCAGATCGGATAGCGCCCGTGCCGGACATCGTCTCCGTCCAGCCGCAGTGCCGGGGCGAGGTCCACCCAGGTCCGGTCCGGGAGGCGCATCCACCCGCGATTCCACCGCCGGCCATACGAGAGCCCGAAGAGAAGCGGCTTCTGAAAGAGGTCGAGAGAGACGATCATCGCTCCGTACATCGGTCGCGGTCCCTGATCGCGCTCGTCGTCGAAGGCGACCGATTCCTCGGGGAGCGCTTGGCGTTCCCACGTCGGAACCCCATCGGCCCCCGGCGCGGTGCTCGACAGCAGATCACTGGCGTGGGCTTCCTGGCTCGAGCCGTAACGGACGTAGCCGTTGCCAATCCAGAGATCGATGCGGCCGTCGAGATTCACGTCGCCTGCGGCGATTGCCACGGTCGTCTTCGGTTCGCACGGCAGCGGTCGAGCCGCCTCGAACGTCCCGTCGCCACGACCGCGCTGCCAGCGCGAGCGGCGTCCGTGATCGGTCCACTCCGGATTGCCGAGGTCGCAGTGCTCGGCGATGACCGCATCGAGCCGGGCGTCGCCGTCGAGATCGACGAAGATCGCCACCGTCGGCGGAAGCGGCGCGAGCAGGCCGGTCTGCGGGCCGGGAACCTCGATGAACTGACGCCCAGATGCCGCGGCAGCGTCTGGGCGATTGAGAAAGATTCGATGGCGGTCGATGACGAGATCAGGGAAGCCATCGCCGTCGAGGTCGGCGAGCGCCACCCGCGCAACCGTCTCGGGCACGTGTGCGGGCCCGACACCCAGCGCGGCCGTGGCATCGACGAACGTCGCGCCCCCAGGCGGGGTCACGGCGCTCACGCCAACCGGCCCGCTCCCGCCGGTGGCAACCCCGCAAGCGACAACGGCCATGCGCAGAGAGGCGATCATCGACGCGAAGGTAGCAATTTCGAGGATGATTCGGTCCAGTTGGTCGCCTCCATGGGGGATTCCGGCTGTTTGGAGCCGTCGCCGAAGCGGCAAGCCGTCAAAGATGCTCTCCTGCCCGTTCCCCCCTTCGGCGGATCGGCACACCCTCGCCCGGCGCATGGGTACCCAGCCGACCCGCCCCAGAGATCACATGCCTCGACGCCCTCATTCCTTCGACGACGACTCCCGCGGCCCGCGCCTCCAGAAGGTCCTCGCCGATCTCGGAGTCGCCTCCCGCCGAAGCTGCGAGGAGTTGATCGAGGCCGGCTCGGTCACCGTCAACGGCGAGCTGGTGCGCGCGCTCCCCGCGTGGGTCAATCCCGACGAGGACCGCATCGAGGTGGATGGCCAGGTGGTCAATCGCAATCGGGAACGGCTGATCTACGTGATGCTGCACAAGCCGCGCGGGACGGTCTCGACCAATCGCGATCCCGAAGGCCGGACCCGGGCCATCGACCTGGTGCAGCACCCCGACAATCCGCGGCTCTATCCGGTCGGCCGACTCGATATCGACTCCTCGGGGCTGCTGCTGCTCACCAACGACGGGGATCTGACCAATCGGTTGACGCATCCGAGCTACGAGGTGGACAAGGGCTATGAAGTGCTCGTCAACGGACGACTCGACGACGAAGAGGTCAAGCAGCTCGAGGAGGGCATCTTCACTCCCGAGCGCGGCAGTCGCGGGCGCGCTCGCGGGTCCAGCCGAAGCACGCTCGAACTGCTCAAGCGCGAGCGCGACCGCACGCTTCTCTACATGGAGCTGCGCGATGGCCGGATGCAGCAGGTCCGCGAGATGCTCCTGCACTACGGCCATCCGGTGAAGAAGCTGCGCCGAGTGAGCATGGGTCCGCTGCGCCTGCGCGGGCTCGCCGTCGGCGAATGGCGCGAGCTGACCGCCCGCGAACTGGCCTCGGTCAAGGAAGCCGTGGCCCCCGTGGCCCCCAAGGCCCCCATG
>CAYXKH010000141.1:0-8207 GCA_964465255.1 uncultured Isosphaeraceae bacterium
GGCACAAGCCGCCCCCGCGGCAGGGCGGGGTGGGGGCGGCATTCCGCTCAGGGGGCCTCATTCCCCTCCGCTGGCCGACCCCACCGGCGCGGCGACTCGGCGGAGGGAGCCGCAGAACTCGCCGATCCGGTCCACGCCCTTCTCGATGGCCGGCAGGCCGCAGGCAAAGCTGAGGCGGACGTGGTCACGGGCGACGTCGCCGAAGTCCTCTCCGGGGACGACCGCGACCTTGGCCTCGTCGAGGAGGGCCTCGGCAAAGGCGGCGGCCGAGTCGATCAGCCGGCCTCCTGGGGAGGCCGTCCCGAAGTGGCTTCGCACCCGCGGGAAGGCGTAGAAGGCCGCGTTCGGGGCGACACACTCCAGTCCGGGCACGCTGCGAAGTCTGGCGTCGATGACCTTGGCCCGCTCCGCGAAGGCGGCCCGCATCGCCTCGAGCGTCGCTCCGGGCATCTCCAGAGCGGTCACGATCGAGTCGTAGACGAAGGAGGTGATGTTGTTGGTCATCTGCCCCTGGAGCTTGGCGACCTCGGCGGCGAAGCCACTTCCGGAAGGGGCCGCGAGATACCCGATCCGCCATCCCGTCATGGCAAATGCCTTGCTCAAGCCGTTGATGGTGATGGTGCGAGCACGAAGCGCCGGGAGCGATCCGGGCGAGAGATGGCGCAACCCCGGGGTGATCTCCGGGTAGATCAGTTTCTCGTAGATCTCGTCGCTGATCACCACGATGTCGGGACGCGCCGCCAGCACCGTGGCGATTGCCTCGATGTCTCCGGGCGGCAGGGCGATTCCGCAAGGATTCGAGGGGCTGTTGAGAATGACCGCGGTGGTGCGGGGAGTGATCGCGGCGGCCAGCGCCGCCGGGTCGATTCGGAAGCCCGACTCCATGCTCGTTGGAAGCTCGATGCAGCGCCCGCCGGCGAGTTCGATCAGCGGCCGGTAGCTGACCCATGCCGGCGTCGGCAGGATCACCTCCTGCCCCCGTCCAGGGTCGAGAAGACACTGGAGCGAGAGATAGATCGCGTGCTTGGCGCCGACGGTGATCACCACATCGTCCGCAGTGCAGGCGACGCCGTTCTCGCGCTCGAGCTTCGAGGCGATGGCCCGCCGAGCGGTGATCTCGCCGGCGGTGGCGGTGTAGCGGGTCTTTCCTGCATTGAGCGCCGCAATCGCGGCGGCGCGGATCGGCTCGGGGGTATCGAAATCGGGCTCGCCGGCCCCGAAGCCGATGACATCCTCGCCCCGGGCGCGGAGCGCCGCCGCTCGGGCGCTGACCGCAAGAGTGCTCGATTCACGCAGAGAACGAACCCGTTCGGAGAAGTGCATGTGCCGCGGAGCATACTGGCTGCCGGCGGCTGCAATCGCCGGGGCGAACCGGTACCATCTCCGACCCAATGGAAACCACCCTCATCATTCTGAAGCCGGATGCCGTCCAGCGCGGCCTCATGGGTCGCATCATCAGCCGCCTCGAGGAGAAGGGCCTCCAGATCGTCGGCTGCAAGCTGATGCAGATCCCCCAGGAGCTGGCGGCGACCCACTACAAGGACCACAACGGCAAGCCCTTCTACGCCGGCCTGGTGCGGTTCATGACCAGCGCCCCGGTCCTGGTGCTTGCCGTCCGCGGAATCGGTGCAATCGCAATCGCCCGCAAGCTGATGGGTGCGACCTTCGGCTCCAAGGCCGAGCCCGGGACCATCCGCGGCGATTTCGGCGTCTCCAACAGCTTCAACCTGATCCACGGCTCCGACAGCCCCGAGGCAGCCGAGCGGGAACTCTCGCTCTTCTTCAAGGCGGGTGAGGTCCTGGACTTCAACCGCCCTGGCGACGCCTGGGTCTACGACAGCTCCTCCGGCAAGGCGGAGTGATCTCCCGCTCGACTTCACAACATCTCACTGAACGGACCAGCGCCGCTGCCTGGCGAGGCCGCCCGAACCCCCGCCGCGTCTGCACCCTTCTGCACCCCCTCTGCCCTCCCCCCGCTGCCGAGGGGACGGGTTTGGCGAAATTTTTGCCATTTGTGCATCGGGGAACGGAACCAAACGCGTGATTTGGACGAAACCTCCGCTCCGAACCGACGTCCAAGCAGAGGTTCTCACCCGACCCGCCAGCCTCCTCTCTGAGCCCTCATGCGGAGGCTTGTGGGGCCGATGGTGGGCCGTCGGGAGGAATTCTCGGGGTTCGGACAAAAGGCTTGGAATCTTTCCAAGCGTCTGAACTCTTCATGATGGGAATCGGTACATTCACAATCGCCGCGCTTGACTCTCTCCCAAAGAGGTGGGTGCGTCGAACCTGCGGTCGAGGTGGTCGGGAGGCGGCTCGAGAGGGGCCAATGACGGCCGATCTTGTTTGGACAGCGCTGGGACGAATGACGTTGTGAATCGCGCTGTGTGGCGCGGATGGGACGAAAGGATGACGCCCATGCTCAGGCCGATGATCTCCGACAATTCCCCGCTCAGCCGCGTCCGTCAGCGACGGCGCCCGGTCCGCCTCAGCGGCACCGAGCGCGGTGGCTCCGGCCGCAGCGGCTCGCCTCTGGCTGGGCTGACCGCACACGAAGAGGAACTGCTCAAGCTGATCCTCTCGGAAGAGGTCGACTACATCGATTCTCCCGAGTTCTATCGGCCCGACGCCGAGGACCGGATCTACAAGCAGGCTCCGTCGATTGAGAAGCCCGACGTGTCGTGGTATCGCCCGCTGATGGACGATCTCACGCCCGGTCGTGATCGCCACGGCCGTGGTCGTGGCAAGAACCCTGGAACGATCCTGCTGACCGGTGCCCAGGAGCGGGTGCTGTTCCTTCAGTACAACTACGCCCGCCACTGCATGCGGCAGATCCAGATGGAGATCGGCGACGGCATTCCCTCGCTGACCACCGCTCGGGAGCTGCTCCGTTGGCACACGATCGCCGTCGGCTATCGCGAGCAGATCGCGGAGACGAACCTGGCGCTGGTGCTGGCGATGGCCAAGCGCACTCGCATGAGCGAGGTGGACTTCGCCGATCTCGTCAGCGAAGGCAACATGGCGCTGCTCCGTTCCGTCGACAAGTTCGACTGCGGGCGCGGCTTCAAGTTCAGCACCTACGCGTGCCGGGCGATCCTCAAGGCCTTCAGCCGTCAGGGCATGAAGCTGAGCAAGTACCGTCAGCGCTTCCCGACCGACTTCGATCCCGCGCTCGAGAAGAGCAATCATCTCGAGACGGTTCGGGCGCTCCACGAGAAGGAGTGCGCCGAAGAGGTGAAGCACATCGTCCTCAACAACGACGCGGACCTCAGCGACGTCGAGAAGACGGTGATTCATCATCGCTTCGGTCTGGAGCTCAAGGCGGATCAGGTTCCACTCACTCTCGAGCAGGTCGGCCAGATCATCGGCGTGACCAAGGAGCGAGTGCGCCAGATCCAGAACAAGGCCCTTGAGAAGATCCGCATGGCCCTGGAGCAGTCCTACCCGGACGCCAAGACTGCGATCGACGGTTTGGCAACAGAGAATTAGTGTGATCGCTCCGTTCGGCCCGACTCGTTTGAGCGCTCCGTTCGGCCCTTCGGGCCGACACTCGCTCTCGTGATTCGGGCGCGTGGGGGGGTCGGCTTCGCCGACTGGTTTAGCGTGTGCTGCGCCGCCGCTTCAAGCGGTGTGCCGCGTGCGCGGCACCTTCTCTCAGGCCGGAAATGCCGCCGTCAGGCGCGAGGAAACTTCTTGCGGCAATGCGCGGCGGCATTTCCGGCGATTCAGCGGGAGATGCGCGGACGGCCCCGCTGAATCACTCGCCGCAGCCAATCCCTTCGAATGGCCCACCCTGAATTGCTCGGCTCAATCGGCGGCGGAGGCGCAGCCGGCGCTGCTGATCGTGCCGAGCGAAAAGAGGTGCCGTGCACGCGGCACACCTCAGGAGTCGGCGCAGCCGACCAGGCGCGGCACACCTCAGGAGTCGGCGCAGCCGACCAGGCGCGGCACACCTCAGGAGTCGGCGCAGCCGACGACCCGGTCGGCGCCAGCCGACCCACTGCGGCGGCCTCCGCCGCTACCCTCCGCCATGCCTTGCTCTTCGACTCCCGTGTCGATCTCACTTCCGGTCCTCAAGAGTGAGAGTCCGCCGCGCATCAAGAAGTCGAAGAACGCCAGGCGGCGCTGGATCGTGCTGGCCGTGATCCAGGGGTTGATGATTGTCCACGTCATCCAGTGGCTCATCACCGGCTCGACCACGACACCCATCGAGCCCAGCGAGTCGATGGAGGCGGTCAAGAACGGGGTGATCAACGTCGGGACGATCTTCTTCGCCCTGGCCCTTCTCTCGACGGCGATCTTCGGGCGCTGGGTATGCGGCTGGGCCTGTCATGTGGTCCTGCTTCAGGACTTCTGCGCCGCCATGCTGGCCAAGGTCGGCATCCGCCCGCGGCCGTTTCGGGCCAGGCTGCTGATGTTCATGCCGCTGGCGCTGGCCTTCTACATGTTCCTCTGGCCGGTGGTCTACCGACTGGCGATTGCCCCGCTGCTCCAGCCCGAACTGAAGTGGCCGGGCTGGTCGTTGCACCTGACGACGGACCAGTTCTGGGCGACCTTCCCGGGCGTGCTTGTTGCGATTCCGTTCCTCTTCGTCTGCGGCTTTGTGACCGTGTACTTCCTCGGCGCCAAGGGGTTCTGCACCTACGGCTGCCCCTACGGCGGGTTCTTCGCGCCGCTGGACGAACTCGCCCCCGTCCGCATCCGCGTGACCGATGCCTGCGAGGGATGCGGCCACTGCACCGCCGTCTGCACCTCCAACGTGCGGGTGCATGAGGAGGTGCGCGACTACGGCATGGTCGTCGACCCGGGCTGCATGAAGTGCATGGACTGCGTGAGCGTCTGCCCGAAGGAGGCGCTCTACGTCGGCTTCGGAGCGCCGGCGATCTCGAAGAAGCCGCGGGTCGAGCCCGAGAAGGTTGCGCGGCGGGCATTCGATCTCTCGATGCCCGAGGAGATCGCCTTCGCGGCCTTCGCCCTCTTCACCTTTCTCGCCGTCCGCGGCATCTACGGGGTGATCCCGCTCCTGATGGCTGCCGGCGTGACCATCTGCGTGGTCTGGATCGTCTGGAAGGCCTATCGCACGCTTCGCGACACGAACGCCCAACTGCACGGAATCCGACTTCGCTATCACGGCGTGTTGCGCCCGGCCGGCGTGGGCCTTCTCGCCGCTGCTGCACTGCTCGTTGCCCTGCTCGGTCACAGCGCCGTCGTCTCCGGCGCATTCCAGCTCGCGGGCTGGCACGACGATCGCGTCTTCATCCGACCCGAGGTCGTCTTCTCCGAGAACCCCATGCTCCTCGAGCCGAGCGAAGCCCGGCACGCCGAGCAAGCCGACTCGCTCTATCGCCTGGCCTCATTCGCTGGAGACGGTGGAATCGGGCTCGGTTGGGGCTGGCAGCCGGCGATCGACCTGCGCCGCGCGTGGCTTGCCGCCACGCAGCAGCGGCACGCCGACGGAGAGGCGCTGATGCGACGCTCGCTGGATCGATACGGCGTCGATGAAGCCCGACTGATCCAGCTCACTCGGCTGCTGCGGGCTCAGGGCCGGCCGGACGAAGCCGTGGCCCTCGCGACCGAGTCGTTCGAATCCTCGCCCACCTTCGTCAACCTGATCGACGAGATCGCCTCGATGCTCGCGTCTGAAGGTGAGAACGAGGCTTCGGTTGCGCTGGTGCGAGCCTCGCTCGCTCGGGTCGTCGACGATCGCAGTGCGGGCCACGCGGATCGGCGACTGCTGCTGATGCGTCGACTCTCGCTCCTGCTCATCCTGCATGGCGAGGGCGCCGATCTGAGCGAGGGAATCGAGCTCGTCCGCGAGACGCTGCGTCTGGCGCCGAACAATCCCTTCGCCCACTACGCGCTCGCTCTGGGTCTCGGGAAGTCCGGCGATCTGGAGGCGGCCGAGGTCGAACTCCGCCGGGCCGTCGAGCTGGCCCCGGACGATCCGCGGATGAATCAGGCTCTGGGTGAACTGCTCTCGGGCACCGGGCGCGGCGACGAAGCACGCCCGTATCTGAGCAAGGGCCTCAATGCCGGCGGCGGGCAGTGACTCGAGGGGCCTCTCAGCTCTTCTCGGCGCGGGCGAAGAGCGAGTAGAGCTCTTCGGCGGACTTTGCCGAGTAGGTCGCTTCGCGGAACGCGGCGTTGGTCATCATCCGACTGATCCGTCCGAGCGCCTGGATGTGATCGCTGGTGCGATCGGGCGGCGACGCGAGCAGCACGATGAGCCGCACCGGCTTGCGGTCGATCGAATCGAAGTCGATGGGCTTCTCGGGTCGCCCCACGGCCATCACCAGTTGATTGATGGTGGGGCACTTGCCGTGGGGGATCGCCAGCCCTTCGCCGATACCGGTCGAGCGCTGAGTCTCGCGCTCCCAGACCACTCGCTTGAGGGTCGCGGGATCGCTGGCGAGTCCGGCGGCCGCGAGGACGTCGACCAGCTCTTCAATGGCGCCGCGCTTTGTCGTCGAGACCAGCGGAACCTTGACCGCAGTCGTCGTGAGGATGTCAAGAACGTTCATGGCGCAGATGGTGACGCAACGCGAAGCGCGCGGTGGGCGAGTCGGGACTTCTTGAAGGCGGGGATGGTAGCACGAAGGCTTTGGGGATTCGTGGTCAGCCTCGTCGCGTGAACAGGGCCCATGCGCCGCCGTCCGAGTACCGACTCGCGGGATCGCCGGGTGCGCCCTTGGGCAGGATGGCCTCGCTGGCGTCGCGCGCCAGCCCCATCTGAGACTCCATCCACGCCCACTGCGCGTGATTCTCTTCGGGCTCGACGCTGCACGTGGCGTAGAGCAGTCGGCCGGTCGCGGTCAGCATCGGGACCGCCTGCCGCACGATGTGCCGCTGCAACTGGACCAGATCGGCAAGCCGATCTGCGGTGAAGCGATAGCGTGCCTCCAGCCGGCGTGCGAGCACACCCGAGTTCGAACAGGGCACATCGACGAGAACGAGATCGGCGCCGCCGCGACCGGCCACTGCGGCAGGAAGCTGCGAGCTCGGCACGACCTCCGCCCGCTTCTCACGGGCGAACGCCTGCTCCAGCGCGGCGAATCGAACGGGATCAGGGTCGGCGGCAATCACCACCGCTCCGGGATGGACATGCAGAAGCTGGCGGGTCTTGGTTCCGCGTCCGGCGCAGCAGTCGACGATCGTCTTCAGGGCCAGTCCGGCGGTGGCCATGACCGCGGCTGCCGATGCGGGATCCTGCACCCACGCCTGCGGATTCCGCGCCAGGATGCCCGAGATCGGCGCCGCGTTGGGGCGGAGCACGCGAAACCCGGCCGTGGAGTGCCGCTCGAGATCGGGGTCGTCGCCGATTGCGCCGGTGACGATCGTGGGCGCGAGCATGATCCCGTGAAGCGCGAGGTTCTCGGCGCGGGCGTCGCCGAAGAGTTCACACCAGCGATTGACAAGGAGTGGCGCGTGGCTGGTCTGCTGGGCGAGTTGCATCGCCCGATCCTGTTCGAAGACGGGCGACCTCCAGCGGAGCAGGCGTCCGTCCTCGAGCGGCAGCTCGTTGGCGGCGAGCGGCCCGGTTCGACGGTCGATCACCTGGGCTTCGTCACGATGTCGGGCCAGACTCCGCAGCACCGCGTTGACCATCCGACCGGCGCCGACCCGCATGGCGTGCTTCGACCATTCCACCGACTCGTGCACGATGGCGTGGTCGGGCACGCGCTCGAGCAGGAGAAGCTGGGCCGCGCCCGCCAGGAGCACCGCCTGCAGCGGCGGCTCGAGCGAATCGAAGGGCCGATCGAGCCGCCGTTCGAGAAGCGCCGTCAGCGTCATCCAGCGGCGGCGCACGGCGCCGTCGATGGCCCGAGCAAGGCCCGCATCGCGACCGTCGAGCCCATCGAGGGCACCATCGGCACCCACCCCGGCAATTGGAAGATCCGGAAAGGACGAGACCACCGCCGTCAGGTGATCGCACGCTGCCTTCCGGCCAGGCGAACAGTGGAGTGCGGTGGACATGGGGAGGGGAAGGGGGGAGGAGGGAGAAGGGACCAGGAATGAGGAAGAAGGGATCAGGAATGAGGAATGAGGAGCACGGGACGGGTCCGACGCGTGGGGCGGTTTGCGACGCTTCGCGGAGACACGATCGCCGAGAATCTGGACAATCGCCACTCCTCTCACCCCGTTCCTCATTCCGCATTCGGTACATACCGGTCACATGGGTAACAGTTTTGTTCGGTCACATGGGTGACAGG
>CAYXKH010000142.1:0-2792 GCA_964465255.1 uncultured Isosphaeraceae bacterium
TACTCCCACTCAATCGTCGCCGGCGGCTTGCTGCTGATGTCGTAGACCACGCGACCGACGCCGCGCACCTCGTTGATCATGCGATTGCTGATCGTCGCCAGCACGTCGTAGGGAATGCGGGCCCAATCGGCGGTCATGAAGTCCTGGGTCTCGACGGCCCGCACGCCGACGACCGAGTCGTAGCTTCGACCATCCCCCATCACTCCCACGCTTCGGATCGGAAGCAGGACCGCGAAGACCTGGTTGGTGCGGCGATAGAGGTTGTTGGCCACGATCTCTTCGAGCACGATCTCGTCGCAGTCGCGAAGCAGGTCGAGGCGCTCCAGGGTCACTTCGCCAAGCACCCGCACGGCAAGACCGGGACCGGGGAAAGGATGCCGCCAGACGATGTGCTCGGGGAGTCCGAGCACTTCGCCAAGGGCCCGCACCTCGTCCTTGAAGAGGGCGCGGAGTGGTTCGATCAGCTCGAATCCGAGTTCCTCCGGCAGCCCGCCGACGTTGTGATGGAGCTTGATGTTCGCCGCGGTGCCGGCATGACCGTGTCCCGATTCGATCACGTCGGGGTAGAGCGTTCCCTGGGCAAGGAAGCCGAGCGGGCCGCGTCCGTCGGCCGAAACCTCGGCGGCCGCGGTGCGGAAGACGTCGATGAACCGATGGCCGATGCGACGCCGCTTCTCCTGCGGATCGCTGATTCCCTTCAGATCGTCGAGGAAGGCATCCGCAGCATCGACCACGCGCAGATCGATGTCGAAGTGATCGCGGAAGGTCTTCTCGACCAGATCCCGCTCCTTCTTCCGCAGCAGTCCGTTGTCCACGAAGATGCAGGTGAGTCGGTCGCCGATGGCCCGGGCCAGAAGCGCGGCCACGACCGAGGAATCGACCCCGCCGGAGAGGCCGCAGAGAATGCGACCGTCACCGACCTGCTCGCGCACTCGTTCGCACTCCGACTCGAGGAAGTCGGCCATCCGCCAGGTGCCGGTGGCGCCGCAGATGTCGAAGAGGAAGTTGCGGAGGAGGTCGCTGCCGTGCGGTGTGTGCGTGACTTCAGGATGAAACTGCACCCCATAGAACGGAAGCGTGCGATGACGCACCGCGGCGATCGGGCACGTCGGCGTCGAGGCCAGCGGGATGAAGTGCTCGCCGAGACCGCGCACCTGATCACCGTGACTCATCCACACCGTGGTCTGCGAAGGGATCCCGGAGAGCAACCCTCTCGGATCGCTCTCGGCCGGAAGAATCTCGAGCTTCGCCCGTCCGAATTCCCGCGCGGGAGCGCTGTCGACTCGACCGCCGAGCATCTGACAGGCCAACTGCATGCCGTAGCAGATGCCGAGCACGGGCACGCCAAGTTCGAAGAGCCGCGGATCGCACGTCGGCGCCCCGCGATCGGTCACGCTGCTCGGACCTCCCGAGAGGATCACGCCCTTCGGGCGCATCGCTCGAAGCTCCTCGAGCGAGATCGTCGGTGCCACCAGCACGCTGAAGACTCCGGCTTCGCGCACTCGGCGGGCGATGAGCTGGGCGTACTGGCTCCCGAAGTCGAGGATCGGAACCACCTCGGCGGTCGGAGTCGACGGAGTCGACCCATCGGACCGAGTGTGCGCGGCGCGGGCTGATGAAGTCGAACGCGGGCTGGTCATGGCAGTGACACGAGAAAAGGGAAGGGGTTGAATGTAGCAGGACGGTCCCTTTCGGGTCTTCCCCCGAGAACCCCCCAGGAACCGCGGGTATGCTCCCGTCGATGCGGTGTCGGGAGACCTCTCCAGCACGTCTTACCGCCCCGCCCGTCTCGGGTGGCGCCCTTGCTCCGAGGACGCGGCAGGGACGCGTCGCCGCGCGGGTCGCCGCACTGGCGATTTCCGCTCTTGCCGGGGTTTCCTGCGGCCCGAGCGCCACCGCGGGTCGCTTCGATTCCCCCGAGCCCGCGGCACGGCTCTACGCCATCGAGGCCGCCGCCCGCACCCGCGACATTGCCGCCGTTGCGGAGCTGATCGAGTCGCTCCAGCACGACGATCCGGCGGTCTGCTTCGCGGCCGACGAGGCCCTGAGACGGATCAGCGGCACGGAATGTGGCTACCGAATCACGGATTCGCCGATCGAGCGTGAGGCCGCCATCGACCGATGGGTCGAATTCGCGGCCAGCAAGGGCTGGCTCGAGAGCGCCGATCTGTCCGGCACGACGCCGACATCGGTGCAATCGACGCAGTCGGAGGGACCCATCTCGTGACTGCTGACGCTCCGAGCAACCAGTCAATCGGACTGGCCGTCGACACTCCCGCGAGTTGCGACTGCCGCGACACCGTCCTGATCGAGATCAGCAGCAGCGCCGACCTGCTGGCCCCGGTCCGGGCCTTCGTCACCACTCTCGCAAGTCGCTGGGGCTTCGACGAGAACGCCCAGTTTCAGATGGCCCTTGCAGTCGACGAGGCGGTCGCAAACGTGATCAATCACGGCTACCGGCGACGGCCGGATGGCCGAATCTGGCTGCAGATCTCGCGGGTCAGCGCCCCGCGCGAAGGCGTCATCTTCGTCATCGACGACGAGGGCGAGCAGGTCGATCCGTGTCAGATCCGCAGTCGCGATCTCGATGACATCCGTCCGGGCGGACTCGGCGTGCACATCATTCGGGAAGTCATGGACGGGTGCGTCTGGGAGCGGCGCCCCCAAGGGGGAATGCGGCTCACGCTCACCAAGTTCCAGGCTCCGGGGTTCCAGGCTCCGGGGTTCCAGGCTCCGGGCTGAGAGAAGTTGCCTGATTCGACCTCCCCTTGCGGGGACGGACCATGCCTCGG
>CAYXKH010000142.1:2892-8174 GCA_964465255.1 uncultured Isosphaeraceae bacterium
GCTGAGAGAAGTTGCCTGATTCGACCTCCCCTTGCGGGGACGGACCATGCCTCGGGGGCCGGTGCGCGGTATGGTCGCGACTCGGTCGTGGCCGACCGCTGGATCCACTCCTCGGCGGCACTGCCGCAGCCACCCCGATCGCTCGGCCGTTTCCCGCGCACCCCCGGAAGCTTCATGGACCCGTCAGCAGAGACCGTTCGATCCTCGCCCCTCGAAGACGGCACCCTCGTCGAGCCGTTCGGCGACATCGATCTGGTGCGCTCGCCGAAGCTGCGGGCGGCGCTCTCCAGCGCCGCCTCGAAGAAGCCCAGGCGGCTGGTGATCGATCTCACCGCGGTGCAGTACATGGACTCCTCCGGCGTCGCCACGCTCGTCGAAGCCATGCAGATCTCGCGGCGCAACGGCACTCGCATGCTGATCACCGGTCTCCAGCCGCGGGTCCGCTCGATCATCGAGATTGCGCGACTCGACACCGTCTTCCAGATCGTCGCCACCCGCGACGCCGCGCTCAAGGACTAGTTCTCAAGGACGAAGGGGCCCGTGACAGTCGAAACCCGATCGAGTTCGCTCCTGATCCGGCTCCTCGACGTCTGGGGCGACATGTGGCTTCGCGCCTTCGCACTGATCGGCGGCGTGTCGTGGCTGGCCTTCGACGTGGTCGGCTGGATCTGGAAGAGCTTTCGCAAGGTCGGCGTTCGACTCGGCCGCGCGGCCGTCATGACTCAGCTCGTCCGCGTCGGCATCCAGTCGATCGGAATCGTGATGCTCGTCGCCGGTTGCATCGGCGTGATTCTCGCGCTGCAGATGGCACCGCCCCTCGCCGAATTCGGACAGACCGACAAGACCGCGAACATCATCGGAATCGCGATCTTTCGCGAGCTGGGTCCGCTGATCGCCGCCATCGTCCTCACCGGATTCGCCGGCGCCTCGATCGCCGCGGAGATCGGGACCATGGCGGTGAACGAGGAGCTCGAGGCCCTCGAAGCCCACGCTCTGAATCCCATCCGCTTCCTCGTGGTCCCGCGGGTGATCGCCACCACCATCAGCCTCGTGATCCTCACCGTGATCGGCGACATCACCTCGGTGGTCAGCGGCGGCTTCATCGGGGTGTTCGTCCTCGATGTTCCCTTTGCGCTCTATCGCGACAACACCCTCACCCAGCTCGAGCCTTCCGACTTCCTCACCGGCCTGGTGAAGGCCACCGTCTTCGGCGCCATCCTCGGTTCGATCGCCTGCTACAACGGCCTCAAAGTGAGCGGCGGCGCCGCCGGCGTCGGCCTCGCCACCACCAACACCGTGGTCCAGACGGTGGTCAGCGTCGTGCTCGCGGACCTGTTGTTCACGGCGCTGTTCTATTCGGTCGGATGGAATTGAGAGACAGCCGGTGGAGACACCGGTCGATGTCTTCGTCTCCGAGCCATTCGACTTCGGCGTTGAACTCGCTGCGGCGGTCGTCGAGGACGTGGCGCCGGGCGTCACACTGCGAATCGTGCGACTGGAGACCCTGCTGAGGTTGAAACAGTCGGGTGGAAGACCGCAGGACCTCGCGGACATCGCCGAACTTCGACTGATCCACGGCGAGAGTCGCAATGCCCGAGGACATCGACTGGACCCTGGCGACTCATGAAGGCACTCGCGGCCGTCAGCACCAGGAGTTCCTGGCGCTTTCCTTCCGGGAGAAGTTGTTGCGGATTGAGGAGCTCGGCGAAGTCGTTGCGTACTTCGAGGCGCGCCGGCTCGCACGCGCCACCCTGGGCGTCTCCGCACCGGGTCAGGTTTCGCCCCGCAAGGGGGCGTGAGCTCGTACTGGGAGATTGCAGGCTGGAGATCTGGATGCCACGGCTGGCTTGTCCAGCCGTGTTTCACACGCTGAACGTCACCTCTGACCAGACAACCGCGCGCCCACCGCTCAACAACTCCGCCCCCGCATCCAATCGTGCAACCCCTGCGATCTCTCCTGCCTCCTGCCCCCTGCCCCCTCCCCCCTGGCTCCCTATCGTCCGCTCCCGTGCTCAGTACCTCGTCAACCGCGGCAATTCCCACGACTTCTCCGCATATCTCTGCGCTTGATGCGGGGCTGTTGGAGGGGGTTGTGGACGGGGCCGTGCGGCTGACGCCGGAGCAGGCGTTCGAGCTGTATCACGAGATGCCGCTGGCCGAATTGGGTCACTGGGCCGATCTGCGGGCTCGGGCCATTCATGGCCAGCGGATCCGAACGTATGTGATCGATCGGAACATCAACTACACCAACATCTGCTCCGCGAAGTGCACCTTCTGCGCGTTTCGGCGCGACGGTGACGAGGCCGATGCGTACACCCTGGACACACCGACGCTGCTCGGGAAGATCGACGAGCTGGTGGCCATCGGCGGCACCCAGATCCTGATGCAGGGCGGCATGAATCCGGCGCTGCCGCTGGAGTGGTATCTCGACCTGCTGCAGGCGATCAAGGCCAGGCACCCCGCGGTTCACGTGCACGCCTTCAGTCCGCCGGAGTTCATCGAGTTCGTCAACTTCTTCAATCCGCCCGGCGACACGCTGGCCGACAGGATCCGCTGGGTGATGGTGCGACTCCGCGACGCGGGCCTCGACAGCGTTCCCGGAGGAGGCGGAGAGATCTTTGCGCCCGCGGTGCGGCGGAAGATCGGCCTTGGCAAGTGCGATGCCGAAGCGTGGCTCACCACCATGTGGGTGGCCCACGAGCTGGGCATGAACACCTCGGCCACGATGATGTTCGGACACATCGAGGGTGTCGCCGATCGCATCCACCACATGGAGCTGGTGCGTCGCTGGCAGGACAAGGCCATCGCCGACTTCGCGGGCTCGGGCGGCGGGCGCTACAAGGCCTTCATCGCGTGGCCGTTTCAGCGCGAGAACACGCCGCTGGGACGGGCCAAGGAGTGGAGTGATGACGAAGGTCCGTTCCCCGGCGACGTCGTTGCGCGTCTTGACGGCGAAGGTCGCAAGGAGGCGCACCCGGAGTTCGGACGACGCGTGCGGCTCGTCGGCAGCAGCGCCTATCTCCGTACGCAGGCCCTCAGCCGCCTCCACCTCGACAACATCTATTCGATCGGCTCGAGCTGGGTGACGATGGGCCCGCTGGTCGGTCAGGTCGGCCTCCGCTTCGGCGCCAGCGACATGGGCAGCGTGATGATGGAGGAGAACGTGGTCTCCTCCGCGGGCACCACCTACTGCCTGAACGAGGCGACGATCTGTCGGCTGATCCGCGACGCAGGCTTCACCCCGGCGCAGCGGAACAACGAATACAACCTGCTCAAGGTGCATGCCGACGACTCCTCGCCCGATCGACGCATCACCGACTGGTCGACGACCCGCGCCCAGCGGCTGCATGTCGAGAAGACCAAGGACGACAGCGTGTCGCTGACCATCGGGCGAAGCTGAGGGGGGAGGTTCGGCCGAGCCGGTGCTCGGGGGCCCAAAGGGACGATGTCGCGCTCATCCCCCGCACTCACGGTCGGACAAGCCGGCCGTGGCATCCATCACCACGCCCCCCTCCTGATCTGCTCGGCTCGATCGACCAGGCTGGCGCAGCCAGCCCCGCGTCGATGGTGCCGAGCGATACAAGGTGCCGCGCACGCGGCACCTCAGGAGTCGGCGCCGGCCGACGACCCCCGTCTCGCCCTACCGCACCGCTGCCGCATCCACGGTCAGCGAAGAGAGGTCAGCGGGGAGCGGCGCCAGGCCTTCGGCGGTGCGAAGTCGGTTCTGCTGGTCGATTGCGGATCGAACGCTCTCGGACGTGCCGCGAACCGCGAGGGAGCCTCCGTCGAGTTGGACGACGATCCAGTCCGAGCCGACCCCTGAAACGCCGGGAGCCCCTGGAATCACCGCAATCCACAGCTCCGACGCGCTGCTCGCGGGGTCGATGCCGTGATAGGTGAAGATCACATCGCCAACGCGATGGGCAATCGTCGTCGGCGGGAGCCGCGCCGCTTCGTATTCGATGAGCCGCGCAGTCGAGTTGGGGTTGCGCTCGAGGTCTCTGAAGCGCAGGCTCGACCCCGCTCGTGCGGTCGAGGGTGATGTCGACAGTGCCGCGAACTCGGCGGACGTGACTCCGTCGAACCAGAGCTCGAGTCCGTGCGCCGGCCATGCGCCAGTTCGATCGGCCACGGCGCGGAGCGCCGGCCCGACGCGCCCCGCCGCAATCACGGCGCCTGCGATTCCTCCGGTGCCCGCGAACGTCATCCGCATCGCCACCCGCTGGCTCCACATGATCATGGCCGCCTGGACCGCGACCACCGGCGC
Source organism: uncultured Isosphaeraceae bacterium (assembly GCA_964465255.1). Classification (GTDB taxonomy): domain Bacteria; phylum Planctomycetota; class Phycisphaerae; order Phycisphaerales; family SM1A02; genus CAYXKH01. The sequence continues at coordinate 7,160 of CAYXKH010000142.1, forward strand.
CAGAGCGACGATGAGGGCGGCGATTCCTGCAACCGCGACTCGGCCACCGTCGCAGCGATGGACGCGGGCGGTCATGCGGAGGCCGCTGATGATCCACCAGATGCCCCCGAGAACTCCGGGACAGCCGCAGGGCACGGCCATGAGGACGGCCGCAGGTGCGCTGTAGCTGATGGCGTGGAGGGTGCGCAGCAGTGGTTTCGTCGCCCCACCGACCATCCGCAGGATTCCGTGAAGGACAACGGCCCAGATGAGTGCCGCGACGATGAGCGAGACGACCAGCGAGCAGTAGCCTGCGGCCTGCATGAGGATGTAGTCGATCCGCGAGCTGCCGCCCTGCCCCATCATTCGGTTGAAGACCAGACCGCTGAAGAGCGACATCGGCACTCCCGAGACGATCGTGAAGATCGCGATGGTCATGGCCATGAAGCCGACCGCGCCGCTCGCGGAGGCGTCTTCGGGGACTGCATCGATCAGTGGCCCGGGACGGGTCATGGCCGGCCCGATGGTGGCGAACCAGGCCCGCACCGTGCCCCGCCGTTCGCGCTCGAACCAGGGCATGCTGATCGGGCTGTTGTTGGTGACCTCGCCCTCGCGAAGAGGGCGCACGATCATCGCATCGAGCGTGAGCGCCGCGTCGCACTTCACGCAGGGGAAGGTCCGCGGGAGAAGCAGTCCCCGCGGATCGGTGCCGAAGTACGACTGGTCGCACTGCGGACAGCAGAATCGAACGCTGCAGGGCAGGAACTCGAACTCCGCAGGCGAGAAGGGAGTTCCACACTCCGGGCACACATGGGTGCCGAGATTCCAGAGCGGATAGGCGCAGCTTCGGCAGTTCACGTCGGATCGGCCCCCCGAGGGATTTCAGTTCCCACGTCCCGGCTGAGCGTACGCCAGAGCGTGCACCAGCGCCCCTCTCTCAACAGCGAGTGTCGGCCCGAAGCGCCGAGCGGAGCGCTCAAACAGCCCGCGCCCGCACCGCCCGCAAAGCCCACGCGTGGCTCAGCCCGCCGGGCTC
>CAYXKH010000143.1:0-8170 GCA_964465255.1 uncultured Isosphaeraceae bacterium
CCCAAGAAGGTGCCGCGCACGCGGCACTCCTCATCACGCGGCGGCGAAGCCGACGCGCCGCCAGTCGGCGCCAGCCGACGAACTGCTACCCTCCCCCCCATGCCTGCCGTCCTCGACTGGCTGATGCGGCTCCTGCCGCTGAACCCGATCTGCGTGCGGCTCGTGCAGGGCGGCTCGCGGCGGATGCGGCACTTCTATATCCGCGCCGGATACCTGGCGATCATGATCGTGGTCCTGCTGGTGGCGCTCGCCGGCAACGAGCAGACCCTTCGAGAGATGGCCAAGCGCGGGGCCGAAGCCTTCACCATCGTCAGCTTCGGTCAGGTCGGCCTGATCTGCCTGCTGACTCCGATCTTCATGGCCGGCGCCATCGCCCAGGAGGCGAACCCGCGCACGTGGGACATCCTGCTGACGACGCCGCTGAATGCGATGCAGATCGTGCTCGGGAATCTCTTCGGGCGGCTCTTCTTCGTGCTGGCGCTCCTGCTCTCGACGCTTCCGCTCTTCTCGATCACCCAGTACTTCGGCGGCGTGCCGGGGCGATCGATCTTCACCAGCTACGCCATCGCCACCAGCAGCGCCCTGATCGTCGCGGCAATCGCCGTGACCCTGAGCGTCACTCGAACCGCCGGGCGGCGGGCGGTCTTCGTCTTCTATGTGACGGTGGTCATGTATCTCTTCGTGACCTATGCCCTCGATGCGTGGCTGCGGGGCAACACCACCGGCGGCGCCGGCGGGTTGACGACGATCATGACGCCGCTCAATCCCTTCCTGGCCCTCGAGTCGCTTCTCTACACCAACCGCTACCAGCCGCACGAGGTGACCGGCGACTCCTCCTTCGTCACCCGGATGTGGTTCGGTCGGCCGGTGGCCACGCTCTGCTGGCTCGGTGGAGTGATCAGCGTCACCCTGATCGTCTTCTCGACCGCAAGGCTGCGGGTGATCGGGGCCAGGCTGGGCACGGTGCCGCTCTGGCGGCGCCTGCTCCGGGTGCCGCCCAAGGGTGGTGATCGCCCGGCGCGGAAGGTCGGTCACAACCCGATCGTGTGGCGCGAGAGCCAGAGCCGCGGCACCAGCGTCGGCGCCGTCCTGGCTCGTTGGAGCTTCGTCGGCGCCGGTCTCATCGTCGCCATCGTGATCCTCACGCTCCACTTCGCCGGGCTGATCGATCACGCCCAGCTTCGCCTGGCGCTCGCCGCGGTGGTCGGGGCCGAGATCGTGATCATCGCTCTGACCGCGCTGAACCTGAGCGCCGTGGCGGTGAGCAAGGAGCGCGAGGACGGCTCGCTCGACATCATCCTGACCACCCCGATCCAGCCGGGCCCCTACCTCACCGGCAAGCTCGGCGGCCTGATCCAGTACCTCGCCCCGATGATGATCGTGCCGACGGTGACCATGCTGCTGACGGCGCTCTACGTCTTCACCGCCGGCTTCGGCGCCGCCCAGGGGGTCACGGTGCAGGAGGCGATCGAGGGCTCGACCAAGCCGATTGCCCTGCCGGTGGTCCTTCCCGAGGCGGCGATTGCCCTGCCCATCGTGCTGGTTCCCTTCATCGCCTTCTGCGTGATGATCGGGCTGCAGTGGTCGATCAAGAGCAAGGGAACGATCGGCTCGGTGGTCGCGGCAGTCGGAGTGACCCTCGCCGTGACCGGGGCCCTCGGGATCTGCGGATACGCGGCGGGTCGCGGAATCCCCTACCTCGGCGCCGTCCTGACCGCGGTCAGCCCCCTCAACCTGCTCGCGGCCGGACTGGCGCCCGGTTCGACCATCGGGCAGACCGTCGAGGAGGGCCCCGCAGCCCGCTGGGCGCTGGTGGTCGGGGCCTTGATTGCCGCCGGGATCTACAGCGCGGTGGTGATGGCCATGCACGCCAACATGAAGCGGACCTTCATGTTCACGGTCCGGAAGCTCGCCGGCACCGCGTGAGGGCCCCGAACGGCCGCGCTCCTTGACATCGGTTCCCAATCGGCCGGATACTTTGCCATTCTCCCCGGCGCGGTCTGCGGCGTGCGTCGCGCCTTCCCGGGGTTTTCCGGCCCGCCCTCAATGGTGCGACCGATTCCTCCGCGCTCGATCATCGGGTCGTCGCGGCCGTGCAGCCCAGGCTCCTTCACCTGCTGCACGCGATAGATTGACCAGACTTCCTCATCGTTCGTGCGACCGTCCTGTCCTCTTCAGCGCCTCTTCGTGGAGTGTTGACGCCTGCCCAGCCTTCAGCCTGTCACTTCTGTCGTGCCAGGCAGGAGATGTCGCCCGGATTCTGAGCTTCTGGTCACGGTCGTGACCCATTGGATGGCGCGCCCTGTTCGGTGCGACTGCGGCTGTTGCTGCGCCGAGTCGCCAGATGGGAGCTCCTCGTGGTCTCGGTTGCTGACTCCTCGTTCCCCCCACTTCTCCTGGCGATCGAACCGATCGCGTACGGCCTCGCCGCCGCCGGCGCGTTGGTCGGCCTGCTGGTCGCGCTTCTCTTCGTCCACCTGGTCACCGGACGGACCATCGCCGCCGCCAAAGTTTCGGCGGAGCGGACCCTCCGTGACGCCGAGACCGCTGCCCGAGGATTGACCGAACGGGCCGAGCTCGAGGCGGAGCGGCGGATGAAGGATCGCCGCGAGGAGTTCGATCGCGAGATCGCCAGCGGCCTCGCCGAGATGAAGGAGAGTCAGTCGCGGGCCACCCGCCGCGAGGAGACCCTCGATCGCAAACTGGAGCGGCTCAACGATCGCGAAAACAAGCTGGACCGCATGGACGCGGCGGCGAAGGAGGAGGAGGGGCGCATCGGCGAACTCCGCAAGGCGGCCGAGGGGCTGTTGAAGAACGTGCGTGAGCGGCTCTCGCAGGTCGGACAGATGACCGTCGAGGAGGCCCGCGAAGCCTTCATGGCCGACGTCCGCGTGGAGGCCGAGCACGAAGCGAGCCGCCTCACCAAGCAGATCCTCGACAAGTCGGAGACCGAGGCCCGCAGCAAGAGCCGCGAGATCACCCTCATGGCCATCCAGCGCTTCGCCGCCGAGAATGTTGCCGACTCCACGGTCCGCAGCGTGAAGATCCCCTCCGACGAGATGAAGGGCCGCATCATCGGGCGCGAGGGTCGCAACATCCGAGCCATCGAGAAGGCCACCGGCGTCGACATCCTCGTCGACGACACGCCCGGCGTGATCAGCGTCTCCTGCTTCGATCCGATCCGCCGGGCAATCGCCGGAGAGGCCCTCGCCAGGCTCGTGGCCGATGGCCGCGTGCATCCTTCGCGGGTCGAGGAGATCGTCGAACAGGTCCGCGGGGACATGAATGAGCGGATCATCAAGTTCGGCAACGAGGCCACCATCGAGGCCGGGGTCCGCGGACTCAACCCGAAGATCATCGAGGCGATGGGCAAGCTCCACTTCCGAACCAGCTACGCCCAGAACGTGCTGCGCCACTCGATCGAAGTCGCGTATCTGAGCCAGATCATCGCGGACCAGCTCGGCCTCAACGGTTCGATCGCCCGCCGCGCCGGCTTCCTGCACGATCTCGGCAAGGCGATGGACCACGAGATGGAGGGCGGACACCCGGCCATCGGCATGGAGTTCGCCCGCAAGTACGGCGAGAAGAGCGAGGCGGTGCTGAATGCAATCGGCGGCCATCACAGCGACATTCCCGCCACCACCCCCTACACCCCGATCGTGATGGCCGCGGATGCGCTCTCGGGAGCACGCCCCGGGGCCCGGCGCGAATCGATGGAGATGTACATCAAGCGGCTCGAGCAGCTCGAGGCCATCGCCCGCGAACAGCCGCACGTCGACCAGGCCCACGCCATCCAGGCGGGACGCGAAGTGCGGGTCATCATCGATGCCAAGCGTGCCGACGACACCGAGGCATTCGCAATTGCGCGAGCCATCGCCAAGCGTGTCGAGGAAGAGATGACCTTCCCCGGCGAAATCAAGGTCACCGTCCTCCGCGAAGTTCGGGCCGAAGCAATCGCCCGTTGACACATCCCATGAACCACAGTCGATTCTGCTCGCTGCGATTCGTTCCCGCACTTCTGCCGGTCGTGCTCTCGCTCCTCGTCACGGTCGGATGCGAGAGCTCGCTCGCTCCGCTCCCGAACATCTGCGAGTGCCGCGACCCCAGCCCGATTGCCAGCGTTCCGGAGTCGAGACGCACGTCCACGGTCGATGTGATCTACGCCACGGATCGCCGCGCCGGCGAAGATCTCGACAGTCGGCTGGACTACACGTGGAAGCGCTCGAAGTCTCTCGGCTTCGGCGTCGCGAGGGTGGAATTCGGCGAAAACCTCTCCTGGAGCGAACTGGTCGGAGCGAACGGCAATTCACATCCGCTGCGCCCCGTCAATCTGCACCTGCGCGAGATCGAAGAGGTGGGCCGTCTCTCGCCGACGCCAATCCCCCTTGTCGAGGGCCCTGATGGGACGAAGATTCCCGATCCGGCGATCGAAGCGAAGGACGCGATTCAGATCGCCGCGCTGCACGAACTGATCCGCAGTCACCTTGAGCCCGAGGACGACGGGCGGGTGACCGTCTTCGTGCATGGCTACAACAACTCCTTCCAGGACTCGATGTTCGTCGCCGTCCAACTCTCCCACTTCACGGCTCGTCAGGGACTGGTCATCGCCTACAGCTGGCCCGCTGGACTTGGTGGCCTGCGCGGGTACACCCACGACCGCGAGTCGGGTGAGTTCACGATCTACCACCTGCGAAAGTTCCTTCGGATGGTCGCCGCGTCGCCGGACGTCAGGAAGATCAACGTGCTGGCACACAGCCGGGGCACCGATGTCGCCGTCACCGCCCTGCGCGAGGTGAACATGATCGAACGGTCCGCTGGACGATCGACCCGCGAGACGCTCAAGCTCGGGCACCTGATCCTCGCCGCACCGGATCTGGACCTGGATGTGGTCAGTCAACGCATCTCGGCCGAGTACCTCTACACCGTTCCGGAGTCGACGACCATCTACTTCTCCGGTCAGGATCGGGCCATCGGCATCGCGGACTGGCTCTTCGCCAGCGCCCTCCGCCTGGGTGGGCTGCGTCTCGATCGACTTGATCCGGAGTTGCGCAAGGCCCTCAACGAATCACCCCCCACCATCGGCATGATCGACGTGCATGCCAGGACCGGATTCCTCGGCCACAGCTACTTCTATCAGTCGCCCGCGGTCAGTTCGGACATCTATCTGATCCTGAGCGAGGATCGGCTCCCGGGAGCCGAAAACGGTCGTCCGCTCCACTCCGAAGAGCCTGGCATCTGGATCCCGAAGGATGGCTATCCGAATCCACCGAAGTCATTGTTCGGCCGAGCTCTCGTCGATCCCGCGAAGTCCGACTCGGGCGAACCGGGTGACTCCGCCAAGCCGTACCTGACCGACGAGTCCGATCAGCCCGATCCTGGTCACCCGTGATTCGCCGACAACTCGGTCGCTGTCGATTCCTACCGTCGTGCCGTCCGCTCCCTCATGCTCGTTCGCCGGGGGGCGACGGAGCATGAGGCGCTCGGGCGGGGAGACTCCCGGCGCCGAGCGGCCACTCCCCGCCAAAGGAACCCCATGAATCACCTCACGACCGCAGCGCTTCTCCTTCACCTCGCGCTCGCCGGGGCCATCTCGGCCTCGGAGCCAGCTCCCATGACCCTGAAGTCGACCGTCCCCGCCGTTAAGGCGAAGCCGGGAATCTCGCTGACTGTGTACTCAAGCGCCGATCCGGCTGGCTTCGACGCCCAGCAGTTCATCGCCCAGCAGCGTCAGGGAGGCAATCCGGGGGCGGCGTGGCAGGTGCCGGGCTTCGGCGTGGTGAAGGAGGTACGGGCGGTGCCCATCGAGAAGGGCTTCCACGTGCTGCGCTTCACCGACGTGGCCGCCTTCATCGATCCGACGACCGTCAGCTTCGTCGACCTCACCGATCCGGCGACAGCGGTCGTCGAGCAGAACTTCGAGTTCGATCTGGTGTCGCCCGAGAAGCTGCTCGAGCGGTACACCGATCGCGTGATCAGCATCGACCGCGTGATCGGTGACCGCGAAGAGCGGGTGACGGGAACACTCCTCTCCGCTCGCAACGGCCAACTGCTGCTCCAGACCATCGAGGGTCTTCAGATGATCCCGCAGCAGAACGCCAGAGTCATCTTCTCCGACCTTCCCGGCGGGCTCATCACCCGGCCGACGCTGGTGTGGAAGCTCAACGGCGAAAGCGCCGGTGAGCATCTGGTCCGCACCACGTATCAGACGGCGGGCCTCACCTGGAAGAGCGACTACAACCTCGTCCTTTCCGACGACGAGCGTTCCGCTGATCTTGCCGCATGGGTGACACTGCTGAACCTGTCTGGCGCGGCATACCAGAACGCGAATCTGAAGCTGGTCGCCGGCGACGTGCAGCGGATCGTCCCTCAACTGCTGATGCGCGGGATGGCCGCGCCTCGCAGCGCGATGGCAGAGGCAGCGGGCAGTGAGGGGTTCGAGGAGAAGTCCTTCTTCGAGTATCACCTCTACACCCTGCCCCGAGCGACCGATGTGCTCGCCAACGCCACCCAGCAGATCACCCTCTTTCCCACCGCGAGGGGTGTGCCAATCGACAAGGTGCTGCTCTTCGAGGGCACGTCGGCGTACGCGGGATGGGGCTACGCCGGAGAGCCGTACGTCGATCGCGGGATGGGCGCGGTCTCCAATCCCAAGATCGACGTCATCCTCCGCCTGCGCAATGACGAGGCCAGCAGGCTTGGTCGGCCGCTGCCCAAGGGCAAGGTCCGGGTCTACAAGCAGGATGACGCCGACGGCACGCTCGAATTCGTGGGCGAGGATCTGATCGATCACACCGCCCGCAACGAGAAGGTGAGCATCAAGGTCGGGCAGTCCTTCGATGTCGTGGGCGAGCGCACCCAGACCGACTTCACCATCGACACGGGTCGCCGGGTGATGACGGAGTCCTTCAAGGTCGAACTCCGCAACCGCAAGACCGTGCCGCAGAAGGTGCTGGTCCGCGAGCATCTCTTCCGCTGGGCGGGCTGGGAGATCACCGCGAAGAACACCGAGTTCGTGAAGAAGGACGCTCGCACCATCGAGTTCGAGGTCGACGTTCCCGCGGACGGCGTCCGCACGGTCGAGTACACCGTGCGCTACATCTGGTGAGCGACCGGAGTCGAGTCGCGGGGAGCGGCCCCCTGCCAAGGCACAGTCGCTCCGCAGAAGCGATCTCCGGCCGAGTCACACCGTGCAGTCCCTGAGCACCATCCGTGCCCTGCTTGACGATCGTGGCCTGCGCCCGAAGCATCGCCTCGGCCAGAACTTTCTGCACGACCAGAACCAGATTCGCAAACTGCTCGCCGCGGCGGGTGTGGCCTCGGGCGATCTGGTTCTCGAAGTCGGTCCGGGCACGGGCGCGCTCACCGAGGCACTCGTCGACGCCGGCGCCGAGGTGATTGCGTCCGAACTCGACGACGACATGGCCAACATCGTGGCTGATCGACTCGCTCTTCGAGTGACGCTGATCCGCGGCGATTGTCTCGAGGGAAAGCGGGCGCTCGCTCCGGCCGTGCGGACCGCGCTCGCCGGGCGACCCTTCCTGCTGATTGCGAATCTCCCCTACGGCGCCGCCACGCCGCTGATGGCGACGCTTCTCGTGAGTCACCCGGAGTGCCGCGGGCAGTTCGTCACCGTGCAGCGCGAGGTTGCCGACCGCCTGGCCGCGGCGCCGGGCACGAAGACCTGCGGATCGCTCTCGGTGATCGCCCAGTCGCTGGCCACCGTCGAGGTGATCTCGATCCTCCCAGGGAGTTGCTTCTGGCCCGCCCCGGAGGTGACCAGCGCGATGATCGCCATCCGACCGTTCGTGCCGCGACCGACGCACGACGCCGAGTCGCTGGCCAATTTCGTCGGCATGCTGTTTCAGCGCCGTCGCAAGCAGTTGGGCTCGATCCTGGGTCGCACCCTGGCATGGCCCGAGGGCATCCAGGCGACGATGCGCCCCGAGTCACTGACCCCGGCACAGGCGATTGCGCTGCAGGCGGCGGTGGAAGGAATGAGGAATGAGGAATGAGGATCAGGGGGACGGACGGCGCGTGCGTTGCCTGCCGGCGCCATGCCCGGGCTGACCTCCGATTACTGTCACCTGGCCGCTGATTCCTGATTCCCTTCTCCATGGACGAGGTCCTGCGCGTCGTGCGCAGGAAGGATGGAGCACGGAGGACATGGAGG
>CAYXKH010000144.1:0-8165 GCA_964465255.1 uncultured Isosphaeraceae bacterium
CCCGCGCTCACTCCTGCACCACCTTCATCGCCACCAGATCCTGCACGTCGACCAGGCCGACGGGGCGGCCGTCGCGGTCGAGGACGGGGATCTCGTCGAGGCGGCGCTCGCGCACCAGACGCACGGCGTCGCGCACCAGATCGTCGACGCCGAGATGGATCGGCTGCGGAGTCATCTTCTCGCGGATGGGCAGGGCGAGTCCGGCCGGATCCTCGTTGATCAATCGTCGCAGGTCGCCGTCGGTGAAGATTCCCGAGAGGCGGCCGGCTTCGTCGACCAGGATGATTGCGCCGGCCCGGCGTCCGGTGCCGCTCTGCGTGAGAGCCTCGCGCACGGTGGTCGAATCCGAGACCACGCCGAGGTTGTCGCCCACGCGGAATCGAAGCATGTCGGTGATCGGGCGCAGGCCGGCCCCGAGCATGCCGCCGGGGTGGTTCTTGTGGAAGTCGTCGGCGACGAAGTTGCGGCGCCGCGCCAGCGCCAGCGCCAGGGCATCGCCGAGGGCAAGCATCGCCGTGGTGCTCGCCGTCGGCGCGAGATTGAGCGGACAGGCTTCCTCGACGTCGCCAATTGAAACGTGGGCATCGCAGAGCCGAGCCAGACTCGAGCCGTCGCTTCGCGACATGCCAATCCGAGGGACGCCATCGGCCTTGAGAATCGAGGCCAGCGTGACCAGCTCGTCGGTCTCGCCGCTGTAGGAGAGAAGCAGGGCCACGTCGCCGCGGCGGATTCGACCGAGATCGCCGTGCAGGGCCTCGGCCGGATGGATGGCATGCGATGGCTGCTTGAGACTGCTGAGGGTCGCCGAAATCTTGGCCCCGATCAGTCCCGACTTGCCCATGCCCGAGACCACCACGTGGCCTTCACACAAGGAAAGCACGTCGAGTGCCCGAGCGAGTTGCGGCATGCCCCCGGACCGCACCCGCGCCGCGATTCGCTCGACGGTGCCGGCTTCGGCGGAAAGGGCGTCGGCGAAGAAGTCGCGCTCGGAGTCGTCGGCGGCGGCGGGCAATCGGTGCATGACAGCCGGAGTGTGGGGAGTTGCACTCATGGGTCGAATGTCGTTCAAGGCTGGGGCGGCGTGGCCCCGGCGGCCTTCATCAGCCGCTCGAGATCCTTGGCTTCCATCTGGTCGATGGCGATGGTGGTTCCGTCGGGTCGAGTGATGGTCACGCCCTTGAGGCCGCGACCCCGGACGATTTCGACCACCTTGCCAACCACGGTGGTCAGGGCCGTGGCCGCGCCGGCGCCTTCGGCGATCAGCTTGACCAGGACCAGCACCGATGCCGCCGTGAGGCTGCGGGTGCGCTCGGTGGAAGTGCCTTCGACCTGCGGAAAGCCCTCGAACTCGGCAGCGAGTTCGGCGGCGAGCTGGTCCAGTTCGGCCCTGGGCATGTCGGCCGGGAGCGAGATCTCGAGGACGTCGTCATTCATGGGAACTCTCCGAGCAGACGAGACAACGGGACTCAGGCGTGGGGAAGGCGACGCACCGCTGCATCACTGAGATTGGGCAACGGGCAACGGGGCAACGGGGAACGCCGACAAGGTACCAGTTGGACCAGTGAAGATCGGTCGTGGTCCAGTCCGCGGTGGCGATGGCGGCTCGCGCCGCGGCGGCGCACGCGTCGCTGGGGGCCTGGTCGGCCGCGAGCTCGGCATGGAAGCGCTTCATGAACTGCCCGGCGGCGCGGGACGCGGCGGGCCAGAGACTGACGAGGAGCGATTCGCCCCCGGCATGAAAGAGGGGCAGATAGAGCCCGAGCCACTCGTCGTCGGGAAGCTCGATCTCGGCGTCGCGGCGCACCGTGCGCCCAAGGTCGCAGGCGCTGAGCGCAACCACCGCGCCGTCGAGCCGGACCCCGAAGAGTTCGCTCATCCGCAGTTTGCTCGCGCCCAGCAGCAGGGCCGCATCGAAGGGTCGGTCCTCCGGAAACTGGCCGTGACAGGCGAGATGAATGGCCCGCGATCCGGTCCACTCGCGAAGTGGCAGCGCGGAACCATCGAGGGTGTCGCTGGGGCCGAGGATCAGCGCTCGCACCGCGCCGCCGGTGCCGAGTCGGGATCTCCAGACCGCCGCAATCGACTCGATCTCCTCCACCACTTCAGGGAGGGATTGGGATCCAAAGGAATCCTCGGGCGAGCCGATGAGAGTCACCTGGGTCGGCGGCGCCGCGCGAGCCGGAGAGGAGGTGTCGTACGCCATGCCGACCAGGGAGAGGGTCGGGACGTACTGCACCGCGCGGGTCTCGACCAGGCGCGGCAGCCCGGGGCTCGGCAGGGCGTGGAGCGGAAGACGGCAGAGCAGTCCATGCGGCGAGATCAGCAGTCGTGATCCCGGCGCTCCGCAGTTCCGAACCGCCGGGGGGAGCAGGCGCTGGACCTGCCGGGAGTCAATCAGCCGGGCAAGCTGGGCCCGCAGCGTCGTGGCGCCCATCGTGTCGCGGGTGCTCCGCAGCGCGGCGACTTCGGCGGCGGTCCAGAGACTCTCGACGCGTCGAGGCACACCCTCGGCATCGACGAACAGGGCGTGGAGCCGCGACTCCTCCGGATCATGAGCCCAGAAGTAGGAGAGCGGCGACCAGGTGTCGCCGAGCGACCCGACGATTGCCGCAACATCCGGCACCGGAGGCGCGCGCAGCGCCGCCCAGCGGGGATGGTCGCGAAAGAGCGAACGAAGGAGCGCTTCTCGTTCCGCAAGGAGATCGGCGAGCGCCGCAGCGGCGTCGCCGGACGCACCGGCAGGACCCGCGGCAGGCCCGGACGCGAGCGAACCGGCAGCCCGCTCGGCGCCATCGAGGGCTTCCTCGAGTTGATTCAGCCGGGCAATCTGCGCGGGATCGACGTCTTCGAAGAGGGCGATGTCGGCGTTGGCGACCATCTGGCAGAGCGAGAACCCCTTGGTGCGCTCGGCGACCGACCACGCTCGCCAGATGCCGGTGGCGCCGGGACACGCCGCGGCGACTTCGAAGGCCCGGCGATGGTGATCGAGCTTGTCCAGAAGAAAGCGCTGCTGGTCGAGGAAGGAGCGAAAGTGGCGGATCTGGCGAGCAAAGCCGTCGAGTGCCGTCGACGCCAGGGCCCAGGCCGCCTCGTGCTCTCCACGGGCAGAGAGCACCCGCGCTTCCAGCAGTTCATGCACCGCGACGAGATCGGGCGCCCGCGTGAGTTCGATCGGGGCCGCGCAGGCTGCGAGTTCCTGTCCGGCCTCGTCGAAGCGTCCGCACTCGACCAGAGCCCGCGCCGTGGTGAGCTGCGCTCGGGCTGCGCCGCCCGGCCATCCCTCCGCCCGCAGGTGGGTCGAGAGGCGTCGTCCGTGCTCGGCCGCGAGTTCGAAGTTGCGCTCGGCGAAGGCCAGTCGCCCCTCGAGGATGTCGAGGCTCCACGGGAAGAGGCCGAGGGCCCGGAGCGACTCGAGGTCGGCGCGAGCCGCGACGAGATCGCGATGGGGCGGGGGAGCATCGATCCGCAGATTGGCCCGCTGCTGCCAGAGCGTGAAGTGCAGCGTGCGCTGATTGTCGCTCGAGAGCTGTCCGGCGAGCGCTTCGACCTCGTTCAGCGCCGCCAGCGCCGACTCCGGTCGTCCGCAGCGCCATTCGAGATTGGCGCGGGCCGTGAGGCACTGCGTGCGCTCGAGCTTCACCCCCGGTGAGGCCGAGGCGCGGGAGCCTTCGAGCAGCTCGCCCAGGATCCGCTCCGCTCCCTCGTAGTCGCCGCGCTCGGTCCGCAGTTCGGCGCGGCGGCGCCCGGTGCGGATGTCGGTGACGCTGAGCGTCATCGCAGGTTGCGGACCTGGGCTGCACGGCTCCGCAGTTCGGCGGCGCGCTCGAGGCTCTCCTCTTCCGCAGTCGAGTCGCCGCGGCGCTGGGCCACCCGCATGCAGCCGTCGTGTCCGCGGGCCGCGAGCTCGGCGACCTGCAGGAACTCGCCGCGATCCACGCACTCGAGAAAGGTCGCGCGGGCCTCCTCGAGAGTGCCGTTGTTGAGGGCCACATCACCCTCGAAGAGCCGCCTGATGCACTCCGCGAAGAGCACGTGGAACTGGATCTCCGGGCCGAGCTGGGCGAAGGGAACCGGCAGCGGGAGCGTGGGACTGATCGGCCACGGGGCGTTCGAGAGCGCAAGGCCGGGCCGATAGTGCTGGGCGGCGTCGAGAGGCTCGTCGGCGCCGGCGGCTTCGTTGGCGGCGCCGAGCTCGCTCGAGAACGCCTCGAACTCCGCGGGATGATTCTGAAGCTCGGCGATGACCTCCGCGAACTTCGGATCGAACTTGCCGCGCTGCTTGAGTTCGGCAAGCAGGGCGCGGGCCTCCGCGAGAACCACCGCACCCCTGCGCCCTGATGAGAACCCTGATGAGAGCCCCGATGAGAGCCCTGATGAGAGCCCTGATGACCACTGGGATGAGCGCTCTGGCGCCGCGGATGCCGATTGCCCAGACGGAAGAGGCGGCGGGGGAGTCGTCACGAAGGTTGGTGGCGCGGTCCGAGCAGCGCGGAACTGCTGGGCGAGCTGGGCCACCACTTCGCACGCCGCAGCCCGTTGTGCAGCCGCGTCCGCGAAAGCCGAGGCCTCGGCCGAGGGACCCGATCGACCGCCTTGGAACTCGGCGATTCCCTGGGCCAGTTGATCCTCGAAGGTGCTGCCCCACGAAGGCCCGGTCTGCCGTTGGTTCAGGGCGTTGGTCGCGTGCTGCCGCTCGGTCGCGGCAATCGTCGCAAGGGAGTTGAGGAACGCTCGGAACTGAGCGTCATCGAGCGCGGCGACGTGCGACTGAAGCTCCTTCAGGGCCTGCTCCTGCGGCAGCGAGAAGAGTCGCTGCACCAGTTGGCCGGTCTGGATGCACATCGCCCCGGCGTCGACCACCGCTTGACCGGCTCGCTTGAGGAAGTCCCACATGTGTCGGCTCTCCAGTCTCGAGAAGGAGTCTGACCCTGCGACTGCGGATGCGTCTCTCGGGAGAATCCCAGGTCTCCTGGCGTCGGCACGCTGGGATCGGTCCATCGAGGTCCGTCGAGGTCCGGCGAGGTCCGGCGGCCGGTCCGCCGCGGATGCCCCACGACCGAGCGTACGGGGCCTGCGAGCCATGCGCGGAGCGCCGCTGGGAAAGGACAGGCGCGCTTCCGACACGCTCCGCCCTCGTGCTACCGTGCGAACCGACATGGCCGCCGACTCTCGTGATGAATCACCGCCCCCGGCGGATCCCGCAGCCAGCCCGAGAGCCGGTGGGACAAAGGGTTCCGCCAAGGGTCCGTCCTCTCGATCAGGCGAGAAGCAGTCCACGCCGGGCTCGCAGCGCGCCGCCCGCGCTCCACATGCCACCCGCTGGGGTGCGGCCGGGGACGTGACTCTGGAATCGATTCCGCCGACGGGTCGATCGGAGAACGCGGCGACCTCCGACGCCGATGGCGAACCATCCTTTACCGATGCCCGCGGCGACTATCAGGTCAGGCTGAGCACCTTCCGCGGTCCGCTCGATCTTCTTCTCTATCTCATCCGCCGCGCGGAAGTCGACATCCACGACATTCCGGTGGCCGAGATCACCGATCAGTTCCTCGCCTTCGTGCGGGCGGATCTCGCCCACATCAATATGGAGGAGGCCGGGGAGTTCCTGGTGATGGCCGCGACCTTGATCGAACTCAAGGCCCGCACCCTGGCGCCGAAGCGAGCGGCGACTGCCGAAGGCGAAGGCGCCGACGCCCCGCCGCAGGCCGCGGCCGATCCGCGCACCGAGCTGGTGCAGGCCCTCCTTGCGTATCAGCGGTACCGCCGCGCCGCCGAGCGGCTCGAGCGTCATCGCGAGGAGTTCTGGCGCCGTCATGCCATTCGCATCGCAACGCCCCGCATCGAGACGGGGCACACGGCCCGGAGCCACGACGAGCCCGGGGCGGCGGATGACGTTCTCGGCGAGAGCGACGATGGCGCTTCGGGACGCCAGGCCGGCGGAACGCTCGAGCTCGATGACGTCCACGTGCTCGATCTTTCGCAGGCCTACGAGCGGATTGCCGGTGGCATCGACTTCTCCCGCCTCGGCGACCATCGCGTCGAGTACGACGACACCCCGATTGCCCTGCACCAGGACGATCTGCTCGATCGCCTGCATACCGCCGGACGAACCGGCATCACCCTCGGAAGCATCTTCGAGGGTCGCAGCCGTCTCGAGAAGATCGGCCTCTTCCTGGCGGCGCTGGAACTGGCCCGGCAGCGCAAGGTGGCGATCAGCCAGAGCGACGACGTCAATGGCGAGGTCGAGTTGCGGGAGGTGACGGACGCCTCGGCCGAGCAGTTCGCCTCCGGCGAGGACGAGGCGCCTCCGACGGCGGGCGCCGGGCCCTCGCCCGCGTAGCCGGCAGGGGCGTGTTTCACACGACCGGCCCGGACGCCCACGCCTCAGTGCATGTCCATGGCCACGCCTTCGGCCGAGCAGTAGCTCTGAATCTCGGCCAGGAACAGCGGCCCGTTGTCGGCCAGTTTGCGGGCGCCGACGCCGCGGATGCGGCTGAACCCCTCGGCGTCGCTGGGTCGCACCCGTGAGAGTTCGCGCAGGGTGTTGTCGTCGAAGACCACGTAGGGCGGAACCCCGCGCTCCAGGGCGAGGCGGCGGCGCAGCTCGCGGAGCCGGTCGAAGAGGGCCCGATCGACACCATCCCACGAGCGGGTCTCGACCGCCGCCCGCTTGGCCTTGCGGGCCACCGTCGGACGGCGCAACACCACGTCGCCTGCGCCGCGCATCAGGGCGACGCCTTCCGAAGTGAGCGAGAGGATCGGTCGATCGCCCGGGGATCGGGCCAGCAGGCCGTGATCGAGGAGTTGATGGATCAGATTGACGATCTCCGACTGGGTGAGATGTCGCAGCAGTCCGAAGACGCTGAGGGCGTGGTGGCCGAAGCGCCGCAGGGCTTCGTCGTCGGCGCCGGCGAGAAGCTTGGCCACGTGCATGGCTCCGAAGCGCTGCTCGACTCGAGCCACCGCGGCGAGGATCTTCCGCGCCGTGGTGGTGCCGTCGGCCAACGAATCGATCTCGTTCAGGCAGACGTCGCACGCCCCGCAGTTGCCGCGGGTGAAGCGCTGGCCGAAGTGCTCGCAGAGGGCCGCGTGCCGACAGCGGGCGCCGCTCACGAGCTGCTGGACTTCGCGCAGCAGGGAAAGCTGGGCGGTGTGATTGGCCTGAAGGGAATCGCCATCGAGATCCTCGCGCTCGAGGGCCTCGTCGAGACTGCGGCCCATGAGCGATTCCCACCGGGCGACGTCGCTGTAGCTGTAGAGAAGCACGCACTCCGCGGGAAGACCGTCGCGACCGGCGCGGCCCGATTCCTGCTGGTAGGCCTCGACCGACTTGGGAATGCCGGCGTGGATCACGCAGCGCACATCGCCGCGGTCGATTCCCATCCCGAAGGCCACGGTGGCGACGACGATGTCGATCGACTCGTCGCTGAACTGATCCTGGGTATCGCGCCGCTGCTTGGGACCGAGCCCGGCGTGGTATGCCGCGGCCTTGAGACCGGCGTCGCGCAAGCCTTCGGCGAGCGACTCGGTCTCCTTGCGGGAGATGCAGTAGACGATCCCGGCCTCGCCCTTGTGACGGGCCAGCACATCGAGCACCTGACGCTCGACGCTGAGCTTGGGGAGGACGCGATAGACGAGATTGGGCCGATCGAAGTCGCCCACCAGGACCAGCGGATTGCGCAGCCGAAGCTGGGTGACGATGTCGTCACGCACCTTGGGAGTGGCGGTTGCGGTGTAGGCGTGAAGCCCGGCATTCGGGAAGCGATCGCGGAGCATCGCGAGCTGGCGATACTCGGGGCGGAAATCGTGCCCCCACTGGCTGATGCAGTGGGCCTCGTCGATTGCGAAGGACCCCACGCCCACGCGGTCGAGCCAGTCGAGGAAGCCGCTGCTGGTGATCCGCTCGGGCGAGACCAGCAGCAGTCGACACTCGCCGCGCTGGATCAACTCGCGGGCGGCGCGGCGTTCCCTTTCATCCATCCCGCTGTGAAGCGCCGCGGCCGGGTAGTCCGCCTCGCGAAGGGCATCGACCTGATCCTTCATCAGGGCAATCAGCGGCGAGACCACCACGTCCATGCGTCCGCCGCGGGCAGTCGATTCCCCTTCGGCTCCTCCGTGCTCGCCAGGGCCGGCACCGAGCGACTCGCCATGCAGGAGCGGCGGCA
>CAYXKH010000145.1:0-8153 GCA_964465255.1 uncultured Isosphaeraceae bacterium
CCTCACAACCCCTCCCCCCGCGCCAAATACTCAGTCATCGCCTTCTTCACCTCGTCCATCAGTTGCGACACCTGGAAGGGCTTGAAGAGGAAGCAGTGCAGTCCCTCCTGGCTGGAGCGGACGATCGAGTGGTGCGGGTCGTAGCCGAAGCCGGTCATCAGAATGACGGGGGTGAGTGCGAAGGCTTCCTTGGCGGCGCGGAAGACCTCGTAGCCATTTCGATCGGGCATGCGCACGTCGGAGATGATCAGGTCGAAGGGCTTGCCTTCCTTCGCCGCAGCCGCAATCGCCTCGATGGCGGCGCCGCCGTCGCGGCAGATGGTCACCGCCGCACCGCGCTTCTCGAGGACCGCGAGCACCGTCTGCCGGATCACCGGTTCGTCGTCGGCGACCAGGATCCGGCGGTTGGCAATCAACGGATCGATCTGGCCATTCGCCAGAGCCTCCTCGACTCCGAGCAAGGTCTGGGGCCCGGTGCTGCATGCTTCGAGTCGACCGCGGACCGTCGCCACCGCCTCCACGATCCGGTCCATCTCCTGGAGCACGCCGCTGTCGCCCTTGTGACTCTCCCGCATGGCCTGCACCTGCCTGGAGATCTCTTCGAGTGGAGCGCTGATCTCCCCCGAGACCATCTTGCAGAACTGCTCGCGGGTGGCCACCCGCTCGCGCAGCAGGAGTTCGAAGGTATTGAGGCCCTGGGCGAGGTAACGCCCGTACAGCTCGGCCAGTTGTCGATCGCCTTCGTCGAAGCGCTGGGCGGAAGCGCTCTCGACGTTCATCACCCCGATCACCCGCTCCTGAAGAAGAAGCGGCACGGTGAGCGAGCTTCGCGCCGAGTCGAGTCCCTGGCGGTAGAGCGGATCGTGCGTCGTGTCCGGACAGATGTAGCTTCGGCCGCTGGTGGCGACGTGACCGGAGATGCCGTTGCCCGTGGGCGAGGCGAAGAGCGACTCGCCGACCGAGAGCGGTCTGATCCCGACGTTGATCACCAGTTCGAGCTTGCCGCTGCGGCGATCGAGCATGCGAACTTCGAACGCTTCGAACCCGAGCACCGCCTGCAGCCCGTGGATCACCAGTCGCTCGATCGATTGCAGCCGCTCGCCCATGTTCTGACGACTCACAGTGTCGGGATCGAGTCGCAGGAGCTCCTCGCCGGCGGCCTCGACCGCTTCGATGCGTTCCTGAAGGCGCCGCGAATGGGTGACGTCCCAGACCACGCCGACGGCGCAGTCGATGCGCGGCGATTCGCCGGACCCTGCTCCGCCCGCGTCGGCGGCGCTGTCGCGGGCGACCGGCGAGACCACCTGTTCGTACCAGGTGCCGCCACTTCGGAAAGCCACGCGCCGCGAGGGCGGGAACCCTCGCGAGGGCGGATGGGTGTTGAAGGCGCGGATGGCTTCGGCGCAGCCGTCGGCGAATCGCCGAAGGGTCTCGGGGTCGAGCCCTGCGAGCGCCGCGTTCATCCAGAGCACCTCGCGCGATTCGTGCACGAGACCGACGCCCTGACCGATCGATTCGACCACTCGATTGGCTCGCTGCAATCCGGCCATCGCCCCAATCAGTCGTCCCGAGGGGCCGAGGATCATCGAGCCCGGATGTTCGGCTGCGAGTCGACAGGCGGCGGGGAGATCGGCGGCCTCGACCACCTCGAAGGTGTCGTTGATCGCGGGCAATGAGACAACCAAGGGAGTTGCGTCCCCTTTGATCAACACCAGACGTGGACGGTTCGCCGACATCGCCTTGGCTCGCCAGAGTGGCCTCCGCCACCACTGACTTGGAGCCTGAGTCTACGACGTTGTGCGCAGCAACCGCAAGCGGAGGGAGGACCTTTGAAGCCGCGGAACGAGCGATCGGTATCATCCGAAGCACGCGCCCGCGGCCCGCAACCGGTCTCGTCGTCCCCAGCTCTGGTTCCCAGTTCTCAATTCCAGTTCGGGGCGACCCCCCGGCTTTGGTCGTCCTCGCTTTGGTCGCCCCCGCTTTGGTCGTCCCCGGCTTTGGTCGTCCCCGCTCCGGCAGTCCCCGCTCCGGCAGTCCCCGCTCCGGCAGTCTTAGAACGCAATGCTTGAAACGCACGGATTGACTCGCCGCTTCGGCGCCCTTGTCGCGGTCGACGATCTGAGCGTGAGCTTGCCGTCCGGCGGAGTGACCGGGTTTCTCGGACCGAACGGCGCCGGCAAGACCACCACGATCCGCATGATCGCCGGGGCGCTGCGGCCCACCTCGGGCCGAGTGGTGATCGAAGGCATTGACGCCGCCTCCGATCCGGCCGAGGCCCGGCGTCGGATCGGGTATCTGCCAGAGTCGACGCCGCTCCATCCGGAACTGCGAGTCGACGAGTTTCTGGCCTTTCGCGGGCGACTTCACGGACTTCACGGGCCAGGGCTGCGAAGGGCCCTCGACTCGGCCATCGCCCGCTGTTCCTTGACAGACGCCAGGCGCCGGCTGATCGGGGTGCTTTCCAAGGGCTTTCGCCAGCGGGTAGGCCTCGCGGCCGCTTTGCTGCACGACCCGCCGGTACTGATTCTCGACGAGCCGACCTCGGGCCTTGATCCCTCGCAGATCCAGGAGTTCCGAGCTCTCCTTCGACAACTGGCCGAGCGCCACACGGTGCTCCTCTCCAGTCACGTCCTCGCGGAGATCGAGGCGGTCTGCAATCAGATCGTGATGATCTCGGGCGGGCGACTCGTCGCCCGCGGCTCGCTCGACGAGTTGCGGGCTCGGGCGGGGACGGCGAACCGCATCACCCTCGAGATCGAGGGCGACCCGGTCGAGGTCCTCCGCGGACTCGTCGAGGTCGAAGCGATCCGGCCCCTCGGTCGAGTCGACTCCTGGCATCGCAGCGAGATCGCCGGAGGTGACGAAGGCCGGCTCCGCACCGCAATTGCCCAGCGCTGCCTCGAGCGGCGCGTTCCGCTTCGCGAGCTCTCCCCTCGACCGCTCTCGCTCGAAGAGCTGTTTCTCGCCCTCACCACCGAATCGGTCACGCGAGGCGGTGGCCGATGAGCGGAACCCCCGCAGCGGGCGCTCGACCGTCTGGATCGCCGCGTTCGGAAGGCGCACCAGCCACTGCCGCGATGAGAGGTGCCGCGACCAGGGGCCCGGCGCTGTGGGGCCCCGCACTGGCGATTGCCCGCCGCGAGCTGCTGAGTGCATTCGGGGTCGGCGCCGGCTGGGTGGTGGTTGCGCTCTTTCTGCTTCCCTGCGGCGTGGTCTTCACCGTCGGGACCTTTCGCAACGGCGAGCCCGCCTCGATGCGGGCGGTCTTCGAGGCCGCGGCGTGGATACTCCTCTTCGTCGCCCCGGCGATCTCGATGCGGACCCTCAGTGACGAGCTCCGCCTGGGAACGTTCGAAACCCTCACCACGGCCCCGGTCGGCGATGGGTCGATTGTCCTTGGCAAGTTCATCGCCGCGCTCGTGACCCTTGCGGCGATGCTGGCCCCGACCCTGGTGCTCGCCGCGGGACTCGAGGCCCACGGTCGGCCCGACTGGGGCGAGCTCGCCTGCGGTTACTTCGGGCTCCTGCTCGCCGGCGCTCTGTATCTCGCGGCCGGAATTTTGGCCTCGACGTTCTCGGCCAGCCAGCTCGTCGCCTATCTGCTGGCCTTCTTCTTCTGGCTGACGGTGGCCCTCTGCTGCCGGTTGCTGCCGACGATTGCCTCGGCCGGATGGGCCGATTTCCTCTATGCCGCCGATCCGCTAAGACGGCTGCGCGACTTCACTATCGGACTGCTGGACACGGCCAACGTGGTCTACTTCGTGGTCCTGACCGCCTTCTTCCTGGCCGCGTCGACGGCGAGCCTTCGGGCTCGGAGGTCGGCATGAGCTTTCGCGGCGCCCGTGTGCATGCCACGATCCGCATCGTGGCCCTGGCGGCGATTGCCGTGGCCACGATTGGGCTCGTCGATCGATCGCCGCTTCACATCCAGCTCGATGCCACCAAGACCCGGGCCTACGCCCTCAGCGAGCAGACCATCCGGCTGCTGGGCGAACTCGAAGGCGACTGGCGCATCACGGTGGTGGCGGCGGAGGCGTCGAGTGATGCCCCCACGCGGCGGCAGGTCGACGAGGTGCTCCGCCGCTTCAGCGAGATCAACCCGCGGATCCGGACCCGCCGTCTCGACCCCACCGACCCGCGCACGCTCGGGGAGTGGGAAGCCCTTCTCGATGATCTCCAGCGCGACGCCGGATCGCGGCTGGTCGAGCTGCGCGAGATCCTCGACGCCGGCAGCGCCGACTTCGACGCTCTGGTCGAGTTCGCGCGGATCCAGTCGGGTGCCCTCGCGGCGCTTCCGCCGACGGGAAGCGAAGAACTCGACCGGGGTATGGCTGCGCTCCGCGACGGTCTGGCCCAGCTCGTCGCCCGCGCCGCCGAGTTCCGCGAGTCGATCCGCACGCTGCGGGAGACGACGGCGACGCGGCCACTCTCCGACGATGAGAGCACGCGGGCGGCGCTCCTCGCCAACCACGCTCTGTGGTCCGATCAACTGGCCGCCGGCGACTCGCTGCTGCGCCGTGCCTCTCGCCTGCCCGGGGCTCCGGAGGCGCTCACCCGCCCGACACGAGCCCTTGCGGGCGAGTTCGAGAGGCTGGCCGAGCAGTTGCGCCGGTCGCAGGATCGCTTGAGCCGAGCGCCTTCGCTGGAGTTGACGCGGATCGGTCGTGCGCTGGCCGAAGGCGAAGCCGCAATCGTGACCGGTCCCACTGGAAGCGCCGCCATTCCCGCGTGGCAGATCTTCCCGAGACTCACTCGAGGCGGCCCGGGCGCCGCCAGCGCGGTGCGCTTCGATCGCCGTTTCCGCGGCGAGCAGGTGATCACCGCGACCATTCGATCGCTCCTCACTCGCCCGCCGCTGGTGGTCCTCGTCCATGCCGAGGATCACTCGCTGCTGAAGCCGGCCGACGACCGAAACGACTTCGCCGCCGCTGCCGACGCACTTCAGGCGGCCCGCTTCGAGCTTCGCGAGTGGCTGCCGACCGACGCATCGCCACCGAGCGCAGGGCCGAATCAGGTTGCGGTCTGGATCGTCGTTCCTCCGCTCGCGCGGCGGGGTCTCGACATGTCGCCTGGAGAGCGCACGCTCCTCGAGCGGGCCCGGCGGCTGATCGAGGAGGGGCAGCCGGTCCTGCTGACGGTGGCTCGAAGCCTGCGACCGCTCTTCCGACAGGAGGACCCGTGGGCCCGACTCGCGGCGGCGTCGGGCATCACCGTCGAAACCGGAGTCGTGGTTCTTGCGCTCGATCGACTCGAGCGCGGGCGCGGAGCGACGCGTTCCTGGCACCGCGTCGAGCATGGCGACGCAGCCCACCCGATTGCCCGGGCGCTCACCGGCCAATCGAGCGTCTTCACCCATCCGACGCCGCTGATTCTCGAACCGGGTGATGGAGCCGCCTTCGCTCTGGTCACGATCGAACCCTCACCCGAAGTCTGGCTCGAGAACGATTGGCGCGGCGAGGGTCGCGAGCGGCCGGCGCCGCCTCCCGGACGGGCGCTTCAGGAGCCGGCGTGCGTGGTCGCCGCCGCCGAGCGGGCCATCGGCGAGCGCGGCGCGCGGCAGCGGATCATCGTGGTCGGTTCGGGTGGTTGGCTGCTGACGAGCGTGCTCGATGCCGCGGAGTCGCTGGGCGGAGATCGCGTCGTGCTCTCGAACCCCGGCAACCGCGAACTCCTGCTCAGCTCGACCAACTGGCTGGCCGGTCTGGACGAACAGATCGCCCCCGGGCCGACCGGGCGCGAGACCGCTCGACTCGGTGGAATCGACTCCTCGGTGCGCACGCTGTGGATGATCATCGCTCTGGTGATGCTCCCGGCGACGCCCCTGCTCTTCGGTGTGGTGATCATCTGGTCGAGGCGGCGCGGATGAAACCACTGAGCCATCGAGTCACCGCGCTCTTCCTGATCGTCGCGGTCGGTCTGGTGCTGGCGGCGCTGCGCTCCGGCGGAGGCGGTGGACCGCGGGTCGATGGGGCCGCGAAGCCCTTCCTGCCCGCGGCGTCGCTCGACCTCGAGGCCGTGCGCACCTTGCGCATCGAACGGTCGGGACGTCCGCCACTGGTCTTCGAGCGCCGCGGCGATGGCTGGGTCGAACTGCTGCCCTCCGGGCTTCCGGTCGATCCCTTTCTGGTGCGCGAAGCAATCGAGGCCGCGACGCTGCTGACCTCGAGCCGGGTGCTTCCCATTGCAACCCTCTCGGGCAGCGCGGGCGCCGATCTCTTCCAACTCGGGCTCGATCCACCCGAGGCCGTGGTCACGATCTCGACTCCGGAACGCGATCTCGTCCTCCGCCTGGGACGAGTGGGTGTTGCCGGGCGGGCCTTCGTGCAGCCCGACGGACCTGAGGAGGATGTCTTCGTGGTCGGCCAGGGGCTTCACGGCCTGGTGCTCGGGCGCGATCCGCGGCAGTGGCGGCTTCGTCTGCTCATGCCCGAGGCCGGCGCCGAAACCATCCGGGCCGGATTCGAAGCCGGGCCCACGCGAGTCGAGATCGTGCGTGAATCGGGTCGCTGGCGACTCGAGCAGCCGGTGCGAACCCGCGCCGATCGCGCCGCAATCGAGAGCTGGCTGCAGTCGGTGGCCCGCGCCGAATGCGACGCGTTTCTCGAGGACATCCCGAATCTCGACGACGCCGCGCTGGGCCGCTTCGGTCTGGAGCCCGCGGTTGCCCGGCTGTGGGTCCACAATCGCGCCGCTCCGCCCGCGGGCAGCGATCGAACGCTTCGCATCGGGGCTCCGGTTGCAGTCGGCGGACCAGACCGCTTCGGCTGGCTCGAGGGTCATCCCTCGATCATGCGGCTCGGTGCGGCTTCGCTCCAGTCGCTCTTCATCAACCCTGCGGCGCTCATCGAACCGACGGCAGTCGGTGCCGCCGCAGCCGACGTGCGCTCGATCTCGTTCCGCACCGCCGATTGCGAGTTCACCATCGAGCGCTCGCTCGACTCCTGGCGCTGCCCGCAGGCCGGCGACGCCATCGCCGACACCGCGCGGGTCGAGGAGCTTCTTGCCCGCCTCACGACCACGCGGGCCACCGCGGTCCTGCTGCAACCACCTGCCCCCCCCACCAACGCTCCGACGATCGTGCTGCGCGACTTCGCCGGCGACGTGATCGCCACGATTGCAGTCGGCGCCGATCGCAGTCGCACACAGATCACCCTCGATGCCGGCGACGGCGTCGCCCGCGTCTTCCCCGCGGCCCTCGAGCCGGCGACCGATCCGGCCGCCTACGGCCTCTCGCTGACGCCGCGGAGCGAAGAGCGGAACTCGGCCGCTCCGGATCGCACCCAACCCCAGTCCCCACACGCCCCGCCATGAACTCTCCGACTCCTCCACCAGCGACACCCGAGGTACCACGTGTCGACAAAGCAGGCCAGACCCCGCCGGGCGACGCCGAGCGTCTCTTCCTCGAAGGACCGCGCTCCCGCCTTGTGGAGTTCTCGCGTCTCGTCCGCATCAGTGTCGAGCTGCTGCAAGGGCTGCGCAAACTCCACTTCGTCGGCCCGTGCGTCACCGTCTTCGGGAGCGCCCGCTTTCCTGAACAGCATCCCTACTACGCCATGGCCCGGGAGGTCTCGCGGCTGCTCTCGCTGCGCGGCTTCACCATCATGACCGGCGGCGGTCCGGGCATCATGGAGGCGGCCAATCGCGGCGCCCGCGATGCCGGAGGGCTGTCGATTGGCTGCAACATCGAGCTCCCGATGGAGCAGCAGCCCAATCCCTACCTCGACCGCTTCATCGAGTTCCGCTATTTCTTCGTCCGCAAGATGATGCTGGTCAAGTACTCGGTGGCCTTCGTCACCATGCCGGGTGGATTCGGCACGCTTGACGAGATCTTCGAAACGCTCGTCCTCATGCAGACCGGGAAGATCCAGTCGTTTCCAATTGTGGTGATGGGACGGAGCTACTGGGAGCCGATGGTGGAGCTCTTCGAGCGCATGACCAAGGAACGGACCATCGATAGGGTCGATCTCAGGCTCCTTCATCTGACCGACGATCCGGAGGACGCGGCTGACCACATCGCCACCCGGATCACCCATGGCTTCGGCCAGGAGTGGGCCAGGCAGCGGCTGCGACCGAGTCGGTTGCTGGGCGAGAAGTGAGCCTCCTGAGCACCCGGTTCGACCCTCCGGGCCTCCTCATTCAGCGCACCCGCCGCC
>CAYXKH010000146.1:0-8140 GCA_964465255.1 uncultured Isosphaeraceae bacterium
CGCCTGTACGCGATTGGGCAACCCGCTGCCATTGTCCCTCTTCCCGGCTCCCTCCCCCCCGCCCCTCCTCCCCCACGTCTCCACCCTCGGCGCCGGCGCCGATTGCTTCGCGAAGGACGACGGTGGCGTAGGCGCCGCGGGGCAGGTCGAAGGCCACGCGGATGTACGGGCCATGCTCGTCGAAGCCCGAGTCCACTTCGAGATTGGTGATCTGCACGCGGAGCGGCCGGCGACTGCCGGTGGTTGCGAAGGGGCCTTGCTCGAAGAGCTCTGGCGCCAGCCCGTTGGCGGCCATGACCTCCGTCTCGTTGCGCAGCGCCTCGCCCCCGGGAGTCAGCATGCCCGAGCCGGGCAGCGGACCCGAGGGAGAGATCTCGAAGGCCTGGAGTCGGTCGCCCAGCTCCGGGTTGGCCAGCTCGGCGGCGTCGATTGGGAAGCAGCGACGAGAGTCGTGCTTCCAGGCCAGATCGCCCTCGAGAAGCTGATCGAGAAGACCGGCATTGATCCGCCGATCGAGCACTTCGTTGAAGATGTAGGACTGGAGCGCGCTCACCCAGAAGCTGAGCGTGGTCCGCCCGATTGCCAGAACCGCCTCGCGATGGGCTGCGCCGCGCCGCAGCACGCCGATTGCAACCCGCTCGGCGCGGTCGTTGCGGGTCCAGAGCGGCGCCGACTCGGCGTACTGCCCCGCGTCGTAGAACTCCCGCCGTTCCCGCTGGTGGGACGGACTCGCCGACCCCCGCAATCCGAGCAGCTCGTCAAGCAGCGCCGTCCACTCGCCCCGAAGCACATGGAGCCCGAGTCGATGGTTGTTCCGTCGATAGCCGAAGCGCTGGAAGCCGTAGTAGTCGGGAACGCCGGTGCGCAGCAGCGAGGTGAGCTGGCGATGGACCGCCGGCGCCTTCAACGGATCGACCTTGCGGATGCGGATCAGGAATCGATTCCCGACCAGATGGCCGCGGCGCAGCTTGTTGGCATGACGCGCCGTCCAGAGGAACTGGAGTCGCGAATGGGTCGGAACGTCAGTGTCGGCCCGAGCCTTCTCGCGGTCGGGAAGGTGAATCGAGACCGTCTGCTGGGTCACGCCGACCTTGTCCTTCATCCCGGCGAACCCGATGGCTGCCTCGCCCACCTTGTAGTGCTGCTGAAGGATGCTCATCAACTCGTTGTGGGCGACGTTGCGCTTCTGAACCCGCAGATAGAGGTGCTCACCCTCGCCGCACGGCTCGTACAGCGGAAGCTCGTCGACGAGGAAGTCCTCGGGACGCTCCTTGATCGATCCACCGGTTGCCGGAGCAGCGATCAAACGGGCATGCGGCAAGGGATCGTTGAGAGGCAATTGCGCATCAGAAACAGCCACGATTCAGTCCTCTCTGCTCGACTCCCCCACCCCCGGGGGAGGATCACCACTTGGGCGACGGTCCCCCGCGAGACTGCCCGGAATCCCCCGCCTCGTTCTCGTCGTCGTCCCCGTCGATGTCTTCGACCTCGTCCTCATCGTCATCGCTGCCGCTGCCGCCAAGCGGATCGCGGGTGTCGTCGTCCTCGTCATCGTCGTCCACGAGGACTCCATCACCGATGACTTCGCTCTTGTCGCGGATGGCTTCGTCGATCACATGCTCGGCGACGTAGATGGGAACCGACGCATTCACGCCCAGGGCAATTGCGTCCGAGGGTCGCGAGTCCACCTCGATGGTCTTCCCCGCCTGCTCGATGACCAGGTGGGCGAAGAAGACGCCGTCGGCAAGATCGTGGATCGCGATCCGCTTGAGATCGCCCCCCAGCTCGCGGATCACCGACGCCAGCAGGTCGTGCGTCTGAGGACGGGGGATCTTGACATCCTTCAGCCGCCGCTCGATGGCGAAGGCCTCGGGCAGACCGATTGCAATCGGAAACGAACGGGCCCCGTCGACCTCGGTCAGTTCGATGAACTGGATGTCGACCATCTCGCGGATGAAGATCCGGGAGAGTTCCATCAGCACTGGTCGCACGGGGGTCACGGGCAAGCGTAGTGCGGCCGCGCGCAGTCGGCCGGACGGGCGTCTGGATCGATTGCGCGATGACTCCGCACGCCTCGTCTCAGAGCACCCGCCACCACGGCACCGCCAGCACGTCCGAGGCGATCCGCTCGAGCGTCGAGCCCCCATAAAGGAGAAGTCCGGCACGGCAGTTCTTGGCGTACTCGGCGCGAAAGGTCCGCAGATGCCTGACATCCTCGAGTCGGGGACGCCCGGTCGCCTTGATCTCGATTGGAAGAACACGATCACCGGCTTCGATGACGAAATCCACCTCTTCGCCGAGAGTTGTGCGCCAGTAGAGGATCTCGCTCCGCTTTCGTTGCGCATCGCGCCAGGCCAGGAGATCGTTCAGAACCAGGTTCTCCAGATGCTCGCCGCCGGGCTCGGTCTTCCCCGCCAGGTGCAGCCCGACGCCGGTGTCGCCCCAGTGGAGCTTGGGTGACTTCACCAGTCGCTTGGTCCGGTTCACCGAGTACGGCGCCAGTCGTACCAGGAGATACGAGGTCTCCAGCAGATTCAGATGGCGATGCACCGTGGGCTGCGGAAGCGCGACATCGCGCCCGAGCTCCGTCTGATTCACGATCGAACCGACGGGCTCGTCGCCGTCGACAAGCAGTCCCGGGTCGCGCCGTGCTGCGTCGACGATATTGATGTCGTCCAGCGACACGTACCGGCGCCGGCCCGGAGTGGGTTCCCCAGCGAGGGTGCTCTTGCCAGTTTGTCGGGCTCCGCTCACCACCACCGCGGGCATCACCCGGAGCCGCTTGCCCATGCTGTGGTCGACGAGGCGCGGGTAGGACGGATCATTCATGCCGTGAATGAAAATCATTCACGGTGCGGATGGCCTCGTTCGTGGCCGACAAACGGGACTGCCGGCCCCCGGCCGGGGGGGCCGGACGACACCGACCTACAGATCCACCATCACCATGTCGGCTTCGACTCGGGCGGCAATGGTCGGCGCGTGCACGATCTCGACGAACTCGCGCAGTCCGAGCGACTCGGCCATCCGCCGTCGCACGGTCTCGGCGTCGAAGGCCTCGACCCGCAGACGATCGGGCGTGGTCGATTCGCCGGCGGCCCGCACCGCCATCAGTTCGAGGGCGATCTGCGACTCGCTCTTGGAGAACTCGACCGGATCGATGGCCCGGTGGAACGACTGGAGGCGTCCCTTGGCGTTCTCGAACGTGCCCGACTTCTCGACCCAGGTCGCGGCCGGAAGCAGCACGTCCACGCTCGCGCTGAGTCGGTTCGGCAGGGTGTCGATCAGGATCACCGACTTGCCCTTGAGCGCCGCGGCGAACTCCGCGGTCACCCACTCGCTCGGGTAGTTGCCGGTGAGGACCACGACGTCAAGGGTGGCCACGGCCTTCTGGAACTGCTCGAAGGCCAGCGGGGCAGCCTCGCTCCGACCGGGCATCGCGGCAAGCACGCGCCGCACACCTCGGGCGTTGGGGGCCTTCTCGGCGTAGATCGTGTAGCCGCCGCGGAAGGTCTTGTCCTCGCCGCTTCGGGGAATCGGGCCGACGCCGAGCGTGGCTTCGGGCGAGAACGCCCGCACCATCGTGGCCAGCAGGAAGGTGTCCTCGCAGGAGATCATCGGGCTCGCGAGAAACCCCACGCGGGCGCCCGCTGAGCCCAGCAGCGCCGCGACCTTGGCGTAGGCCGCCTCGTAGGCGAGTGGCGCCTCGGTGATCTCGAATGGATTCTCGCCACGGATGGCCGGCACGCGCACGCGATTCTCGGCGTGCACGAACTTCCAGCCGTAGCGGATCTCGTCGCTGATCCACCAGCGATTGACCTCGGGGTTGTCGCGCGGCTTGAGTCGATAGACCTGGTTGTCGTTGTGCTCGACGGTGATGTTGTCGCCGCTGGCGGTGATGCCGTCGATTGAGGGAGTCTTGATGAGGAACCAGACCCGCTGCTGGAAGAGGAAGTCCTTGTCGAGAAGGGCTCCGACCGGGCAGAGGTCGATCACATTCGCGCTCAGCTCGTTGTCGAGGGGGATCCCCGGGAAGACATCGATCTGCTCGGTCGAGCCGCGACCTTCGATGGTCAGCTCGGAGGTCCCGGTGACCTCGCGGGTGAAGCGCACGCAGCGGGTGCACATGATGCAGCGATCGGCGTAGAGAAGGACGTGCGGCCCGAGATCCTTCTTGGGCTGCTTGTTCTTCTCCTCCTGGAAGCGGGAGACGCCGCGACCGTACTGATAGGAGTAGTCCTGGAGGTAGCACTCCCCGGCCTGATCGCACACCGCGCAGTCGACTGGGTGATTGATCAGGAGGTACTCCATCACCGCCTTCTGATTGGCAATCGACTTCGGGCTGTCGGTGTACACCGCCTGACCGTCGCCGCAGGTCGTCTGGCAGGTCGGCAGCAGCTTTGGAATCGGTTCGAGCTGGTTGTTGTTGCGCGGGTTCGGGGCCCAGACCTCGGCGAGACAGATCCGGCAGTTGGCCACGATGGTCAGACCCGGGTGATAGCAGTAGTGCGGGACTTCGATCCCGTTGCGGATGGCGACCTGCAGGATCGTCTCACCCTCCTCGAAGTCGTACGGCTGGCCGTTGATCGTGATGGCGGGCATGGGAGGGCGGATGGTACTCAGAACCGGGGCTCGGCTGCGGTCCGCTTCAACGCGGCCGGCGACTCACCCCCCAACCACCACTTCGCCCCGTTCGACGAAGACCAGTCGGGTCACGATCGCCTCGGGTTTCAGGTCGAACTGCTCGGCGACGGCCGCTCGGTACGCGGCGAGCTGAGCGGCGTAGTGGGCGGAGCGCTCGCCGAGGTCGACGTTCCGCCCGCCCGTCTTGTAGTCGATGATCTCCGCAGCGATGGCCCGTCCATGGTGCCGGGCCACGACCAGTCGATCGATCGAGCCCTGCTGCACACCGCGATCGGTGAGGCGAAGAAAGCCGAGCTCGCGATGGACCTCGAGGACCACGCTGGAAGCATGGGTCGCCGACTCCAGCGCCCTGGCGTCGCTCCCGCCAGCCCACTTCGCCGCGGCGTCGCTGCGATGTCGAGTCAGCCATGAGGCCTTCGACAGGATGGCGCGGATTGCGGGGAGTTCGACGGCCCGCTCGAAGAGCGTCAGCGTTTCGTCCAGCCAGGCGTCGCCGCTCGGGGCGATGCGCCGCGCGGGGAGCGCGGATCGGAGCAGGGCCTCGAGGGCGTCGCGGCGAGGAGTTTCGCCGCCCCCGATCCGTGCGGCCAACTCGATCCACTCCACCGACTCGAAGAGGGCGTGGATGGCCACGCCGCGGTCGAGCAGATCGCGCTGTCGATCGGGGTCGCCCTGGAACGGCCCGATCAGCAGCGTTCCCTCCCCCACTTCTGAAGGAGCCCGCGAGCGGGCGCTGCGCATGGCCCGCAGCGCTTCACTGGTCGCCGCAAGTTCGATCCGGCTTGAAGGAGGATCGTCGGGCAGATGATCTCCGCCTTCGAGCGGACCGGCCCGCACTGCCTCGAGGGCCGCATCTCGATTGCCGTACCGCCACACGCCTGGGGCCTGCGCCGCATCAGGAGGGCAGTTGGCATGCCGCACGACCGACGCGAAGGTCGCCCCCTGCGAGCGACCGCCGGGGGCGTCGACCAGTATCCACAACCCCCGCTTCGCTCGAGTGAGGGCCACATAAAGGATGCAGAAGGCCTCCCGATACTGTCGTTGTCGGTGGGCCTCGAAGACCGCCGCCGACACCGAGGGCAGGGCCTCGCGGCGCTCGGCCTTCACCCATCGGATCACCGAGGTCGCCGGGGCATCCGGCTCGGCCCGGACGAACGCCGCGAGTTCGCCACCGTTTCGCACCAGCGTCCGATCGAGCTCGGGCAGGATGACCAGATCGAACTCGAGCCCCTTGCTCTGGTGCACGGTCATCACCTGGATCGGGACCGTCGCCTCGTCGGCGATGCGGGTCGTCTCGACGGCTCGGATCATCGACTCGAGATCGACTTCGCCCACCGAGTCGGTGGCGAGACGTGCCGACAGTTCAAGAAGCTGCGCCAGCCTC
This sequence comes from uncultured Isosphaeraceae bacterium, assembly GCA_964465255.1. Lineage (GTDB taxonomy): Bacteria > Planctomycetota > Phycisphaerae > Phycisphaerales > SM1A02 > CAYXKH01. The sequence goes on from CAYXKH010000146.1 coordinate 6,026, forward strand.
CGCCTCTCGCGCGGCTCGCAGGAGTGCGCCAGGGCCTCGACCCATCCGCGGATCACATCCACCAGTCCGCGCCGCACGATTGCACCGCGGATCTCGCCGGCGAGGCGCCCGAGCTCGAGATCACCGCGGTCGCGCCGCGCCGCCAGCACCGCCGCGACCGACACTCCCACATGGGGGCCGAGTGGCGATGTGGCGACATGGAACGCCGACCTGGTGTCGCCGGGATGCACTGCGAAGCGAAGGGCGCTCAGCACCACCTCGACCGGCGGGGCATCGATGAGTTCGGCGCCGCCTCGACCGGCGGCGCGGAGCTTGCGTCCGCCCGGCCCGAGCTTCGAGAGCAGGCGATTGACGGTGCGGTTCTCGCGCACCAGCACGCCGATGGTGGCCGCTGGCGCCTCGGCATGGAGTTCGGCCACAAGCCTCACCGCCTCCTCGATCCGGGCTTCCCGGCGATCGCCTTCGGGCTTCACCTCGACCTCGCGCAGTTCGACGAAGGACGCTCCCGGGACGTGCGAGCGGTGCGGCTCGAAGTCGGCGGCGAACTGTCGGGCCGCGGAGTCGCACGCGCTCAGCGCCGGATTGTCGATGATCGTCGTGAAGGTCCGGTTCACGCACGCGACGATCTCGGGACCGCAGCGACGGGTTTCGACCAGATCGAGGGGTGCGATACCGATGCGCCCGGGCAGCCGGGCGAGGATCTCCGAGGCCCCGCCGCGCCATCCGTAGATCGACTGCTTCAGATCGCCGACGCAGAAGAAGCTGCGCTCGCCGGGCTCCTGGGCGTAGAGCTCCTCCGCGAAGGGCCGCAGCGCCGCCCACTGGGCGATGCTGGTGTCCTGCATCTCGTCGAGGAGCATGTGATGCAGCGTGGCGTCGAGTCGATAGCCGATCTCGACCAGCGACCCAAGGCCTTCCGCCGCCGAGAGTCGCCGCGGCAGATCGGCGAAGGTCATCAGCCGCCGTTCGCGCTTGACCGCCTCGTACTCCTCGCTCCAAAGGGCAATCAGATCGCGCGTGGCCAGAGTCTGTTCGATGATTCCCGCCCGTTCGACGGCGATCACGTGCTCCTTGAGTTCAACGAGCAGCATGAGGAGGGCGTCCTCGACCACCGCCCCGCGGTACTTCCCATCACGGTCCGCGCAGGAGACGAGTTTCGACGCCAGCACCCCGGCCGTGTCACCGAGAGTGAACTTGGCCATGACCTCGCTCGCCGCCTTGCGGTGCGAGGGGAGTCTCAGCGACGGCGTCATCCGCTCGATTGCCGCGACGAGCGCCGCGACCTCGTTCTCCGGAAGGGTCCCTCGAGGCGGCTCGATCGAATCCCACGCCTCGTCGGAGGCTTCGCACCAGAGGTCGTGAAGCCGAGTCACCGCGTCGTCGATGGCCCGACCGATGCTCGACTCGTGCTGGCCCGCGGTGAACTGCCGGAGCAAGGAGACCGTGCGCTCGGCATGGCCACGGCCCAGCAGGCGCCGGGTGGCCTCTCGCCGCATCGCTTGATCGACGGCTTCATCGGCAATTGTCGTTCCGGGAGGAATCCCGAGCTCGAGGGCAAACGCCGCGGCGATTCCCGAGAGCACGCTGTCGAGAGTCCTGATCTGGAGCGTGTGCGCCGCCCGCCCCAGGCGCTCGAGCAGATCGAGCGCCGCCTCGCGATCGATCGGCCGGCCTGCTGCTTTCGAAATCGCGGCCCGCTCGGCCTCCGATTCGACTGCCGCGACGGCGCGGCTCAGGATCCGAGTGCGGATCTCGCCCGCCGCGGCGCGGGTGAAGGTCGATGCGAGAATGGTCCCGGGCGCCACTCCCGCCGCACAGAGCCCGAGGAAGCGGGTGGCCAGTTGCCAGGTCTTGCCGCTGCCGGCAGACGCGAGAATCACCTGATGCTGAAAGGCCGGAGGCACGGTCACGCGGCACCTCCTTCAACGAGCTCGGCGTCGCCCGAGAGCTGGGCCTGCGGCATGCCCGGCCCCGCGTCTTCAACCTCGCCGCGCTCGATGCCCAGCGAACGCACCTGGCAGATCGCCTCCCAATCGTCGAAGGGCAGTGGCGTCGAGGTGGGTGGCCAGAACTCGCCGGCGCGGATGCGGGTCACGATCGTCGCGGCCGCGACGA
>CAYXKH010000147.1:0-8129 GCA_964465255.1 uncultured Isosphaeraceae bacterium
GGCAGGGGGCAGCAGCGGGTTGACAGCGCTGATGCGTGCGCGGGGGTGCGGAACTTATCGCGAAGAGGGGCCCGCGGAACTGCGACTGGCGAGGAGTCCGACGAGGAGGGCGTTCTGGGCGTGGAGTCGGTTTTCGGCCTGGTCGAAGACCACGGAGTTCGGCGAGTCCATCACCTCGTCGGTGACTTCGATGCCGCGCCCGGCGGGGAGACAGTGCATGAAGAGGGCGTTGGCTCCGGCGAGGGCCATGAGGTCGGCGTTGACCTGATAGGGACGGAACAGTCGCAGCCGGGCCTGCCGTTCGGCGTCGTCCTTCGGGGTCGAGCCCATCGAGAACCAGGTGTCGGTGTAGATGGCGTGATGGCCGCGAACGGCCGCGGGGTCGTTGGTCTCGCGCAGCGTTGCTCCAGTTCGCTCGGCCAGGCCCAGGGCGCCTTCAAGAATCGCCGGTGAAGTTCCGCAGCCTGGCGGCGCGACGAGGGTCAGCGTCGCGCCGCACAGGGCTGCGGCGTGCAGGAGCGAATTGGAGACGTTGTTGGGCTCGCCCACGTAGGCGAGCTTGATGCGGCGGAGGACGTCGGCCTCGCTGATGCCGCGCGAGTTCGCATCGCGGGCAAACCGCGGCGCGAGTGATTCGACCAGAGTCTGAAAGTCGGCGAGAGCCTGACAGGGGTGATCGAGATTGCAGAGGGCATTCACGACCGGCACCCGCGCCGCGGAGGCGAGGCCGGCGACGGTGGCGTGGTCGTAGACCCGGGCCACGATGGCGTCGAAGTAGCGCTCCAGCGTGCCCGCGTAGTCGGCCACGCTCTCGCGCTCGCCGATCCGCTGCTTGGCATGGTCCATGTAGACGGAATGTCCGCCGAGGCGCTGAATGCCGACCTCGAAGCTGCACCGGGTGCGCAGCGAGTCCTTCTCGAAGAGAAGCGCCACGCTGCGACCGGAGAGGACCTGCCGGAACGGGTCGGGCGAGGACTTGAGCTCGCAGGCAAGGGCGAGCACCCCGGCAAACTCTTCCGAGGAGAGATCGCTGAGCGAGCAGAGATCCTTGCTTGCAATGGTCAGGGTGTGGAGAGACGGAATCGTCATCGTGGAGTGTTCCCGGGAACGAAGAGCCCGGTGCGAGTGAGGAGCGAAATGTGGACCGGGGTGTGACGAGGCGGCGCGTGCAGCGCCTCAGTGGACGGAGGCCCGCGCAGGAATCGAAGAACGCAGCGCCGGAAGCTCCGGCTCCTCAAGACGATTGGCACGTCGACCCGGAAGCACACGGGTGCCGGCGCGGCGGCCCTGGGCAAGTCGCTGGATGTCGTCGGAGCTCCTCCAGGAGGCGATCGTGACCGGCACTCCGGCCGAACGCGCCGCTTCGAGGGCACCGCGCACCTTGGGGATCATGCCGCCGGCGATGACGCCTTCGGCGATGAGCGTCTCGATCGTCTCGGCGTCGAGCGACTCGATCACCGTTCCGTCGCGCCCGAAGACACCAGGCGTGTCGGTGAGGAGGAGCAGCCCCGAGGCCCCGACGATTGCGGCCACACCCGCGGCCGCTTCGTCGGCGTTGATGTTGAGGGCCTGGCCCAGGTCGTCGATACCAATCGAACTCAGCACGGGAAGCAGATCGGCCGCAAGAAGCGCGTCAACCACGCGCGGACTTCCTCCGATGATCTCGCCGACGAAACCAGGATCGAACGCGAATCGCGTCGACTTGATGACGCGGCACAGACCACCGTCGCCCAGGGTGAGCCCGACCGCAGGCGCCCCCGAACGACGCAGCCATCCGACCAGGGCGGTGTTGAGCGAACCGGCCAGCACCCCGACGATTGCTCCGATGTGCTCCGCCGGCGTGAGGCGGATGCCTTCACGTCGCTCGGAGGTGAGCCCCATCGAGGCGAGCTGACGATCGACGGCCACCGCCCCGCCGTGCACCAGAACGAGCCCGCCGGGATGAGCCTCGTGCAGTTCGCGCAGGGCCTCCCAGAGCCACGGGCACTGCGCCGGGTCGTCGACCGCGGCGCCGCCGAGCTTGACCACGAGCGGCCCGACATCCGAGGCGGCACCGCCGGTGTCATTGCGGGTGTCATTGCGGGTGTCGGGGGCGCAATTGGGCGAGTCGTCGGTCGAGGGCACGTGCCCTCCGACGCCAAGCACTTCGGAGATGGAGCGACAGTTGATCACGCAGCCTCCCCGAGGAGCCCGTCGGTCTCCTCGATTCCAAGCTCCGCGCCAAGTCGGATGTTCATGCACTGCACGGCCTGTCCGGCAGCACCCTTGACGAGATTGTCGATGGCGCTGGCCATCACCAGATGTCCGTCGCTGCAATCGACTGCAAAGGCCAGATCGCAGCAGTTGGTCCCGCGCACCGCGGCCACCGAGGGCCATCGCCCCGCCGGAAGCAGGCGCACGAAGGGCTCCTTCGCATAGGCGCTGGCGAGCACCTCGCCGACTCGGGCCGCGTCGAATCCGGGGGCGAGCGTCGCGTGGATGGTCGCGAGAATGCCGCGGTCGTAGGGACCGAGGTGCGGCGTGAAGACCGTCGCGGCGCCGGTGTACAGATCGATCTCCGGCGTGTGCCGATGGGTGAGAACGCCGTAGGGCTGCACGCTGACTTCGCAGAAGTGACTGCGGAGATCGGCGGTGCGACCCGCGCCGCTGACGCCGGAGATGGCATCGATGATCGGGCGCGGCGAGGAGGCGATCGCTCCTGCGGCAACCAGCGGGCGCAGGGCAAGGATCGCGGCAGTCGGGTAGCAGCCGGGGTTGGCAATCAGCGTGGCGGTGCGAAGTGCCTCGCGGGCGTGCTCGGCAAGGCCGTAGACGGCGCTCTGGAGAAGGTCGGGGCGCGAGTGGGTGAAGCCGTAGTGCTTCGGATAGGCAAGCGGATCGCGCAGGCGGAACGCTCCCGCCAGATCGATCACCACCGCCGGGCCGCGCTGCGACCTGCGGGCCGCGTCGACGATTGCCTCGACGAGTGGCGGAGCCAGATCGTGGCTCACTTCGTTCGGTGTCGCCAGGAAGATCACATCGGGCTGGCAGGCGAGGATTCCTTCGGGCGTGGTCGGGGCGATCTCCGCATCGACGCGCTTGGCGAAGCGCGGGTGGACGCTGGCGAAGGCGACTCGCTCGCCCTCGCCGCGACGCGACGAACCGAAGAGTCCGGCGATCTCGGCCCGACTGTGGCCCAGGACCAGACGAACCAGCTCCACGCCGCTGTATCCGGCCGCGCCGACGATTGCGCAGCGCACCGTGCGGGTCGCCGAAGCGGACCCCGCGAGAGGGCTCGAAACGGAGGATGGTGTCGCGATGGACCCGACTGCTGTGGTCACTTGCGGCTTCCATTCGAAAAGTGCGAAGAGAGCGAGAAGGCGCTCTCGGAGATGGTCACGCCCTGTCCTGCGGTCGAGAGCAGCGAGGCCAGGCGCGAGGCCGAACTGTGATCACGCATGGCGATGAAGATGGTGTCATCACCGGCGATCGTGCCGAGCACGTTGGTGATGCGGGCGTTGTCGATGGCCAGCCCGAGCGGCTGAGCCCGTCCTGGCCCGGTGCGAAGCACGACGAGCTGGCCGGCCGCGTCGGCGCTCACCAGATACTGCTGGGCGAGCTGGATCAACTCATGTCGCGCCGGAGTCGTCGAGATGGGAATCTCGGGCATGACGTATCCGTCCGGCCCCTTGACGACGCCGAGGGCGTGCAAGTCGCGACTCAGCGTGGCCTGCTCGGCGCGGACCCCTTCGCTGCGCAGACGAGTGCGCAGCTCGTCCTGGCTGTGGATCCGCTCGGCTCGAAGCAGCTCGCGGATGAGCCGCTGCCGCTGATTGCGTTGAATGGCGACTGCTGACAAGTGGATGATTATGCGTGATGGTGAATAGTTAGTCAAGTCCGTCCAAGAGTTTCTTTGGGGTCGGCGAATGGCGGGCAGGGAGCAGGGGGCAGGTGGGATCGCAGGGGGTTGCACGACTGGATGCCAGGGCAGGGATCCGAGGCGTGGCGCCGGCGCGCAGCGCACGATCGAAATCGTTCGGCCCTCTGCGATCCCTCCTGCTCCCCCCCCCGCTACCCTCGCCTCATGCATCTTCCGTCTCTCTGCCTCTCGGCCGCAGTGCTCGTTCTGGGGGCGTGCGCGTCGCCGAGTCCGGGGCCCTCGGGTGACATCGGGGCCGAGATCGCCGTCTCCGAGGCGGTCGCCGGGGCGAAGTATGTGGCGTACTGGTTCGACTTCGAACTCGGGACCGTGCGCCCCAGCGAGACCTTCAGCACGGAGGAGATCGATCGCCTGCGGGGCGTCGCCGCTCGACTGGCCGCCGAAGCGGACGCGGTCGAGGAGGATCTGGAGCGGGCCACGCGCGATCGCGTCGGCGGGCACGACTCGGACTTCCACGCCACCGCACCGCGTCGAGCGCGGCTGCTGCGAGACAAGACAATCGAGGCCCAGGCCCAGTGGAGCGCCTTCACCGCGGCTCGCGATCAGCGCGACCAGTCCACCTTCCGAGGTTCGGCTGGCGTGGGCAGGTGAGCGCGCCGCGGCTCGTACCATCGCCGCCATGACAGGTCTCGAGTCGCCCCCTCCCGCCGCTCAATCAGTCGCGTCACCATCCGTTGCACACTCGGGTTCACCCGCGATGTCGACGCAGGCGCCACCGGTTCCCCGCTGGGCCATCCATCGGCGGCTCTACGACTGGACGCTGGGGCTGGCCCATCGCCGTCACGCCACGACGGCGCTCTTCCTGGTGAGCTTCGCCGAATCGAGCTTCTTTCCGATTCCCCCCGACGTTCTTCAGATCGCCCTGACTCTCGAGAAGCCGAAGCGGGCGTGGTGGTACGCGGCGGTCAGTTCGGTGGCATCGGTCCTCGGAGGCATCGCCGGATACGGCATCGGCTGGCTCCTCTGGCATGCCGTCGACGACTTCTTCTTCCGCTTCATCTTCAGTGAGGAGACCTTCGCCAAGGTCGTCGGGCTCTACAGCGACAACGCCTTCGGGGCCATCTTCCTCGCGGCCTTCACACCGATTCCCTACAAGGTCTTCACCGTCGCGGCGGGCGTGTGCGAGATCTCGATCCTGACCCTGGTGATCGGCTCGGCAATCGGTCGCTCGGGTCGCTTCTTCCTCGTCGCGGCACTGATGCGGTACTTCGGTCCGCCGATCAAGCGGGTGATCGAGAAGTACTTCAACCTTGCGTGCATGGTGCTGGGTCTGCTCTTCGTCCTGGGGATCCTGGCGATCCGCTGGCTGAAGTAGGCTGCCGGCGCAGCGGCCGGAAGGCGGTGGCTCCGCAATTCGCTGACATTCCACCCATTTTCACAGGCGCCACAGGCGCACGCTGCGCCTTCCCATGGTTCACGTCGGTTGGTGCGCGGTCGTGTGACCGCGTCGTACCGCCTTGGATTGGGCAGTGCCACCCGTCTCGTCCGGCCCTCGATGGGAGAAGCCGGGCTCCGGGATGTCGCGGCGCTGCCTCCCTTCCCACTGGAGGTTCCGCATGTTCCTCGTCAATTCGTCTCCGTCACGGCGTCTCTCGTTCGGACTGATCCCACTGACGGCGCTCGCCGCCACCCTGGTTGCGCCGCTGGATTCCGAACTGCTCGCCGATGTGGCCATCAACGACTACGTCAGCAACGTGATCTTCCATCATCGCCGCGTCGGTGTTCCCGACTACGACCAGCGCCGCGACGAAGTCGCCGGCGATGGCAACTGCTTCTGCGCCCCGACCTCGATGATGAATCTCCTCGGCTACGTGGGCAATCACGGGTACGCGGCGGTCGAACCGGGGCCCGGCTTCTACACCCTGAGCGACGCCGAGTATGGCGAGATCACCGTGCGGCTGATCGTGCTGGCGAGCGATGCGTCGATCAGTCCGGGCGGTCCCGACCTCAACGACCCCGACTGCGACGGCGGCTTCAAGAACGGCGACTGCTCGAGCCTGCCCTGCGGAGGGTCGAACGATGACGTCTACAACTCGATCATCGATTTCGGATGGCTCAACAGCGCCGAGGATGATCTCATCTGGACCGCCCGCTTCCTTGACGACAACGCCCCGGCCGCGAGCTTCGCAACCTTCGCCCAGCTCGCCACGCAGGGGAACATCGTCAACGTCGCCTACGGGCGGTACAGCCAGGTCGGGGTCGATCCGAGCACCGGTCTGGGAATCTGGAAGCGCGGCGGTGGTCACGTCGTGAGCATGAACGAGATCTTCTCGCAGGCCTCGACGCGGTGGATGCGGGTGCGCGATCCGGCCCAGGACGAGGGCGATCTGCTGGTCCAGTCCCCGTACGCGAGCAAGGAGTACACCATCACCAATGTGACCATCAACGTCACCAAGGACGTGGATGTGCTCCTGAACTGGACGGAGAAGACCCTCGCGGCGATCAACGAGCCGCACGACGACGGCAAGAAGCGACTGCTCGACAGCTACATCGCCGTGCGCCCGAAGTCGGGAGTCTTCTGGAAGGACTACAACTTCATCAGCAATCTTCCACTGACCGTCGGCTTCGGGTCGGGTGGCGGGGTGTTGCCCGCCGGCACGGTGTATCCGGGCATCCCGTGGGAGATCCGCGATCTCGTTCTCGACGAGCACGCCCTCGGGTGGTACGTCCTGACCGGCGGCAGCGAAGTGGCCCCGCCGCAGCTCGTGCACATCGATCCCTTCGACGCCACGAACACCGTGCTCGGCGCAGTCAATGCTCATCAGATCGCGCTCGGACGACTCAGTGACATCTACGCCCTCTCGACGGCGTCCCCGGTCCTTCGGCGCTTCAACCTCGAGGGCCATCCGATGGGCGTGGTGACGCTCCCATCGCCCGCGAGCGACCTGGTCTGCGACGACGACGGCGAGCGCGTGCTGGTGCTTCGTCAGGCGACGAGCGGCTTCGGCGGCACGGTGATGGACTATCCGCGCACGCTCGGGACCGCGGCGTCGCTCGCTGTTCCGACGGGGCTTCTGCTCGGCGCCGCCCCGCACATGGCGGTCAATCCGGTCGACCGACGGATCTGGGTGGCGGCCAAGGGTGGGACGACCGCGTTCGGACTGAAGCGCCCCTCGGGCGTCGGCGGAAACCTCACGCTGGTCGAGTCGATTGCCGGCTTCACCCAGTTGAACAGCCTCGAGTTCGACGACTCCGGCGCCCTCTACGCGGTCGATGGCGCCACCGTGAAGAAGTTCGTCCGCACGTCGAGTGGCGCCTGGTCCGGCGGAATCGATCCGGCCTTCGCCGGCGTGGATGCGAGCGAAGGTCTGCGCCTTTCGCGCAGCCGTACCAACTTCGTGGCCGGTACGCACGACACCGAGGCCTGGAACAACCTCGATGCCGATGAGCTGGCCCTCGAACTGGTCGGCGTGACCATCCCCGACTGCATCGGCGATCTCAACGGCGACGGTGTGGTCGACGGCGCCGACCTCGGCATCCTGCTCGCGATGTGGAACGAGGACGGCATCGCCGACTTCGACGGCGACGGCCTGATCAACGGCGCCGACCTCGGCACCCTCCTCGCGGCGTGGGGAGAGTGCGTGGAGTAGGACGGCGTCGGCTGCGCCGACGGGTGTCTGAGGTGTGCCGCTTCGCGGCACGTGAGTTAGGCCGCTCGCTGCGCTCGCGGAGGGGGCAGGGAGCAGCAGTGGGTTGCACGATTTGGGGCGTGGGCGGGGGGGTGCGGCGCGATGCGCTGCGCCCCCCCGCGGGCGGGCCCACTTCCGCGACCGGAGCCTCGGGCGCGAGCTGGCCGCGGGGTGAGCCGCTTTGGGATGTCGCGGCTGGCGTCTCGCAAACCCCGGCCCGTGTACGGGACACGCGCATCCGATAGTCTGCCTCAATGGACGCCCCCCAGCGATTTGTGGCCTGGATGAGTGCCCACGTCGCAAACGACAAGAAGCATCGTCGCACGAGCTATCGGTACCACCCTCGTTCAGACGCTCACTCCAAGCGCCTCTGCGAGCTCGTGCTCGAAGATCTGCTCGCCGCATGCCCGCGCCTCGCAGAGGACGAGAAAGCGAGAGCGGTGGTCGGTGGCACCAACGTGTCGCACGCATTTGCCAACGGACAGACCAAGACTCTCGACCTCGCCATCGGAACTCTCGCGTCCGAACTCTTGCCACACGCAGCCCCAGCAGCGATTGTCTCGAAGGTGATTGGCACGCTC
>CAYXKH010000148.1:0-8107 GCA_964465255.1 uncultured Isosphaeraceae bacterium
GGCGGGGTACATCGTCAAGGACGATCCCACCTCCACGATCGCTCAACTGCTCATCAATGCCGCGCGGGGCGAGTGCGTCCTGAGCCCCACGGCCTCGTCGGTGTACATGCGCGCGAGCACCAGCCCGGGCTGAACCCCGCGAGCGCACGGACCGTCCGACCGAGCGGAGCCTTGAGGTGATTCCCATCTGACGGAGATGCGGACGGGATCCGCTCCTTCGCGGATGCGGATTGAAAGGCGGGGGTGTCGGTTGCGGGATTTCTCATGGTTCTGCAACTCGGGCCGGAACGGTCGGATTCCTGACGATCGGGGCGGCGCGGAGTCCTCGTCATTCGGTCGGGGTGTCCCGCGGCGCCGCCGCCGGGCCCTCCGCCGCCGACTTGCCCGGCGTCCAGGTCGCGTCACGGTTGAGGCCGAGCTCTTGCTGCACTTGTGGCGAGGAGCCCTCTCGCGGCCAACCGGCCCTCATCCGCAGTTCACGCCACTTGAGTTTGAGGTCGGCGATGCGATGCGACGGCTGCTCGTGATCAAAGGCCCGATGCTTGCCCGGAGGGACGGTGCCTTTGGCGAGGACGTGCGCGGCAAACCGATCCACCCAGCTGTCGAATGCGCTCATCACGCCGGGCTCCCGGATCATGTCCTCGGCCTGGTTGTCGCTGTACTTCACGCCCAGGCCGGACTCTTCGTAGTGCCAGAGCGGGTCGGGCACTTCGATTCCCCCGTAGCGGCATTGCCAGACCAGCGGGGCGTACGCGTCTCGCATCTCGCGAAACGGCTCGTGGTCTGGATCGAAGTACTCGGGATGTCGCAGGACTTTGGGACGACCAGCCGAATCCATCTCATCGCCGCCGCCATCGCCGTAGCAGAAGAACGCGGCGGAGCGTCCTTCAAGGTGGTTCACGCTGAGCTCGGCCCACTCGGGAGTGTGCTCGAGCGCCATCGCCTTCTCCGGATCCTTGTGGTCAATAAGCTCCTCGCGCGGGTTCCCGCCGTTCATGCACACGAGACGATCAAACAGGAGCTTGAGGTTGCTCGTCGGCGCATACCAGTTGACCGGGCCGATGATCGCCCATGCGTCGGCCAGATCCAGCCGAGCGTACAGGTCCAGGTCCCAGAGGAGATCGGGCTCCTTCTGGTTGCCCTTCTCGTAGCAGTTGCAGGGCCAGCAGCAGAGCGCCATGCTGGTGGAAACACACGCGTTGCAGCTCTGTATCTGCGCACGCGCATACACATTCCCGAGGTCCTCGACGTCGATCTCCCACTCCTGAGGGAGCCGATCCGCCATGCGCAGCATCAGGGCCCGCGCCTTGGAATCGACGCCGGGACAGTTGTACTGCCGACGATTCGAACCTGCGATGACCAGCACGCGGACCGGTCGCTGGGTATGTGGAAGACGACCGTTGGCGCTGTTGGGGTTCATGGTGTTGCTCCGGCCAGCGCCCCACCGCACGACGATCCGCACCCGGCCGTGCAGCCGAAGCAGTGCTCGCCGGTGGCGATCAAGCGGGTCCGCATCGCGGCCAGCGCGCCCGGCGCGAGCAGGTCGCGGATGTGCCGCGTTGAGTAAGCGGAGTCCGCGTTCACGCCCATCTTGAGGGCGTAGTTGAAGTCGCAGTCGTGCAGCGTGCCGTCGTGGCTCACGTGGACCTGGTGGCGGCACATGAGCGGCTCGATGGTCGCGGGGTTGAAGGCGTCCATGAGCTTCTGCCTGTAGGCCCCGCCTTGGCCACTTCGGTCGAGGTCGTGCTGAAAGCGGCCGATGGGCATGTTCGTGATCGTGTAGAGCCGCGTGAAGCGCAAGCCCAACTGGCGGTCGAGCTCGCGGCGGTAGTCGGCCTCGAGCGCGCCCTGCGGCGGCGGGAGCGACGGGCCGCCGGGGTTGTAGACCAGGTCCAGCGGCAGGCCGGGTTCGATGCCGTAGCCGACGGCGTTCAGCCGCTTGATGACCTCGACGCTTTCGACATAGACGTGCGTGCCGCGCTGCTTGTCCACGTTGACTTCGAGATAGCACGGGAGCGAGGCGACCAGATGAACGCGCTGCGCGGCGAAGAACTCCGGCAGGTCTTCGTAGCCCTTCTCCAGCGCGATTGTCAGGTTGGTGCGGACGATTGTCTCGTGGCCTTGGACCTTCGCCGCGGCCACCAAGCGGCGGAAGTCGGGGTTCATCTCGGGCGCGCCGCCGGTGATGTCAATGGTCTCTGCGCCGGCGAACCGGGCAGCCTCCAGCACCATCGCCATCGTCTCCCAGTTCATCTCCTCGGTCCGCTTGGGGCCGCTCTCGACATGGCAATGATGGCAGGCGAGGTTGCACCGCAGGCCGATGTTCACCTGGAACGTGCGGATGTCGGCAGCGCACAGGGGATGTCCTGTCGCGGCCTTGACGGCTCGGTCGAAGGCGTTGGGCTCCCGCTTGAGCGTGCCATTGAGCGTGCCATTGAGCGTGCCATTGAGCGTGAGAGCCACCGGGCCGCCTCCGGGGCGCGTCTCGGACGTGGAGCCGCAGGACGCCGCGTGCGGTTGGGGGCTTGAGGCGGAGTTGGGGGAGCCGGAAGCGAACATCAAGAGGAACTCCAGACGTGATTACTGGGCGATCGCTGCGGTGAGGGCGGGGGCGTGCGTGAGAAGGTAGTAGAGGCCCGCGCCGAGCACGCCGCCCAAGGGGAGCGTGGTGAGCCAGGTGGTGCCGATCTTTCCGACGGTGGCCCACTGCGGCTTGCCGCCCGCGACGCCGATGCCGAAGATGGACCCGACCGAAACGTGGGTGGTTGAGACGGGCACGCCGATGCGGGAAGCGCCGATGACCAGGAGGGCCGTGACGAGGTTTCCTGTGAGGCCTTGGCCCGGGTTGAGCGAAGTGATGCCTTTGCTCATGGTCTCGGCGACCTTGCGGGCCTGGATCACGCCGCCGATGGCCATCGCCGCGGCGACGATCGCAAGTTTCCAGCCGCCGATTGCGCCCCCAACCATGAGCAGGGCCGCGATCTTGGGCGTGTCGTTGACGGCGCGGGCGAAGCAGACCGCGCCCGCGCTGGCGTAGTGCACGGTGTCCACCACCGTATGGGCGTCGACCCCGATGACGCGGCCCGCGTAACGCTCCACGCACTCGGGCGCCTCACCCACCGTCACGCTCAAGCGGCCCGCCGATGACCCATGCGCGGCAAGCGAGCTGGGAACGGCGCGCCCATCGATCGACAACGCGACCGACGCGAGCAAAGGCACGGGCGTCCGCTCCGGCCCAATGCACACGCAGGTCTGGCGTGTCACGCCCATCGCGATCCTGAGCCTGCGGAGCACGAGATACGACCCGGCCGCGAGCACGATGGCCAGCACCGGGCTGACCAGGAGTGGCAGGAAGAAGCTTGACCAGAGCTTGGCGAACGGGATCGCGGCGACACTCCCGCCGCTGACCACCAGCGCGATGCCCGTCAGCGCGCCTGTGAGGGCGTGCGTGGTCGAGGTGGGCATGCCCAGGACCGTGGCGAGCAGCACCGTCGCAGCCCCGGCCGCTCCAACCGAGACCAGGAGCGCCGAACTGCTGGCGACCTCCGCCGGCACGAGCCCGTTGCCGGTGAACTGTGTGGCCAGCGATGCCGCGAGCACGATGGAGACGAGGCTGCCGGCGATGGTCGTCGCGGTCGCCCACAGGCGGGCACGATTGAACGTGGCCGCGCCGCTCCCGTAGAGCGTCGCGACACCTTTGAAGTTGTCGTTGGCCCCGTTGCTGTAAGCCAGCCAGAGCACTGCGATGATGAGAGCGAACGTCATGGAGTTTCCGGTGCAAGACGGCAAGGCATGCCGGCGCACGCGCACTCGCGTCGATGATGACGCAGTTCAACAGCACGAGCCATCGGTGCAGCACGCTCCCCCAACCTCGCCCAACGCCTCTCGCGTCTCGCGGTACTCCAGCCCCTTGGTCTGCCGCGGATCGCGGAGCGATTGCTTGTGGCACGCAAACGGCCTGGCTTCGGTCGCCGTGATCGGTGTGCGGGGTTCGATTCCCACGACCTGCCCGACGTACGGCCCACGCTCGTTGGTCATGATCTGGAATGTCTTGTCGCACACGGCCATCCGTTCGCCGCGCACCAGCGTGTGCCCGTCATCGTCGATCACCTTCTTCCACGGCCCCTTGTACATGACTGCCTGGTTGTGCTCAAAGCATGGGCCCTGCTTGCCTTTGTACGCACGCACGGTCATCGAGCGGAACTCGATGCCTTCGATCACCTGCCACGGCTCGGCGGCCCGCTCCAGGATCTCGACGCCGAAGAACCCGGCCTTCTCGAAACGTTCGAGGAACTCGTCCTCGCGGAACGCTCCCGAGATGCAGCCGCTCCACAGGTGCGGATCGCTGCGCATGGACTCCGGCGGCGTCTCATCGCAGACGATGTCGGAGATCACGGCCCGCCCTCCCTTCTTGAGCACGCGGAAGATCTCGTCGAAGAGTTGCCCCTTCTCCGCCGTGCCCACGAGGTTGAGCACGCAGTTGGAGACGACAACGTCGGCAAACTCGCTGGCCACCGCTGGCGCCTCGGCGCGGAGGCGGCGCTTCTCGGCTTCGAGCGCGTCGGCGGCTTCGAGCGTCGTGACCGGGTGCTCGGCCAGCCACGCGGCCAGGGCGTCGAGGTCGAGCCCCATGTCCTGGATGCGGGCCTTGACGAAGCGCGTGTTCGCCCAGCCGATCCTGCCGGCCATCTCGTCCTGATACTTGCGGGCCAGCGCCAGCATCGGGTCGTTGAAGTCCACGCCGACGATCTGGCCGCGCGGCCCGACCTTCTTCGAGATCATGAAGCAGACCTTGCCTCCGCCCGAGCCGAGATCGACGACGGTCTCGCCCTCGCCCACGTACCTGCTGGGGTCGCCGCAGCCGTAGTCCTTCTCGATGATCTCCTTTGGCAGCACCGCCAGCATGGCCTTGTCGTAGTTGATCGTCGGGCAGCACAGGGCCTGTTCGGCGACGCGTGAAGCTTCGGCGTAACGGCCGAGCACGGCGGATTCGATGGCCTCGGTGCCGTGTGCCGCGCTGCGTGCCTTGCTGTTGAGGGAAGCGTTGGTCATTCGTCGTCTGCTCCGAATCGCGGTCGGTGGGGTGGCTACGCCGTCGGTCCATCCGTCGGGCGCGGCCCCCATGCCTGGCCGCACGCGCGGGCTCGCACTCGGGGAATGGGCAAGGGGTCCTCGCTATTCCCTGCTCGACGGGCAGGCCGTCGAGCCGCCACCCTGCGAGTACCGTGCTCGGGGAGGCGTGTGCGTTGTGGTCAGCCAGACCCGTCCAACGTTTCGGGAGCCATCATGCGGATCGCGATCATCGGCGGCAGTGGATTGGAAGACCGGCTCTCGGCCAGCGGGATCCTGGAGTCAACCGAGATGGTTGAGGTTGAGACCCCCTTCGGCCCGCCGAGCGCGCCGATCGCCGTCGGCCAACTTCCGGGGACCGACGTTCAGCTCGCGATCCTCACACGTCACGGGAACGGCCACACCATCCCGCCGCACATGGTGCCGTACCGGGCCAACATCTTCGCGCTCCGTACTCTGGGTGTGACGCACATCATCGCCACCGGCGCGGTGGGCTCGCTCCGCGAGGAAATCAGGCCTGGTGGCGTCTTGCTCGTGGACCAGTTCATCGACCGGACGACGGGCGCGGGATCGCGCGGCGAGAACCGCACGTTCTTCGACCATGCCGCCGTGCACGTCGAGTTCGCCGATCCGTGCTGCCCGGTGATGCGCGGCTGGCTCCAGGCCGCCGCACCGCGGATCAGTGACAAGGTCATCGAGGTGTATCCCGACGGCACATACGTCTGCATCGATGGCCCGGCGTTCTCGACACGGGCCGAGAGCAGGATGCACCGAGCGCTCGGGGCTGATGTCGTCGGCATGACCGCCCTCCCCGAGGCTCGCCTTGCCCGCGAGGCTGAGATCGCTTACGCCCTCGTCGCCCTGCCCACCGACTACGACTGCTGGAAGCAGAGAACTCCGCGGCCTGGTCAGCCCCCGACGGAGGGGGCCGAATCACTCCTCATGGAGATCATCGGCAACCTCCACACCAGCGCCGATGCCGCCGCTCTGCTGATCGAGTCCGCCCTGCGCGACGTGTCGATGCTCCGCGACCACCAGAGCCCGGCCCACGACGCCCTGAAGCTCGGCATCTGGACGAAGAAGGAGTTGATCCTGAAGGCCGAGGTGGAGCGCTTGCGCCCCATCTGGGGCCGGTGGTGTGACATGCGGTAGGGCAGACGCCGGTCACGAGAGAGGTGGGCTCGCAGTCCCCTCGTGCTCCCCGTTCGTCGCGATGACTCGGGGCCCACGAGTGTGATGAACGCGAACTGCCGTCGGCTCTCTCATGGTGCGAAGCGCAGGGTTACAGGGAATGAGGTGCTTCGGGTTCCTGTTCCCTCTCCGCTGTCCTAACCCGAAGGAGACTCGCAAAGATGCCTCACCTGGCAACCGTTCGATGCGTCCTTTCTGCCCGCCGCGTGCTCTTGCCGAGCGGCGTGGCGCTCTTGACCCTCGCCGCGTGCACCGAACAGAGCGGGCTCGCGACCTCGCCATCGGCGAAGCCCATTGGGAGCAGTTCCCAATCGTCGGGCACATCAGCGCCGTCGACGCCTGCCTGGGCACCAACGTCCCAAGCCACCAAGCCCGTTCCGGAGGCGCTCGATTCGGATGCTGTCGCTGCACCAGGCCTCGCCATCGGCGACAAAGCCCCCGACGTGACCGTCACCGGCGTGGACGGCAAGCCTGCTCGCCTCGCCGACCTGTACAAGGACGGCCCCATCGTCCTCACCTTCTACCGCGGCGGGTGGTGCCCCTTCTGCACCCGAGCCCTGTCGGCTTGGCACGACAAGATGAGCGCGCTCAAGGCCGCCGGGGGCACGTTCGTCGCGCTGACGCCAGAGAAGCCCGACCTCGCCGCGAAGACGCGCGAGGAGGCAACCGGGGGCAAGGCAGACGACTACGCCGTCTACAGCGACGGCGCTTCCGAGGCCGCCAAAGCGTTCAAGGTCCACTTCATCGTCGATGAGGACACCAAAGCCAGGTACGGGAAGTTCGGCCTGAAGGTCGACGAATCCAACGTGAGCGGCACGTGGGAACTCCCCGCGCCCGCGACGTTCGTCATCGACACCTCCGGCGTGATCCGCTGGGTCTTCGCCGACTGGGATTACAAGAAGCGTGCCGACCCCGACGCGGTGATCGCGGCGGTCAAGGCCATCACGGGCCGCGAGTGAGCAATCTGCGCGCGGGCGATGACGATGGCGCTCGCATCGCACCGCCGGTACGGAATACGCCGCACGCCTCGCCTGTTGCCTTCTGCACACGGCGGCAGACCGGCCGCCTTCCCAACCCCGCCTTGCCCGAAGCCATACCGCAGTGTGCGATGCGGTGGGCGGGCAGCACTACGGTGAGCGCGCCCCCGCGTCTCGCCGCCCGGAGCATCCCGATGAAGACCCGAATCGCTCGTTTCGCCGCCCCCGTCCTCGCGGCTCTCACACTCGCCGTCGCCGGTATCGCCTTCGCCCAGTCGGGCACCGCACCCAGTGGCACGCCCGCGCCCGCGAAGCAGCGCGACGGCTCGGGCAGCAAGCCCAGCGGCACGCACGCCGCCGCCGAGGCCCCCAAGGTCATCGCCCTGCAGTTCTACGCCGATTGGTGCGCGGGGTGCAAGGCCCTCCAGCCCAAGCTCGACGAAGCCATGAAGGACGCGGCGGGGCAGCCCTGCCTGACGGTCAAGCTCGATCAGAGCGACAAGAACTCGCGCCAGGCCGAGTACATGCTCGCGGCCTTGGGCTATGGCGACCTCTGGAAGGAGCACGCGGGCAAGACCGGCTTCGTCCTGCTCGTGGACGCCAAGACCCGCAAGGTGCTTTCGACGGTCACCTCCATGCAGGAGACCAAGGACATCAAGGCCGCGTTCATGTCCGCGCTCAAGGGCTGATCGCACCCGCGGCGGGCGCTTCCCTCCGTGTGCGTGCACGGAACTGCCTCGATCAATGGCTGCTCGATGCTGCCGAATGATCGATCGCCACCGTCCCGCTGGCGCGCACGGGGAATGCAGATCGCGGATGAGGAATGGTTGAGGAATGAGGAATGAGGGCCCGATCAACTTCGGGCGCGT
>CAYXKH010000149.1:0-8100 GCA_964465255.1 uncultured Isosphaeraceae bacterium
GCCCCCACTCACGCCAACCACCGTCCCCCGTCGAGGCGAATGATTTCGCCGGTGACGTAGGTCGCGTCGAGCACCAGCCAGCGGACCAGTTTCGCGGCGTCCTCAGGGGTCCCCGGTCGACGCAGCGGAATGCGCAACTCGTATCGCTCCCGCTCCGCGGCAGGCGTGTCGTCGGGCCAGGCCACCACTCCCGGGGCAATGGCGTTGACCCGCACCTGCGGGGCGAGTTCACGAGCCAGGCCTTCGACCATCTGAGTCAGCGCCGCCTTGCTCATCGAGTAGGCGGCGAAGCGCAGCCGCGGTCGGCCGAGGACGTGGATGTCGGAGAAGCACACGACTGCCCCACCACCGACGAGTGTCGAGCGGCGCAGCAGTTCTCCTGCGGCCTGGGTGAGCAGCAGCGGCGCCACCGCGTTGACCCGGTACTGCCGCACCAGTTCGTCGTCGGTGATCGACCCGAGGGGCGAGGGCTCGTACACGCTGGCGTTGTGGATCAATGCATCGCAACGATCGCGGCCTGCCAGCTCCGCGGCGAAGGCGCCGACGGCGGCGACGTCGGCGAAGTCCACTCGGTGAAGCTCGACGGAGCACGCGCCCCCCGACGCCGCGGCTGCGTCGCGCGCGGCCTGGGCCGTGATTTCGAGTTCGGCGCTTCGCGTGTGACAGGTCAGCACCAGATCGAAGCCGGCGGCGGCCAGTTCGAGAGCCACCGCGGCGCCCACGCGGTGCGCCGCCCCGGTGACCAGGGCAACGGGGCGGGCGACCTTCGTCACCCGCGCCTCCCCCGGCCTCCGTGCGGCCGGTCGCTTCCGTGCGAGTCGTCGCTGGGGTCCTCGTCGCCATCCTCCGGGGTCTGCCGTGACGACGATCCCGGGAGCGGTTCGGCGCGCCGTCCAGCCTCGCTCCAGGCGTCGGCGAGTTCCTCGCCATTCGCCCGTCCGGGCATTCGCGGCGGCGTCGCTCGACGGCGCCTGACGAAGGTGAAGAGGATCACCGCGAGCAGAAACGCCCCGAGAAGCGCGGCCACGATCACGAAGAGATTCACCAGCCGCTCGACGTCCTGTGGCGCAGGCGCGGTGCCATCTCCTCCGGCGCCGCGCCCGCTGTGGACCAGTTCCACCGGCGCAGCCGAGGCGGAGGCGAGGCTCGGCAGCAGCCAGACGAATTCGAAGGTCGGCGTCGTCACGGCGCGAGTCTACTCGGTTCCATCCAGGTGAATCGGCTGCGCGCCCCCCGTGTCCCCGGTCGGCCCCGGCATCAACCCCTCGCCGAACTCCTTACCATCTGCCCACTGATGCGGCCCGATTCGAACGATCAGCCTGATTCGAGCGAGCGCGACGGATCGACGCCCACGCCCGAGGCCGCAACGCCCGGAAGCCGCGGGGAGAAGACGCCCGAGCCATCGTCATCCGCAGCGTCGCGAGGGCGTCGACGTTCCATCCGGATCGTCAAGATCCTCGCCGGTGGACTGCTCGTTCTGGCGATCCTCGCGGTCGCGGGCTGGTTCATCGTCACCACTCCCACGGTCCTCGGACGCCTCGTGGCCTGGCACCTTTCGCGGGTGTCCAAGACCACGATCTCGATCCACTCGATCGAGTCGCTGGGGCAGGGCAAGTTCGTGATCCACGACCTCAGTCTGGATGCTCCCGGCTGGGGTCGCGAGGCGGGGCGCGTGGGCGAAGTCGATCGCGTCGTGGCGACGCTCGATCCCGCCGGGCTGTGGAGACTCGAAGCGGTCATCCTCGATCTCATCGTCGAGTCGCCGCGCATTCGAATCGCGGAGCGGGCGGAGACGCCGGGCGACTTCAACCTCCTCGCCTTCGTGGGGCGCACCGGACGAACCACGAGCGGTGCCTTGCCGCGGATCGCCGTGGTCGAGGCGGACGTCGAGGTCGGCGTGCTCCTGCCCTCCGGAATCTGGGAGCTCAGCGGGGCCACGCGACTCTCCGGAGAGCTGCTGCCGGAACGGATCAACCCCGGCTGGTATGCAGTCGATCTCACCGAGGTCGGGACCAGTTCGTCGAGCCTCTCGCACGGACTGCATCTCGGCGGGCGATTCAACGAGCGGACCCTCGAGTGCGACTTCGCCCTCGGGCGCGTCCGACTCGACGCCCGTCTGCGTTCGCTCTGCACCCTGATCGGTCAGGCGTGGTGGGATCGACTCCAGATCGAAGGCGAAGTCAAGCAGGCCTCGCTCCGCCGCGAAGAGGGTGGCACGCTGCTGGCCGAACTCTCAATCGATGGCGCCGCCATGACGCTGCCAATCGATCCGGGCGACCGCTGGGTGCGACTCCGCGGGGCGCGGCTCGAACACACCTCGGGCCGTCCGCGGATGCGGGTCCAGACGGGAACGCTGCGCTTCGATCGCAATCAGCTCGTTCTCGAGAAGCTGGTGGGCGAGCTGGTGGGCAGCGACGACCTCTCACTTGCGGGCGTGCCCTTCCGTCTCGGCTTCGAGATCCGCGAGCTGCCTCCGCTCTCGTGGTCGGAGCGAACCAATTGGCTTGATGAAGCGCTGCAGATTGCGCCCTTCTCTCTCGACCTCGAACTCGAGAAGTTCGTCATGCCCGCGACGCTCGAGCCCGGTTCGATCGAGCTTCCTCTCGTGGTCGGAGACCTGATCGAGGCGCTGGGCATGGCGACCTGGACCCTGGACACTCTCGTCCATGTCGAGCGAGCCCGACCGACCATCAACGCCGACGGCGTCCTGACGCCCTCGCCGGTGCAGTTCAGCGGTCGGGCGATGCTGGCCGACGCCAGCATGCGGTACAAGCGCTTTGTCTATCCGCTCGAGGGGGTCGAGGCCTTCTTCCGCTTCGACGAGTCCAAGGTCGAGATCGAGTACCTGCGAGGACGTGGTCCCAGCGGAGGCGAGGTGCTGGTGACCGGGCGGATCGCCCCTCCTGGACCCAAGGGCGTGGTCGATCTTCGCATCGTGGGTCGCGACATTCCGCTCAACGAGGCGCTCACGTCGGCGCTTCCGGGTCCGGCGCAGGCGACCGTTCGCACGCTGATGTCGGAGACCTCCTGGGCCAGTCTGGGCAGCGCCGGATTGCTCCCTGACGAAGCTGCGATCCAGCGCCTTCGCCAGAGACGGCAGGCGCTTCTCGATGGGCCGCCATCGCTCGACGAGGAGAGCCAGACGCGCCGGGCGTGGTCGATCGAAGCGCTCGAGTCGATGATCGACGCCGGCACGTTCGGGCTCGGCGGCACCATCGACGTCGAGGTCGCCGTGCATCGCGAGCCGGCGCCGTCGCAGATCGAACTCTCCGGAGTCATCGACCTGGCGGGGACCACCGGAGTCTTCGCGCCGTTTCCGTATCCCTTCCGGGTGACCAGCGGCAGCGTTCGAATCACCGCGGACAAGGTCGAGATCGTGGCTCCGGGCGCGACCCTGGTCACCGCCGGCGGTGGCGCCGGGAAAGTGACCGGCGCCGTCGAGATCCCAATGGTCGACGGGCGCCGAGAGGTGCTTCCCCATCTGCGGATCGTGGTCGCCGACGACAGCGTCAACCCGCTTCTTCTCGCTGCAATTCCCCCTGGTCGAGAGCACCGGCTCCGCATCGATCCCGCTCACCCCTGGCCCGGCGGAACTCTTGCCGAAAGCGCCGAGGTGCTCGATGCCGCGGCCCTCGAGGGCAAGCTCTCGGCGGTCGCCGACATCACCGCCGCGCCCGGCGAACGAGCCCGGTTCGACGTGGTCGTGGCCCTCGAGCGTGGTCGGGCGAGGCCCACGGAACGAATGGGAAAGGCCCTCGCCGACGAGGGCTTGAAGTGGCCGGAGGCGCTTGGCATCGAGAATCTCGCCGCAGTCGTCCGCGTGACTCCGGACCTGGTCGAGGTCTCCGAGGTGACCGGCGTCGCTGCGGGCGCCCGGCTTCGGGCCAGCGCGGCGATCGATCTGCTGAGCGATCCCACGGTGACCAGCGCGGCCATCGCCCTCGAAAGCCTGACCCTTGCGCCCTGGATGGTCGACATGGCTCCGCCCGCGGCAAGCACCGCGGTCGCCGCGATCTGGGAGCACTACCAGCCAAGCGGACGCATCGATGTCGAAGCCAGGGCCCACGTCGCCGGACCCGATCCGGCCGAACTCGAGATCGCCATCCGACCGCACCAAGTCCGCGCCACGGTCGAAGGGCAACCGCTCGACTTCGACTGTCGCTCCGGCGTGATTCGCTTGCCAGGCCCACGTCTGCAGGTCGAGGGGTTGGTCGTGGGCATCTCCCAGAACGGTGCGCCGCAGGGAGAGATCCATGCCTCGTGTGACCTCGGACTGCCGGGCGCAACCGACGGAAACGTGCAGGCCAGATGGGAAGCGGGACGATTCGAATCGCCGCTGGTGGCCAACACCTTGCGTCGAATCGGCCTCGACACCATCGCCGACCGCATCAGCGACTCGAATCCCCGCGGCGAATTCTCGGCGGAAGTCGAAGCCACCTACCGCGACGGCGAGGCGGTCGGGTTCGCGGCGTCGATCGTTCCCGCGGGCCTCGACTTCGATTCGAACGGCGTTGTGGTCCCACTCCAATTCGAGGGCGGTCGACTTCTCGCCACGCCGGAGCGGATCCGCATCGACCGACTTCGTGGAACCCACGAGAGCGGTCGCTTCGAATTCGACGGGGCATGGCAGTTGGGGAACCGGCCGGGAGACCAGCCAGGAAACCAGTCGGGGACCGCGTCATCGCTTCGGCCGCGCGGGGCCGTCGTCATCGACATCGACAGCCAGTCGCTGTCGCCGGCGCTGCGGGCGGTGATTCCGGCGGTGGTGTCGCGCAATCTCGACGCCATCGGGCTGGTCATCGACGGGCCACTGCGGGTGACGGGCACCGTGCGCACGGACACCCGCGCCGACGAACCGACGGCCCTCGAGCCCGGTCCCGGCGATCCGGACGCCCGGGAAACCGTCGTCGCCGACTCGGAGTGGTTCAGCGCCTTTGACGGAGCGATCGCTCTCGAAGGGGCCTCCTTCGACGCCGGCTTCCGTTTCGAGGACCTCTCCGGCGAGCTGCGCATCGAGGCCAGCGGTGGTGACCAGGGGATCCCCACATTCATTCTCGACGCCGATCTCGATCGCTTCCGCATCGCCGATCGACTGGTCGAGCCGGCGACGGCGCACATGCACCTCGCGGAGTCGGGTGAGGAGCTGATCATCGATCACGTCCGCGGCACTCTGGGGGGCGGGGTCGCCCTCGCGACGGGTCGCGTGGCCACCTCAGCGGAGGGCGATTACAACGTTCGCCTCGAAATCGGAGGGGTCAGCGTCTCTTCGATGACACTGACCTCCGACCAGGGTCTGGGGCCCGACCACCTCGGACAGGTCGACGGGAGGATCGATCTCGGCGGCTCGCGCCGGGATCCAGGAGGTCGTCGCGGGCGCGGCAGCATCCGCATCACCAACGGGCGCATGGCGGAGATGCCCATCACCCTCGGCCTCCTGCAGCTCACCCAGCTCATGCTGCCGCTCAACGCGAGCCTGGCCCGGGCCGACATCGCCTTCTTCGTCAGCGGCGAGGTGCTGACCTTCGAGCGCCTCGAGCTTCAGGGGGACACGCTGCGCCTCCTCGGGACGGGATCGCTGAACCTCGAGACGATGACGCTCGAAACTCGATTCTCGACCCGGGGAACCCTCTTTCTCGTGAGCGATCTGGTTCGGTCGGTGAGCGACAACCTCTTTGCCATCGAAGTCTCCGGTCCCCTGACCAGCCCCACCGGCCGACTGGTTCCGCTACCGTTGATCGACGCCGCGCTTCCCTGGCATCGCGGGCGGAGCGCAGCCAACGCGCCACCGAGCCCCAGTGCCATCGCCCCGCTGCCGCCGCTCTCCGGCGTGCCGAACCAGAGCCCATGACAGACTCCACCGCAGCCATCGACCCGCTCTCCCGGCCGATTGCGGAACTGCTCGCACTGGTCGGCGCCGACCCCGATCAGTTCGAGACGCGGGTCGTCGGCGAGATGATCCGCACTTCGCTCAAGCTGCTGCCCGACGGCGCCGATTCCGGACAGCTCAAGCTGATGAGCGCGTCGTTGAAGGAGATGCGCTACGCGTATCGCGTCTTCAACCGCTGGCGCGGCGTGCGCAAGGTGAGCATCTTCGGCTCGGCCCGCACGCCACCGGATCACCGCGACTACGTCGCTGCCCGCGAGTTCAGCGCCAGCATCGCCTCCAAGGGATGGATGGCCATCACCGGAGGCGGCGACGGGATCATGAAGGCCGGCCACGAGGGACCGACCCGGGCCTCCAGCTTCGGACTCTCGATCCGACTTCCCTTCGAGACCACCACCAACGCGGTGATCGAGGGTGATCCGAAGCTGATCACCTTCCGCTACTTCTTCACCCGCAAGCTGATGTTCCTGAGCCACTCCGATGCGGTGGCGGTCTTCCCGGGCGGCTTCGGCACCCACGACGAACTCTTCGAGGTCCTCACTCTCATCCAGACGGGCAAGAGCCAGCTCGTTCCCGTTATCCTGATCGAGGGCGCCGGCGGTCACTACTGGACCGACTGGCGCCGCTACCTGGATCAGCATCTCCTCGGCAACGGCTGGATCAGTCCGGAGGATCCGGGCCTCTTTCACGTGGCCACGAGCATCGACGATGCCGTCGAGCACGTGCTTCGGTTCTATCGGCGCTTCCACTCCTACCGCTTCGTGCGCTCGCAACTGGTGATGCGGCTGCGAGCTCCGCTCACGGAGGAGGAGTTGGCCGTTGTCAATGAGGAGTTCAACGGACTTGTGGCCGAGGGGCGCATCGAGCAGAGCAGCGCCTTCCCCGAAGAGAGCGATCACCGCGAGCTTCCGCGGCTTCACTTCAATCACACTCGCCGCCATTACGGGGTGCTGCGAGCGCTGATCGATCGGATCAACGGCTTCGACCTGGCGTGACCCGGCGTGAAGGGGCGCAGTCTGCGATGGCGGCCGCTGCGGTACGATCCACCAGTGTCCGTTGTCCGCATCAATCGAGATCCCCTGCCGAGCACCATGAATTGGTGGAGTCGGTGGTGTTGGTGGTGTCGGTGTTGGGCCTGGTGCGCGCCGCTGGCCGTCGCGCTGGCCGGATGCGACAGCACCGGAGCAACCGCGACCGGTGACGGGCCGGGTGTCGATGGCCGAGCGGGCGCGGGCGGAAGCCGCTCCGCGCTCGGGACGATGATCGCGGCGTCGAACGGTCTCGAGCTTCGCAAGTGGGTGGTGCGCGACGAGCCCGGAGTCATCGCCGCGGCCCTGCGAGAGTTCGGCGAGAGCACCTGGGTCGAACCGCGCTCCTTCGGCGATGAACCCTCCGGCGGATTTCTGGGGGTGGGCGAAGATTCGGACTCGAACGAGGCGTTTCCCAGCGACTCCTTCCGTCCCGAGGTGCCCACCGCACGACTGCGCCGAAACGGCCTGCTGCTGACTCGCGTGCCCGAGGCTCGACTCGATGCTCTGCTCGAGCGCATGGGTGGATCGCTCACCGACGTTCGAGTCTGGCATGGTCAGGCTCCGGACTGGCGCGAGACCGCGCGCCGCGGCATGCGCGGCCCATCGGCCGTGATCGTCGACGGTCGAGCCCGGGTCTTTCGCGACGGCTCGCTGCGTGGCCTGCTGCGTTCGTGGACCCTTCCGATGGAGGACGCGGCCCTGCTCCAGATCGAATTCGCAGTGCAGTTCGAGCCCATCCAGCGGACCTCGCTGCTGCCGGGAGAACTCGACGAGTCGGAGCGCGGCGAACTGATCTCGGCCGGCTCCTTCGAAGTGCAGGCCTCCGCAGGCGAGGTCTGGATCCTGACCTGCTCGACCCTCTTCGACAGCGCCGGCCCCCGAGAGGCGGGGCGCGAGAGCAGCCGCGGCGCCGGCCCCAGCGATCTTCCCTCGGGACCCGAGGACCTCGCGCCGGCGACTCCGGCGACACCCGACACCCCACGGGTCGGCCCCTCCACGCAACTTCCGCCGACGCTGGGCGAGTCGCTCTTCCGCAGCGAACTCCCTCCCACCCGCACGCTCCTGGTCTTCGTGGCCAGACTCCCGAGCGTGGCGGCGCCGCTGATGCCTCCGGTCTCGACCCCCGTCGAGGAGACCGATCCCGATTTCGTTCCGCCGCCGGGCATGCCGGACATGACTGACATG
>CAYXKH010000150.1:0-8061 GCA_964465255.1 uncultured Isosphaeraceae bacterium
GAGTAAAGACCATCCGCTCCGCGGCCTTGCAGGGAGCAGGGAGCAGCAGGGGGTTCCACGACTCGGAGTCGGCGCGGAGTTCCGACACGCAACGCCCCGCATCCCCGCGCCCGCATTCAGTCGTGCAACCCCCTGCTGCTCCCAGCCCCCTGCTCCCCGATCCTTCGCCCACCTGAACTCCGCATTCCGTTACTCTCCGTCCATGCCACTCTCTCGCCGCGAATTCCTCGCTGCCACGTCGTTGGCGGCTGCGTCTCTCTCACTGCCCCGCACCGCGATGGCGCGCGAGCCGCGGCGGTCGTTGTCGTCGCTGCGAGTCGGCCTCGTCGGCTGCGGCGGTCGCGGAACAGGCGCTGCCATCCAGGCGATCTCGGCCGATCCTGATGCCTCGCTCTGGGCCGTCGCCGATGCCTTCCCGGAGCGGATCGAACCCTGCCTGACGAATCTCACCGACGAGTTGAAGGCCCAGCACGGTGCCGGCGCCGACAGCTATCTGCGCCGCGCGGAGGTGCCCAGGGAGCGACGCTTCGTCGGTCTCGACAGTCACGCGGCGCTGCTCGACAGCGGCGTCGACGTGGTGCTCCTCTGCACCCCTCCGGTCTTCCGGCCGAAGCAGCTCGCCGATGCAATTGCCGCGGGCAAGCACGTCTTCTGCGAGAAGCCGGTGGCCATCGATGGTCCGGGGATCCGCAGCGCCCTCGAGTCGGCCAAGCGGGCCAAGGAGGCCAATCTGGCGCTGATGTCGGGCTTCTGCTGGCGGCACAGCACCCGCGAGCGGGAGACCTACGAGAAGATCCACGCCGGCGCCATCGGCGACATCGTCGCCGTCTACACCAACTACAACGCCACCGGGTGGATCCAGCCCAAGCCCCGTCAGCCGCAGTGGAGCGATGTCGAGTTCCAGTTGCGGAACTGGCATTACTTCCACTGGATGAGCGGCGATCACATCGTCGAGCAGGCGGTGCACGCCATCGACAAGATCCACTGGGCGATGAACGGACGACTTCCCAGGCAGGTCACCGCAATCGGCGGTCGGGCCACGCGCCCGAACCTCCCCGAGACCGGCAACGTCTTCGATCACTTCGGTCTCGTCTACGACTACGACAAGAACGTACGGGCCTTCCACATGTGCCGCCACTGGCCGAACTCGCCTTCGGACAACAGCGACTACCTGATGGGAACGCTCGGCACCGCGACGGTGAACGGCTGGAACGACACCCACGTCATCACCGGTCCGAACGCATGGCAGTCCCAGGCGCAGCGCAACGACATGTATCAGACCGAGCATGACGAGCTCTTCGCCTCGATCCGCGCCGGCACTCCATACAACGACGGCGTCGCCATGGCCGAGAGCTGCCTGATGGCCATCATGGGCCGCATGGCCGCCTACACCGGCCAGGTGGTCACCTGGGACCAGGCCCTGAACTCGCAGGAGAACCTGCTCCCGAGCGACTGGACCTGGACCGAGCGCCCCGCCCCCGGAGTGGCGGTGCCGGGGACGACGAAGTTCGCGTGACCGACCGGCCGCTGCGCGGCCTGTTAGGGAGCAGGGAGCAGGGAGCAGGGAGCGGGGAGCAGGGAGCAGGGAAAGATGGCCGTGGGTTGCACGAGTGCAGGCGTGCGCTGCGTATCTCCCCGCGCGGCAGAGGAACACCGCCCACGCATCCACTTGTGCAACCCGCTGCTGCTCCCGACAAGGCCGCGCAGCGGCTGGTCTGCGCCCTTTCTTTCAAACTCGCTTCCGTTACTCTCCCCCAATGCCATACTCCCGCCGCGAGTTCATCGCTTCGTCGTCGATTGCTGCTGCATCGCTCTCGCTTCCGAGTGTCTTTGCGGCGCCGAGTCCGGTGACCGCGGCGCGGTCGGGGTCGCTGCGGGTCGGACTGATCGGATGCGGTGGGCGCGGAACCGGCGCCGCCACCGATGCGATGCGGGCGAGCCCGCTCGTGCAGCTTCGGGCGATGGCTGATCTCGTCCCCGATCGACTCGCCACGAGTCGTGGACACCTCGCCGGCGAGAGCGAACTCTCGCCGCGGATCCTGGTCAAGGACGAGGATTGCTACACGGGGTTCGACGCCTATCGCCGACTGCTCGAGCGCAGCGACATCGAGGCGGTGATCATCGCCGGGCCTCCCGGGTTCCGCCCCGCGCAGGTCGAAGCGGCCATCGACGCCGGCAAGCACGTCTTCATGGAGAAGCCGGTTGCCGTCGATCCGGCCGGCGTGCGTCGAGTCATCGCCGCCGCGGCCAAGGCCGACGAGAAGAAGCTCTGCATCGTGTCGGGAACGCAGCGCCGCCACGAGGCGTGTTATCTCGAGGCGATCAAGCGGGTGCACGACGGCGAGATCGGGCCGATCGTCTCCGCCCGCTGCTACTGGAATCAGGGCGGTCTGTGGGTGCACGCTCGACGGCCCGAGTACAGCGACATGGAGTGGCAGTGCCGCAACTGGCTCTACTTCACCTGGCTCTCCGGCGATCACATCGTCGAGCAGCACATCCACAATCTCGACGTGATGAACTGGGCCATGAAGTCGACGCCGCTGAAGGTCATGGGTGTCGGCGGTCGTCAGGTCCGCACCGGCCCCGAGTACGGCCACATCTATGACCACTTCGGTCTCGAGTACGAGTATCCGGGTGGCGTTTCCATGCACAGCATGTGTCGCCAGATCGACGGGTGTCCTCCGCGAGTGGAAGAGGTGATCGTCGGCACCACCGGCACCCTGGTCACCCGACCTGGGTACGCCAGGATCGAGGGTGCGAAGCCCTGGCGCTACAGCGGCGACAACCCCAATCCCTACGAACAGGAGCATGTGGCCCTGTTCAGCGCCATCTCCGAAGGCCGCCACGTGAATGAAGGACGCCGCGTCGCGGAGAGCACCTTGACGGCGATCATGGGTCGCCTCGCGGCATACACCGGCCAGACCATCACCTGGGAGCAGGCGATGAACAGCACCCTCGATCTCACGCCGGCGAATCTCGCCTTCGGGGATCTGCCGACTCCGGAGGTGGCGATGCCGGGGCGGACGAAGTTCGTGTAGGAGACTGTTGGAGAACTCCTGCGTCGCCGAGACCGCATCGCGTGCCTCACCGCTCGCCGGGCGGCGCGGCAGCACTCTGGGCCCGCGCCGCCGCGATCAACGACTCGATGCGCCCCAGCGCTCGCTCGGACTGCACCCGAAACGCCATGAACGGAAAGAGCGTGAGCAGGGCCACGACCAGTCCCGCCGCGGTCGTCAGCAGGGCTTCGGCGATGCCTCCCGAGACCAGCCGCGGGTCGATCATGCCGCTCTGCTGACCCATCAGATCGAAGGACTTGATGATGCCGGTGACCGTCCCGAGGATTCCGAGCATCGGCGCCGCGGTGACGATCGTCGAGAGCATGTTCATGAAGCGATCGATGCGCGGGCGCTCCTGCTCGACCGCGTCGAGGGCCACCGATTCGGTCGCGCCCTCGTCGAGCAGTCGCTCCGCGATTCGCCCGTAGATCGTCCGGTTGCGACGAAGGAGCTTCTCGCAGGTGCTGCGGTCGCCCTTGCGCAACGCGGCCCCCAGGCGACTCAGCCATGCGACGCGGGCGCCTGCGTGATTGCCATGCCAGAACCACGCTCGCTCGATCACCAGAGCGACGCTGATGATGCTCAGCAGCAGGATCGGCCACATCACCGGCCCGCCCCGCTCCATCAGCGACCAGAAGAGCTCGGCGGCGTTGGTCACCACGACGGGGTCGAGCGCGGCGGGTGGTTCGACGGAAGTCGGCGGCATCGGAGCGATGGTACCGATGCGACTGGCGAGCGGCATGCCCCGCCCCCCGAGGCCGCTTCCTACACTCGCCGCTGCGATGGAAACTGCCGCTCCCGACTATATAGACACGCTCACCGCGCTGGTGCAACTCGCCGACGGCTGGCTCGCCGACGCCCTCGACGAGGCCGAACTTCCCCACAATCTTGAGGCGGCGGCACGGCACGCCGTGCTCGTCGGCGGCAAGCGCTTGCGGCCGATCCTCTCGATCCTCTGCTGCGAGGCGGTGGGCGGACGCCACGAGAAGGCTTGCCGGGCCGCGACCTCGGTCGAACTGATCCACGCCTTCAGCCTCGTCCACGACGACCTCCCCGCGCTCGACAACGACCTCCTTCGACGAGGGCAGCCCACCGTGCACGCCAAGTTCGGCGAAGCCATGGCGATCCTCGCGGGCGACGTGCTGATGTCGCTGGCGTTCCAGATCGCGGCGTCGGAGCCGGATGCCCTGGTGCGCGAACTGGCGACCGCGACGACCGCGATGATCAACGGTCAGGTGCTCGACACGCTGGGAGGGTTCGACCCCGCCAGCGACGCCCTGGCTCGGCTCAACCAGATCCACTCCAACAAGACCGGGGCCCTCCTGACCGCCGCGTGTCGCATGGGGGCTGCTTCCGCCGGGGCGACTCCGGACCAGCTCGCCGCCCTGACCCGTTACGGCGAATCGATCGGACTCATGTTCCAGATCGTCGACGACCTGCTCGACGTGACCCAGTCGACCGCACACCTCGGGAAAGCCACGGGGAAGGACATCGATGCGGGAAAGCTGACCTTCCCGGGCGTTCTCGGAGTCGACGCGTCGCGCGAGCATGTCCGCCAACAGCATCAGATCGCCGTCGACAGCCTCGTCGGCCTCGACCCCGCCGCCTCTGCCAAGCTCCGAGTACTGGCCGGCTACATGGCTGTCCGGACGCGGTGAACCTACCCTCGACCGTCCCGCGAACGCGTGTCCGGGCCAAGCCCTGCGCGGCGCCTCTACGAGACCCTCTGAAATGCTGACTACCCAGCTCGACCGTGGCGAAGTTCGTCTGCTTCCGACCATCAAGGGCCCTGCCGATCTTCGAGCGATTCCAATCGCCGAGCTCCCCGTCCTCGCGGCCGAGATCCGCCACGTCATCTGCAATCAGGTGGCGCGCAGCGGTGGTCACCTCGCCCCGAATCTCGGCGTGGTCGAACTGACCATCGCCCTTCACTACGTCTTCGACTTCGGGCACGATCGGCTGCTCTTCGACGTCGGGCACCAGTGCTATCCGCACAAGCTCCTGACCGGTCGACTGCCGCTTCTCGAGAACCTGCGGCAGCGCAACGGCATGGCCGGATTCCCCGAGCCGCGAGAGAGCGCCTACGACCTCTTCTCCGTCGGGCACGCCGGCACCGGCATCTCGACCGCGGTGGGCATGGCCCGCGGCGACACGCTCAACGGCGAGGGTTGGACGGCGGAGAATCACGATGGCCGTCGAGTCGTCACCCTGATCGGCGACGCGTCGATCGTCAACGGCGTGGCCATGGAAGGACTCAACAACGCCGGCACGCTCAAGCGGCAGTTCCTGGTGGTGCTCAACGACAACGGCATGTCGATTGCCAAGCCGCAGGGGGCGGTGGCCGCGTACTTCGATCGCGTGCGGCTCAGCCAGAGCTACGCCGAGTTCAAGAAGGCGGCGAAGAACTTCTCCAAGCGCGTCCCCGGCGGCGAGGCCCTCGTCGAGATGTATCACCGGCTGGGCGAGATGAGCAAGGCGATGATCGCCGAGGATGCGTGGTTCGAGAAGTTCGGACTGATCACCGTCGGTCCCATCGACGGCCACGATCTGCCCACCCTGATCGACTTCCTCAACGAAGCCAAGCACCTCGATCGCCCCATGGTGCTTCACGTCAAGACCGTGAAGGGCAAGGGATTTCAGCCGGCCGAAGGCGATTCCTGCACCTTCCACTCGCCGGCGGCATTCAACGTCGAGATGGAGAACGAAGGCTGCCGCGTCGAGCTCAAGAAGTCGGCCCGCTCCTTCACCAGCGCCTTCGGCGAACTGCTCGGCGACCTGATGACCGTCGATCCGAAGATCGTCGCCTGCACCGCGGCGATGCCCGACGGCACGGGGATCAGCAAGGTCGCCCCGAAGTTCCCCGATCGCGTGTGGGACACGGGAATCTGCGAGAGCCACGCCCTCGACATGATGGCCGGACTGGCCAAGACCGGGTGGAAGCCCTTCTTCGCGGTCTACTCGACCTTCCTCCAGCGGGCCTTCGACCAGGCCTTTCAGGAGGTCTCGCTGCAGGGACTGGCAGTTCGCCTCTGCCTCGACCGCGCCGGTCTCGTCGGCGGCGATGGCGCCGTGCACCACGGCTTCTGCGACATCTCGATCCTCGCGGTGCTCCCCAACGCCTGCATCACCGCGGCGATGGATGAGCCGTCGCTGCGCGAGGCGCTGCGCTTCATGGCCGGGCACGAAGCGGGACTCTCCGCAGTGCGCTATCCCCGCGACGGGGTGAGCCCGCGATTCGCGTCGGTGGAGTGCCCGCCGTTCATCCTGGGCAAGGCCCGGGCGCTGGTCACCCACGAGACCCCGGACATCGCCGTGCTGGGCCTCGGCGTCATGGCCATCGAGACCATGAATGCCCTCGACGAACTCCAGAGCGGCGACGGGCCCGGTGAGTACAAGGTCGACGTCTATGACGCCCGCTTCGCCAAGCCGGTCGACGTGGAGCTGCTGAAGTCACTCCTTGGGCGTGGAATCCCGGTGATCACCGTCGAGGATCACTCGATCCGCGGCGGCTTCGGCGCATGCGTGCTCGAAGCCTGCTCCGAGCATGGTCTCGACACCCGGCTCGTGACCCGCATGGCGCTCCCGGACTCCTGGATCTACCAGGGCGAGCGCCGCGAGCAGCTTGCCGAGGCAGGCATCGACGCCCCGGCAATCGCCCGGACCATTCGCCAGGTTCTCGATCGCTCCCCGCGGAGCGCCACCCAGCCGCGCGGCCCGCGAGCCACGGTCGCCGCCCCCGCCTCTCGCAAGCGCTGAAGGGGCTGAAGGGCATCCCCTCATCGCTCCGCCAAGGCGCTCGGCGGGTCGCTCGGGGGGTCGCTCGGGAGCGTGGCGACCTCGCCACGCACCTCGGCGGCGCGGCGGCTTTGAAACGCCTGCCACTTCGCCCGCAGCGCAATGGTCGCGTGCTGCAGCTCCCGGGTGCGGCGGCTGAGCGCCAGCGACTCGTCGGTCATTCCTCCGCCGGAAGACACGAACTCCGTGAATCGCCGCACGGTCGCGGCACTCGAAGGGTGGCGACTCTCAATTGCGTCCTGCAGCCGCGCGGTTCGATCGGCGACCGCGTCGGCGGCGCCCTCGAGTCGAGCGACCTCGGACCGCATCGTGAACTCCCTCGCCGCAATCGCAGCGATCTCGAGCTCCATCACGGCGACGAGTTGCCTCGCCGCAGCGATTGCCCGCTCGGACTCGGAACTCGCATTCGAGTGCCGCGCGTCGCCATGGGCGCTCGCGACCCCTGCGCCGCCGCCACCGGCGATCGGCGCCTGCTCGGGACGTGCGCATCCCCCGGTCACGGCGGCGAGTGCGCTCATGGCGATGGCATGGACGATTGCCATGCGCTGCATTCGCGTCGTGCGCCCACCCCGCGTGCAGCTCTTCCCCGTGGCCTTGACTCGTGTCGTTCGCAGCATGGTCGGTTCATCGGCACCGCCGGCGTCGTTCCCGCAGTTTCCCCAGACTTCCAGCCCCCGAACTGATCCATCCGTCACCCGAACATCGTCGCCAGCGTCTCATCAGTGGACGCCGAACTTGAGTCGTCCCAGCGAATTGAGACCTCCTGGAGATTGTGCGTTCCGTTTTGGTTCCTTGTTGAAGTTGTGTTGCGATCCCGTGCGAGAGTGACGGCTCCTGACTCGAGGTGAATGAGCATGACGCAACGGGCACTCCGCACGATGGCGCGCAAGACCAAAACGTTCCTGTACACCGCCACGGCAGCAGCAACGCTGTGCGCGGCGCTCTCGCTCTCCACGATTGCTGAAGACACCGGACACTCCGGTGGCGATCATCGCGTGGAGTGGCGTCAGTTCGCCATCACTCCGGAGATCTGGCAGTGCTTCTGCCAGATCTACGCGCAGTACAGCCGAATTCCGGAGCACATGCGTCCGACGTTCGAGGACTTCGTCGTGCGCGTCGGCGCCATCGGCGATCAGTTCCCGCGCACCGCGATCTTCCTCTATCTGTACGAGCTGACGGTCGCCGGGCGCATTGCTGTTTGATCGCACTG
>CAYXKH010000151.1:0-6839 GCA_964465255.1 uncultured Isosphaeraceae bacterium
TGGGGGCATGGGGGCGGGGACCCGTTCTGCGTTGGCGTGCCGGGCGTCACATTTTCGGCGGCATGAGCCCGTCGCTGGTCCAAAGGAATGCCAGACCGCTGCGCAGGCGCGGCGGGAGCAGGATCGAGACCACCATTCGGACGATCGGTCGACCGACCCGGAGTCCGACGAACAGGAAGACCGCAAAGGTGATGAACGCGATCGTCGTGAGCGGTCGCTCATAGCGGCGATTCAGGAACTCGACCACGATCGTGTACCAGGTGTTCCCGTATCTGACGCTGCCCCACATGATGTTCAGAGTCGCCAGCACGGCTCCAAAGATGATCGGTGGAATGGGCACAATCCAAAGTCGTCGCCGCGGCACTCCCATGGTGAGCGCCGCCCACACCACCCCGATCAGGAAGACCCCGATCACCGCCGGGAGAAACTGGATCCAGACGGACCAGTCGGCGAAGAGTCGCCAGCCTCCGTGAGCATCGAGAAAGCCCTGCTCCCCACCCACCGAGTCCAACCAGCGCTGGGCGTCGGCTCCCGTGCTCTGCCAGAGTTTGGATGCATCCCCGCCGGCGGCGAGGATCGACGCCTGGAACTCCCCTTGGGCGAGCTGCCGTGCCGGCTCGAGCATTGACCACGCCACGAACTGGCTCAATCCGAAGAGCGCGAGACCGGTCAGGAGGACCGCCGCCGAGATGAGCAGAAGCCACGCCGCCGCAAAGAGCATGGTGAGACGTGCCAGACCAGCGGCGAGCGAGGGATACTCGGTGGGCGCGGAGTAGGTTCCGCACTCGGAGCAGCGCGTCACGAGCAGCCCGTACTTCGACTCGCGCACGATCGGTTGACCGACCAGGTTGTATCCGCAGTGCGTGCAGAGTCGATCGGCGGTGATCTGGCCCACGATGGGAGAGTCGGCTCCGGCCGCCTCGGAGTCCGGGCGATGGGCTGTCCCCGCAGATGGCGCGTCCTTCGATCCCGCTCGCCCCCCCTCGTTGGTCCAGCGCTCCTTCTCCGCACGCGTCATCGGATTGCCTCTGCTCGCATTCGGGCCAGACGACGTCGCCAGCGATGCCTTCGGGATCGCTCCGCCTGCGGCGCAACGACCGAAATCGCAACGACAACCCCCACCGCCCCGATCATCCACGCCAGAGGCATCACCGCGGCGACCAGCATCCCGCCTCGGAGAGCACGGAGGGCGACCCGCGGATCGCCGCCGTCGGCGAGTTCCATCACCGCTGGGAACACGAGCAGGATGACCGGGAGCGTCATCATCGCGATGATCCCAATTGCCGGAGAGCGGTGGCTCAGCACACCTCCGAAGGCAAGACCACTGAGTGTCGCGAGGCAGATGATCACGCCCGGGGTGATCAGGAAATCAGACCCCACGACGCCCTGTCCCAGCTCACGCTGTGCCAGGTTCGCGGAAGTCACTGTCGCGGCTCCCACCATCGCGAGCGTTGCGATGGTGATGACAAAGGCCCGGAACGCAAGGTGCAGAATCGACCGAATGAATCGCAGGCTGCGCCCGCGGGCCGTGTGTCGCCGCGAGCCGTGGCGCACCGCGGCTCTTCCGCACCCACACTGCACAATTGGCAGACCGAGCGCGGCGTCGAGCCGGGCCCGAACCCGACTCAGATCGCCTCCGCAGCCCACACAGTGATGACTGATCACCGCCACGGTCGTCACGATACCGCGCCTCCGGTCACTTTCCGTGAGCCTGACTCGAGGAGTGCTTGGCGGCGTCCTTGGCGAAGTCCTTGGCGGCGTCCTTGTCGGCGTGTGGGCGAGCGTCCTCGTCGAGCGCCGCGAGCACCCGATCCACCCCCACGCGAAGAGCATCCAATGCCGCGGCGATGTTCCACTGCTGCGACGTTCGATTGCCGGTGGTGTTGCTGATGGCCCGCAGCTCGAGTCCTGGAATCCTGAGCCGCCGCCCCGCGTGAACGACCGCCGCCCCCTCCATCGCTTCGGCGACTGCACCGGTCCGGCGAACGACCTCCGCCGCCGCCGCGTCGCTTCCCGAGCAGGTGGCAACCGTGGCAATTGGTCCGAGTCTGATTCCCAGCGCACGCGCCGCCGACGCGGCTCGGGCGCTGTCGACGGGCACGCGATTGCCTTCGAAGTCCCCGAGTGGAAAGCCCAGTCCGCGCATGTCGCGGAAGCCCTCTGGCGTCATCAGCCCCTCCTCGACATACACGCACTCGCTGGCGAGCACGAGGTCGCCATGCACGAGCCCGCTCCCGGGAAGCGCGCCCGCGATTCCCGCGCTGATCACGCAGTCGAAGGGGCCATCCTGAAGAATCGCCCTGGTGGTCTCGGCCGCGGCGTTGGTCCGACCGATGCCGGCCACGACCACACGGGCTCCACACCGAGCGATCGCCTCCGCTTCCTTCTCGACGGCGACGACGATGAGCGTGGTCATCACGCTCCGCCTGGTGCCGGGGCGGCCGCGCCTCCGGCCTCGACCGGCGTCACCGCCGAGCCGAGCGGCCGCACCCAGATGTTGCGGAAGCGGACCAGGTCACCGTGATCCTGAAGGAGGATCGGTCCGGTCACGGGCATGTCCGAACCGATTGCCCCGCCGGTGGGACCGGCGACCTCGACGTTGTTGTGGATCACGACCCCATTGTGGAGCACGGTCACTCGCGGTCGTTCGGTGACGGCACCCGCGGCATCGAGTCGCGGGGCCCGGAAGACGATGTCATAGGTCTGCCAGAAGTCGGCCGGCACTCCCGCGTTCACTGCCGGCGCTGCCTGCATGTAAAGCGCCCCGCAGCCGTTGAGCGACGGTGCCTGTCCATAGCTGTCGAGGATCTGGATCTCGTAGCGGCCGTGCAGATAGACGCCCGAGTTGGCCCGCGCCTGTCCGGTCGCCTGCTTCATCTCGGGACAGCGGAACTCGAGGTGAAGCTGAAGGTCGCCGAAGGTGCGAGTGGTCATCGCATCGCCGCCCTTCACCTCGATCGAGCCGTCGTCCTGGATCACCCACCCGCTGGGTGCGCCGTCGCGGGTGGTCCATTGCTGCCAGGACGAGCCGTCGAAGAGCGTGATGGTCTTCCCGTCGAACCCCTGGGGACGCGCGTGCATGGTCATCGGATCGGCGACCGCTCGGCCAATCGGCGCCGGCATGAGCCCCGAACCACCTTGGCCTCCGCCGCTTTGGCGCCGCTTCTCCGAACCCGACTGCGGGGGCACGGACGCGACCGGAGACTTCCCCGATTCGGTGCTGGGCGATTCCGGGCTCGAGGGTGCCGCGTCTGGCGATGCCGCGAGCAGGAGCGAGGTCGTGAATGCGAATGCAGCCAATGCTGAGGACTGACGCAGATGACGAGCGCGGGACATGAGTGCTCCGAGAGTAAGTGTTCAGCGGCCGAGGAGTCGGCGAAGCTCTTCGATCATCGACGAGATGGCAATCGGCTGCTGATCACCGCTCTTCAGGTCCTTCAGCATCGCTCGCCCTTCGGCCAGCTCGTCGCCGAGGATCAGCGCCGTCCGACTGCGATTGCGATTGGCGTCGCTCAGCAGCTTGCCGACGTTTCGGGTGGTCTTGTAGGTGTGCCGAGCGTGCAGACCAGCGGCGCGAAGCTCGGCCGTCAGGCGCCGCATGGCCCGCTCGGCCTCGTCGCCACCGGCCGAGATCACGAACACATCGGGCCGCGGCAGAAGCGTCGCGGCATCGCCGGGAAGCAGGCCGCGCTCCTTCAGAAGTAACCCCAGGACGACGTCGCCCATGCCGAAGCCCATCGCGGGCATTCTGGGGCCGCCGAAGAGTTCGACGAGACCGTCGTATCGCCCCCCGCCGGCGACGGCCCGCTCGGCCCCGGTGGCCTCGTGGATCTCGAAGACCGTCCCGGTGTAGTACGCGAGCCCGCGGACGATGCCGAGGTCGATGCGACACCACTCGGCGAGTCCCACGGCGGCGAGTTCGTCGCGCAGCGAAAAGAGCGAAGGCACGTCGTCGAGAGCGATCCCGAGGGCTTCCAGTGGCGCCGCCAGTTCGCCGCCGAGAGGGATGGTCGTGCGGGCAATCGCGTCGAACCGCGCCCGGGCCGCGTCGTCGAGACCGAGTTCAGTCGCCCGCTTGGCAAACTCCGCCGGCTCGAGCTTGTCGCGGCGGTCGAGCAGTTCGAAGGCGGCAGCCACCCGCTCCTCGGGCACGCCGAGGCGTCGCACGATTCCGGCCGCGGCGAGACGGTGGCTGAGCCGGACCTGCACGTCCTGTGGTGTGAGTCCGAAGCGGCGAAGTGCGGTCACGGCGGTGGCGATGACCTCGGCGTCGAGAGCGGCGCCCTCGAGTCCGACCAGATCGACGTTCCACTGGAAGAACTCGCGCAGTCGACCGCGCTGCGGCCGCTCGGCCCGAAAGAAGTTCGGGATCGCAAACCACTTGATCGGCGGCGGCAGCGCCGACCCCTTGGCCGCAATCAGTCGGGCGAGCGTGGGCGTGAACTCCGGCCGCAGGGCGTAGGTGTCTTCGCCGCCGGCCCGCTTGAAGGAGAAGAGTTCGTTGACGATCCCCTCGCCGCTCTTGACGGTGTAGAGATCGAGATGCTCGAACGTGGGACCGTCGACCTCCTCGAAGCCGAAGTCAATCGACGCCTGCCGCCACACCGATTCGATGTGCCGCCGGACGGCCAGTTCCTCGGGATAGAAATCCCGCGTGCCACGGGGAGCCTGAAAACGCATGGCGAGAGCGTATCGGGAGTCGGGAGAGGACGCAGCGAGGCACGTCGTGCGGGGCTCGAACCAGGCTTCATACTGCCCCGAGCGACGCCAACCCTTCCCACGGCACGACTCTGCTTCCGTCGCTGCGCTGGTGCGACTCGGCGCCGCCGTATACCGCGACCACCCGGCCCGGTGACCCGCGTGGCTGCACCACCGCCAGACGTTCCGCCACCCGCTGCGCCGAACTCAGCATGTCGCTCATCGGCGTCTCCCCCGACTTGATCTCGATCACGGTCAGTTCGCCATGGCGGAGAGTGGGAGACGGTCTTGACAGTTTCAAAGCGTCACTTTGAAACTGTCAAGACCGTGGTGCCGAGTCGATTTCAGGCCGTCTGCAGCCCATCGACCGAGGCCGGAATCACCACTCCGGACCGCCCGAGTAGCGGCCGTAGACGTCGGCGAGGGCCTGGACCATCTCGCCGAGGGTGCACTTGGCGAGGGCCCCGTCGACCAGGGACGGCATGACGTTGTGGCCGTCGCGGGCGGCCTCGCGGATGGCGTCGAGGGCTCGCTTCTGGGCGTCGGCGTCGCGCTCGCGGCGGAACTTCTCCAGCCGGGCGCACTGCTCCACCTCGACCTGATGCGGAATCTGAAGGATCTCGACCCCGTGCTCCTCGTTGCCTTCGGTGTACGCGTTCACGCCCACGATGATCCGGTCGCCCGCCTCCATCTCCTGACCGAAGCGGTAGCTGGCCTCGGCAATTGCGCGGCGGAAATAGCCCTGGTGGATGCCTTCAACCACGCCGCCCATGTCATCGATGGTGCGGATCATCGCGTTGGCATCGGCTTCCATCTGATCGGTGAGGGCCTCGACGAACCACGATCCGCCAAGCGGATCGACGGTGCGGTGCACGCCGGTCTCATGGGCCAGGATCTGCTGCGTGCGGAGAGCGACCCGCACGGCGGTCTCGGTCGGAAGACCGAGAGTCTCGTCCATCGAGTCGGTGTGCAGCGACTGGCAGCCGCCGAGCACGCCGGCGAGCGCCTGATAGGCCACGCGGACGATGTTGTTGAGCGGTTGCTGCTCGGTGAGCGAGCAGCCTGCGGTCTGGACGTGGGTCCGCATGAGCCACGAGCGCTCCTTCCTGGACTTGAAGCGATCACGCATGGCGTGGCCCCAGATGCGACGGGCGGCGCGGAGCTTGCAGATCTCTTCGAAGAACTCGTTGTGGCTGTTGAAGAAGAAGGAGAGCCGCGGCGCAAAGGTGTCGACGTCGAGGCCTCGCTTCAGGCACCACTCGACGTACTCCATGCCGTCGCGGAGGGTGAAGGCCAGTTCCTGCGTCGCCGTCGAACCGGCCTCGCGGATGTGGTATCCGGAGATCGAGACGCTGTTCCACTTGGCGCACTGCTGGGTGGCGAACTCGATGGTGTCGACGACGAGCTTCACGCTCGCCTCGGGCGGATAGATGAACTCGTTCTGGGCGTGAAACTCCTTCAGGATGTCGTTCTGAAGGGTTCCGCCGAGCTTGTTCCAGTCCATTCCCCGCTGCCTGGCCATGGCCAGATACATCGCCCAGATGATCGCGGCGGGACCGTTGATGGTCTGGCTGACGGTGACCTGGTCTACGGGGATGTCGGCGTACAGCCGATGCATGTCCTCGATGGTGCAGACCGCGACGCCGCAGCGACCAACCTCGCCGGCCGAGAGCGGATCGTCGCTGTCGCGACCCATGAGAGTCGGCAGGTCGAACGCCGTCGAAAGACCGGTGTTGGCGTTGGTTCCCTGGGCGTTCCCGAGGAGGTACTTGAAGCGCTTGTTGGTGTCGTCGGCCGACCCGAAGCCGGCGAACTGCCGCATGGTCCAGAGGCGACCGCGATACATCGTCTGATGCACGCCGCGGGTGAATGGGAACTGCCCGGCCTCTCCGATGCGCGCGTCGACCTTCTTGGCGTCGCCGGGTGCGGTCGTGGCCACTTCGTCGGGTCCGTAGCGCTCGGCGATGGCGTAGCCCGAGATCGTGACGGTCTCGGGATCGATCGCGGGCTTTGCAGCGGGAACGGAGGAGGGGTGGATCGACGTGGGCTGAATCGTGCTCATGACGCGGGAGGGTAGGGACGGGTGGTCGGCGAGGTCGGCTTCGCCGACGGGGTCGTCGTCGGCTGCGCCGACTCCTCAT
>CAYXKH010000151.1:6939-8030 GCA_964465255.1 uncultured Isosphaeraceae bacterium
ACTCCTCATGAGTCGGCGCAGCCGACGACCCTGTCGGCTTCGCCGACCCTACTTCCCATACTCAAACACCCCTCGCCCACTCTTGTCGCCGAGGCGACCTGACTGGACGAGCTGGCGGAGGAGCGGACACGGGAAGTACTTGGGGTCGCCGAGCTCGCGGTAGAGCACCATCATGATGTCGTGGCAGACGTCGAGCCCGATGAAGTCGGCCAGGCGCAGCGGGCCCATGGGGAAGTTGCAGCCGAGCTTCATGATCTCGTCGATGTTGGCCGGTTCAGCGACGCCGCCCATCCAGGCGTGGAAGGCCTCGTTGATCATCGGCATGAGCACGCGATTGCTGACGAATCCGGCCCGGTCGTTGGCGGGGATGGGCGTCTTCCCGAGGGCGGTCGCGAGCGCAATTGTCGTCTGCGTCGTTCCATCGCTCGTGGCCAGCCCGCGGATCACCTCGACCAGCTTCATCACCGGAACCGGATTGAAGAAGTGCATGCCAATCACACGCGGCGCTGCATCACCGACGCTTCGGGCTATGTCGGTGATCGAGATGCTCGAGGTATTGGTGGCGAGGATCACCTGATCCCCGAAGGTCTCCTTCATCGAGACAAAGAGCTTCTTCTTGACCTCGGCATTCTCGGTCGCCGCTTCGACCGCGAACTGGGCGGTCTCGGCGTCATCCATGGACTTGCAGTAGGTGATCCGCCCAAGCACCTGATCGGCCTGCTCGCGAGTCATCCGAGCCTTCTCGACGTTGCGTTCGAGCGTCTTTCGGTGATAGCCCTTTGCTCGATCGAGCTGCTCGGGACTGATGTCGACCTGGTAGGCGGCCAGTCCGGCGCCGGCGGCGACGAGGGTGATGCCGGAACCCATGGTGCCAGCGCCAATGACGGCGAGAGAAGTAGGAGTGGTCATGGTTCGGAGGTGGGGTGCGGAGTTGGAGAATAGTGGAGGGAAGGGGAGCAGGGGGCAGGGAGCAGCAGTGGGTTGCGCGGATTGCGCGTGCGCGGGGTTGCAACGCCATACTCGTCGGATGGAGCGGACGCACCCAATCGTGCAACCCACTGCCCTACCCCCGGCTCCCTGCTCCCTGCTCC
>CAYXKH010000152.1:0-7943 GCA_964465255.1 uncultured Isosphaeraceae bacterium
GAACACCCGGGATTGCGGAGGAATCACCGCGAACGTGCGTGTCCAGGAAGGAACATCCAGGAAGGAACACCCGGGAAGGAACACCCGGGAAGGAACACCTGTCCAGGAAGGAACACCCCAAGAGCGGGTCGTCGAGGAACTGCTCCCGGACGATTGCGGCGAGCGAGTCGAACCCCTTGCGCATGTCGCAGGGCTCGATGGCCACGAAGATGCGGACCGATGCGGGGAGGGAGAGCATCGGGTCAGGCCGGCGGCAGAAGGGTCTCGACCGCGCGGCGAAGCGTGGCGGTCTCGAAGTCGCGGTCGATGCGCAGCGTGACGCCGCGCGGAAGCTCGAGGGTCAGACCGGACTCGCGATGGTCGGCCGCCAATCCGGTCGCTGACACGAGCTCGAAGAACCCCGGGCTGGATCGGGACGACTCCTCGGGGCCGTCGCCGAGTGCGGAGCTCCGTGCTTTGTGTCGCCACGAGTAGAGCGTTGACGGACTCACGCCGACTGAAGGAGCGAATTCGGCGGCCGACAGCCCGCTTCGACTCCAGCGCGCCAGCACTCGATCACGATCGCTTCGGGTCATGCCGAAGTGAAGCCACAAGCCGACGCCGAGTCAGCCGAGAAGCGAGATTCTGAGGTCGGACGCGTACGGCGCATCCACGGCGTCGTGACCGATGTGCCGCTTGACTCGACCACTCCGTTGAAGCTTGTCAATCCGAGGGGACGAGGCGCAACCTCTGGTGCACGCCGTGCCTGCTCGCGGAGCGACGGTCACGGTTGAAGAGTCGGAGGATGAGTTCTGGTTCAGGCCGTGAAGCTCGCCACGTCGGCCCGTGCGCCGTCAGTTCATCCACGTCGTCACATCGTCCAGTTCGCAAGCAGAATGCCCAGATCCGCACCGTCGACGATCCCGTCGCCGTTGAGGTCACCCTGGGGTCCGGGCGGTGTCGCCGGGGTCGCATTGAAGATGACGTTGTCCACCGTCGCGGCGTTCGAGATGGTCACGCCCGCACTCAACTCGCCGTCGATCACCATCAGACGGTCGAAGACGCCATCCGACGGTGACCAGCCCTCGACGACGTCCGTGCGGTCGACAAGCAGCGTGTCGGTCGCGGCGTCCCAGATGCGGCTGCGGACGGAACCGGTCGCGGCGGTGAGGACGACTTCGACGCGATACCAGGTGCCGAGCGTCGCAGGAAGTTCGAGATCGATGTCGGCGAAGGCTACGG
The DNA here is from genome assembly GCA_964465255.1 of uncultured Isosphaeraceae bacterium. GTDB lineage: Bacteria > Planctomycetota > Phycisphaerae > Phycisphaerales > SM1A02 > CAYXKH01. The sequence continues at coordinate 1,222 of CAYXKH010000152.1, forward strand.
AGCCCGCGCCATCTGCATAGAGACGCCAGCCTTGGGTGAGCGACGAGGCATAGATTCCGACCTGCGGGGTAAAGGCGAGATCGGTCGAGCCGTCGAGCTTGCCGACGCCGATTTGGATCGCCCAGTCGCTGGTGGTGAACGCCGCGGCGTCGCTGTAGCGATCGACCCGCAGATCGGCCACGACGGTGTAGACCGAGCTCACCGGAACGAGGGCGTAGAGGCCCTGCGTCGGGGCGATGGCATCGACGGTCTGGAGGGCCTTGCTTGAACGTCCCGATGGACCAGCCACGTTCGCGACGATCGCCGAGGGGTTCGGTGGATCGGGAAGCGTGGGATCGATCAGTCCGACATCGAGCCACGGGCAGTCGGGAAGCGCCCCGAGCGTGGCCGCTTCGAAGTCGTCGGAGCCAATCGATTGGGCTCCGGCGAGCGAGGAAAGGGCGAGGGCCGCGGCCGTCGCGACCGGCGTCAGAGTCCGGCCAAGCGCCGTCGCGAGAACGCGATCGTGACGGGTGCTGCCGCTGCGAAACGAGATCGAATGGTCGACGAGTGGGCGAGTCTGATGCATCAGGGGATCCTCCGTCTGCCCTATCGAACCAAGGGCAGGTCAGGGGCAAGCGCAGTCGAGCGTACGCGTGCCCAGCGAATTACGGCCAGAATTTGGCCCGTCCAGTCGGTACCGACACAACCTCGCAATTGAGCCGTTGATGCATCCGCGGCAGGTCGCGGGACCCTCGATCGACACGTCGACCCCCCGCGTGTCCGGCGCTGGTCCTGCCAGCCGTCGACTCCACGCTGCGGCCTCACGGCGCCCATGCCGCCAGCAGCAGACCGAGATCGGCGCCGTCGACCACTCCATTGCCATCGAGATCGCCGGGGCCGGTGAGTCCCCATGCGGCGAGCAGGAGGCCGAGGTCGGCGCCATCGATTGCGCCATCGCAGTTGAGATCGGCAACGGCGCAGTTGGAGGCAATCGCCGCGGCGACTGCGCCGAAGGCATCGACGCGACCCCAGCCGTAGATGGGATCGAAACCGCGTGCGCCGAGATCGACTGCGGTCGCCTCGAGGATCTGCCGGACGCCCTGGGCATCAAGCGTCGGATTCGCTGAGAGGATCAGCGCTGCGAGACCGGCGACGTGAGGGCAGGCCATGCTCGTGCCTGACTGGTAGGTGTAGGTGTTCGACGAGAAGAGGATGTCCCAGCACGAATAGACATCGACGCCCGGCGCGGTCACGCTCATCTCCGGCCCGGTCGAGGTGAAGCTGGCGATGGTGTCGGTGTTGTCGGTTGCCCCGACGGCAATCACCGCGGGGTACTTCGCGGGAGCGGAGATCGCCGCGCCGGCGGTGTTGCCCGTCGCCGCGACGAGGACCATGCCGAGATCGGCGGCGTAGTTCACGGCGTCCTCGAGGACGCTGGTTGCTCCGGGATACCCAATCGACATCGAACCGATGTCGGCGCCGTGGTCGGCGGCCCACATGATGCCGTCGGCGATGTCGAGTTCCGTTCCACCGCCGAGGAAGTTGAGGACCTTGACCGGCATGATCCGCGCGCCCCAGGAGACGCCGGCGATGCCGAGACCGTTGTTGCTGGCCGCCGCGGCGATGCCGGCGCAGTGCGAGCCGTGCGAGATGAGGAAGCTGTCGTCGCTGTTGCTGCTGTTGGCAGTGGTGTTCCAGCCCGCGACGAGCTTCGGCACCAGATCGGGATGGCTGGCGCTCACGCCGGTGTCGATGACGGCGATGACGACATCGGCGCTGCCGGTCTCGAGTGACCAGGCGTCGGGCGTTTCGAGTCCGGCTCCGGCGACACCCGCCTGCCCCTGGACCGTCTGACCGGTGTTGCGCAGTCCGTACTGAAGGCCGAATGAGGCGTCGTTCGGAATCGTCAGGATGCCGCCGATTCCAATTGCCTCGACGCGCTCGATTGCCCTGCCGGGTCCGGTGAATTCGGCCAGATCGACCATCACCGCGCGAGGATCGACGCCCGCCTCAAGTGTGACCACGAACGCCCGGTCGAGCCCGTGCCGGGCGGCGACGTCGGGCTTGGAGGGCACGCGGCTGAGAAACGGCTGCACGGCGCTTCGCTCGGAGGCGCCGCGGAGACGCATCGCGAGTTCGATCTGACGATCGTCGAGCGCCACTCCCCTCGGGGCGAAGGTCCAGCCGGCACTGCTCAGGCGCGGTTCGACGCCCGCGGCGACGCGGACGATCACCTGCCCCGAGACCACGCCACCCATCACGTCGAGTGCGTCGACGGGCCCCCGGTAGACCTGAAGCGGCTCGGCGGCTCCGGCGAAGAGCGAAGCGGACGAGGTGAAGACGATGGCGACGGTCAAGGTCGCTTGGCACAAGGACTGCATTGGAGCACTCTCCTCAAGGGTCGCAATCGGAATCTCCCACGCGTGCACACGCTCCACGCGGTCGCCCCGCCGGTCGGCGGAGCAGTCGCTCAGCGTATCGGGCGGATGGGGGCGATGCACGCGCCACCCGGCGCGGTGCCGGCGTCGCCGGGACCGACGGCGGGGGAGGCACCCTCCAATACTCCGCCATGTCGCCAATGCCTCTTCGACTTCGGATGCGGGCGAGCCTCGCAGGCTCGCCTGGCGCGGATCACCCCGCGGTTCGCCGACCGCGGGACCGCGCCCGAAGTGAGTGACGCACCTGGCTTGGGGTTGTCGGAGGTCGATGCGCCACCTCCCGCACCCGATCTCGCTTCAACCCTTCAGCGACGCCATGTCGATCACGAAGCGGTACTTGACGTCGCTGCGGAGCATGCGCTCGTAGGCCTCGTTGATCTGCTGCATGCGGATCATCTCGATGTCGCACATGACTCCGTGCGTGCCGCAGAAGTCGAGCATCTCCTGGGTCTCCGGGAGACCGCCGATGAGCGACCCGACCAGCGTGCGGCGCGGCATGATGAGGCTGAACATGCTGATCGCCTGCGGATTGGAGGGGACGCCAACCACCGCCAAGGTGGCATCGAGCTTGAGGAGCGCCAGATACGCGTTCATGTCATGATCGGCGGAGACCGTGTCGAGGATCAGATCGAAACTCGATGCGTGTCGGGCCATCTGACTGGCGTCCTTGGAGATGACCACCTCGTCCGCACCGAGTCGCGTGCCGTCGGCGACCTTGCTCTCCGAGGTCGTGAAGAGAACGACATGGGCGCCGAAGGCATGGGCGAACTTCACGCCCAGGTGACCGAGCCCGCCGAGCCCCACGATGCCGACCTTCCTGCCCTTGCCGGCGCCCCACCGCCGCAGCGGCGAGTAGGTCGTGATTCCGGCGCAGAGCAGCGGCGCCGCCCGCGCCGGATCGAGATTCGCCGGCACCTTGAGGACGAAGTGCTCGGTGCAGACGATGCGCTCGGAGTAGCCGCCGTGAGTCGTCCCGCCGGGGACGGGGGAGTGCTTGTCGAGTCCGCCGTAGGTGAAGATGGCGCCGTCGGCGCCGGTCCCGAGACAGAACTGCTCGAGACCACCCTTGCAGCTCGAGCAGGTGCGGCAGGAGTCGACCAGACATCCGACCGCGGCGAGATCGCCCACCTTGAACCGCGTGACATCCTTGCCCACGCGGGTGACGCGACCGAGGATCTCATGGCCCGGCACCATCGGGAATACCGAGAAACCCCACTCGTTGCGTGCCGAGTGCAGATCGCTGTGGCAGACGCCGCAATAGAGGATGTCGATCTCAACGTCTCGCGGGAGCGGCTCGCGCCGCTCGATCGAGAAGGGACCGAGAGGCGAGGTTGCGGACCGTGCGGCAAAGGCCTTGATGGGCATGAGTCACTCTCGGGGTGCGGGGCGAAGTGGGGAGAGTAGCTGAGGACCGGGGGAGCCCACGGAGCGCTCCGGTCAAGTTTTCTCAACGTCAAGTGGGCGCGCGCGTGCTGCACTACGCTCTCCGGTGGGAAGTCGCGCGCCAGCGCGGTACGCGGCTGGCGTGCGTTCTGGGCCAACAACACCAAGCCCACCGCGCACGGTGGGGAGAGGAATGCAGGCAATGGCATTGAGTCCTGTTTCGCCGGAAGTTCGATCGAGTCTTTCGAGCGGACCGTCACGATTCCAAGGCGTCCGCGCGTCCATCAGGAGCGGGCGAGGATTCGCGTCGGTCGCCGCGTGCACCGTCGCGTTCCTGCTCGGCGCCTCCACGCTCGCTCGCGACGCGTCCGCCGGCGTCACGCCGCTCGACACGACCTTCACGTATCAGGGGCAGCTTCGCGATGCCAACGGGCCCATCAACGGGACGGTGTCGCTGCGATTCCTTCTCTTCACCCAGCCCGTCGGCGGACTCCCGTTCTTTCCGACAATCACGGTCTGCTCGATCAATGTGGTCGATGGTCTCTTCACCGCCGAACTCGACTTCGGCCTCAGCAATTTCGAGGGAAGCGAACGCTGGCTTGAGATCGGCGTGCAGTCGCCGGCGGGGAACTGCATCACCTTCACGACGCTGACGCCGAGGCAGCGGTTGACGCCGGTGCCTTACGCCATCCGCTCGATGGCACCCTGGGAGACCAATGGCAGCTTCCTCTTCTACAACAGCGGGTTCGTCGGCGTGGGCACCAACACGCCCGACGTCGACTTCGAACTCGCCAAGTCCAACGCGACGCTGCGGGTGACGAGCACCGCGACGAACGGGACGGCCCAGCTCGACCTCAAGGGCGATGCTCCATCGGGCTTCGTGGCGAATGCGCTGGGTTCCATTCGCTTCCTCGACGAGAACAATACCGTCCGCGCTTCGATCTCCTCGAATCTCGGCCTTTTCCAGAATCCCTTCAACTTCTCGGTCGCCGGGGTGGTGGAGATGGCCCTCTCGAGCACCGGGAATCTGGGTGTGGGCACGACCATTCCCGTCGCCAAACTTCACCTTGTCGGCGGCACCGACAGCGAACTCGGTTCGGGCGGCTTCCTCGTCGTCGGCGAGACCGACAGCACGAACATCTCGATGGACAACAACGAGATCATGGCCCGCAACAACGGGGCTGCGTCCACGCTCTTCCTCAACAACGATGGCGGAAATGTGACCATGTGCTCCGGAGGCGGCGACGTGACCATGTGCGCCGGTGGCGGCCAGGTCGGCATCGGCACCTCGGCTGGCTCGGCCCAGCTCACCGTCTTCAACAGCCTTTTCGTCAACGGCGGGGCCCAGCCCCGAATCGATGTCGGCCCCAACGGATTCATCCTCATGGATTCCGGTGCCGACATCGTCCTCACCAACGGCGGGCTCGAAGTGAACACGCCGAGTGGCGGCAGCACCTTCTTCAATCGAACCGCCACCGATGGCACCCTGATCAACTTCAAGAACAACGGCGTATCCGCCGGCGGCATCGCCGTCTTCGGCTCGACGGTCAGCTACAACACCTTCACCGGTTCGCACAACGCCTGGACCGACGCGGCGATCGAGCCGGGTTCGCTGGTCACCCTGACCGGCGTGAATCGACGAGCTCACCCCGGTCCGAACTGCGAGCCGACCTACGGCGTGGCGCCGACTGCGAGTGCCAACGACCCGCGGGTCATGGGCTCCTACCTGAGCGCCCCGGATTCTGCCGATGCGGCCAGCCAGCACCTCGTCGCCGCGGTCGGCAACGGCGAGATGTGGGTTGTTGATTCGGGTCTCGGCGACCTTTCGCCCGGCGACGCCCTGATCTCCTCGGATGTGCGCGGCTGCGCCATGAAGGATGACGTCGAGCGATTCGCCGTCGGTCACGTGGTGGCGCGGGCCGCCGAGGGCGTGGTCTGGTCCGCGGTGCCCGCGGGTCCGGATGGCGTCAAGCGAGTTCTGCTTTCGGTCTTCTTCGACAGCTTCGAACGACAGGGCAACGCTGCGGCGGTGGACGCGGACATCGAATCGCTCCGCGCCGAGAATGACGAGCTGCGCAGTCGGCTCGAGACCCTTGAGCAGCAGTTGGGCGCGCTGGTCGGCGCCATGAAGGGAGCCCAGCGATGAGTGCGAATCGAGAACTGCCAGTCGTTCGAGGGCAGTGCGGCCGCGCCGCCGCGACTGTGCTTCTGGGGTGCGCCATCATCGCCACCTGCGCTGCGGCCCCGCTCGGCGGCGGCTCCTTCACGGTCGACTGGTACACCGTCGACGGAGGTGGCGCCACGTATCTGAGCGGAGGTGGCTTCACGCTCGGGTCGACGATCGGTCAGGTTGACGCCGGGCCGGTGATGAACGGCGGCCAGTTCCAGCTCATCGGCGGCTTCTGGGCGGCGCAGACTTCAGGCTCTCTCGTGCAGTGCCCCGCCGACCTCGACGGCGATGGAATCGTCGACGGCAGCGATCTCGGCATTCTCCTCTCCAATTGGGGCGGCGACGGGGACGGCGACCTGAACGGGGACGGCCTGGTTGACGGCGCCGATCTCGGCGAACTGCTGGGCGCCTGGGGCGACTGCCCCGGCTGAGGTGGCCTCGACAGATGTGAAACGATTCAACGCCGGGTGGGCTCAAGGCCCACCCGGCGTTGTCACAACCGCTCGCGGAGCGAGCGAGGGAGTCAGGAAGTGGGAGTTGGGAAGTGGGAGTTGGGAATTCGGAATCAGGAATCAGCAGTGGGTTGCACGAGTGATGCGTGCGCGGGGTGGTTGCGCCTCACAGGCTGGGCTTGATGGGGTTGCTGGGCTTGACGGGCTCGATGGATGCAAGCGCCGCGTGTGTCCATCCCTTCTCCCATCCCCTCTCCCATCCCCTCTCCCATCCCCTCTCCCGCGCGCGGGAGAGGG
>CAYXKH010000153.1:0-7898 GCA_964465255.1 uncultured Isosphaeraceae bacterium
CTTCCGAGGGTCATCGCGGCTGCTCCGTGCCGTGCGGTACAAACAGGCCCAAGCCGAAGTGGCTGCCATGTCCGAGGGCAATCGGACCAGGTACCGCCAGTGGAAACTTGATCCGAAATGCGCCGGCGAGTCGCCGATCACCGTCGTCATCAATCTTGGAGCGAGAACGTCGGAACTGAATGGGGCGCCAACGGTCACGGATCTTGAAGGATCCATCATCAAGCAGTGGTTCGATCTCCGCAGCAACGACGTGGTCGGCAAATTCGGGAAGCACGGCGCGCAACTGACCGCGCAGATCGGACACGAGGAACTCGACCCGGGCCTCGAGCGAGGCGAGTTCAATCCGATTCCGTCCCCGGGTCTTCGCGTGCCGGGTGGCGACGTAGGGAGTGGCGGAGATCCACTCGCGGGAAGCCCTGATCGGCAGTGGTTGGTAGTCCTCGAGTCGCCCACACCCCAGCAGGAGCACGCGGAGCGGGTGCGAAGCGCTGTCACGCCCGTGCGGGCGGATTTCTCGAAGGCTCTCCAGAGCCTTCATCTCATCAGGCGTGAAGCCATCGCGGGCGAACACGGTGATGTGGTCGACTCGGCCGTCCCGGTCCTCGTCGGTGGGGAGGTGGTACGCGTGAGTGTGGCCAGTGTGAGGCTTGCCTGCCGCGTCCTTGCCGGTGATGGCGCCCTCGAGTGAGACCGGTTGTTCGCCTGCCTTGTGCCGTTCACGCGACCACGCTCCGCCGTACTTGTCGCGACCACGACCATCGACGAGCCTTCGAATCAGAGCCGCGCGAGCGGCCTCGGCAACGGGGAGCGTTTCGGTGACGAGCGGGAGCACGGCGGAGTCGAGCGCGAAACGGACGATCTGTGGGCGCGGACCGCTTGCGAGGCGCGTCCTGCGAGGGGCGGGCTTGATCTCGAAGCAGTCACGTGGACGGGTGTACGCGACCCAAGTGCTCCCCGGCGGATCGGACCACTTCTGATCGTGGAGTCGGAGCGTCTCCATGCACAGGTGCCAGTTGGGGTCGTAGACCGGGACGGAGATCTTGCGTGTCTCCTTCCTTGTCCTTGTCCCCTTGCGAGCCTGGACCAGTGACTCGACAGTCTCCTCACGCTCGTCAGTGACGTGCTCGGAAGTGAAGGCGGCGATCGGGTCGGGACAGAGTGTTCGGACCAGCTCGTCGGCGGGCGACGGAGTCGCGCATTCGGCCAACGCCGCGCAGTTCGCCGAGTCGCAGAAGACCGTCGCCTCGGCATCATCGAGAAGGCGTGCCTCGCACCACGATTCGGCGCGGCCGAGGAAGTTGAGGTTGGCAAGCAGCCGGGCGAGGAGATCTCTCTGCGACGGTTCCAGTGTGGCGTCGGGCCAGATGACGCCGCATGGCGACTCCGGGGCGAGGACGACAAAGGCGTCGAAGACGAGCGTGCGGTCGTCAGGCCCCTTCTTGAACCAAGGCATGTAGTGCCGCGTATGCCCCGAGGAGGCCGGCGGAAGGACGAACATGGGCGGTGCGGCGAGTGCACGGAGTATTGGCTCGACGTTCCCTTCCGGTACGTCGGGGAGCGTGCGCTTCCAAACAGCCACGAGCGAACGGAGCAGGCGCCACGGGGAAGGTGGCCATTCGACCGCACCCTCGTTCACGTGCCGACCCCAGGGCGTGGCGTGGTACCGACCGGCAGCGAAGTTGAGGACGAGGGCAATCACTCCTCGGTCCCATCCCCGACATCTGCGTCGGACTTCTTGCCCTTGGGCTTGCTCTTGGGCGGTTGCCACTTCACTTCGGTGATCGGACTCTCCGCAAACAGCTTCGCCTGTGCGCACTTGGCGATGAGCCTCGTGCACTCGGCAAGCAGCGATTCATCATCTGGAATGATGAAGTCGGCGGGGCGGGTCGATCGCAGCCCTGCACCCTTCGGTTCAAGGTCGCAGGCTGTACGGAGGCGAAGACCCGTCTTGATGAAGCGTTGAACCTTGAAGAGCGCCAGGGCAATAAGAAGGTTGGTCGCCTCCGCGCTCAGGCCGTAGCCGCGAAGGAGTGCAAGATCGAGGTTGAAGTAGGCCTTGGTTGCAGCCGACACGAACTCCGTGCGGTGAAACGGGACATTTCCAAAGCCCTTGGCGGTGTCGCCTGAAGGATCAACCCGGTCGTTCTTTACGCCACCGCTCTCAGCGGGCGATGCGCCCTCAGCCTCGATGAATCCACTGATGAGCCGCGAGAGGCGAAGGCGGCCGCCGGCGAGTTCGCTCTTTGCCAGGAAGACGCCATGCAGGACGGCGTTCGGATCGTACTTGAACACGATCTTGGCAAGATCGCGTATCCGCACAGGCCCCTTGTCCAATCCCGTTGCGTCCTTCTTGATTTGGTTGAAGACACTCTTGTCATCACCTTCCAGGATGTACGGCGAGTTGATGCGATGGGCTTCGAGGATGGAGTTTGTGAGGGGCTTGTCACCCTCCTTGACGACGATGTATGGGAGCCCCTTGAACTCTGGAATGAGATCATCCGTCGCGTCGTCCCAGATGGCCATCTCCAGCCGATTGGCCACCGACTGGGCCGACTCGACGAGCAGCATCTCGGTCCCGTCAGGGCGTGTGTACCGAGCCGGACCAAGATCGGCGAATCCGGTGGGCTGGAAGCGGTCGCCTTGGAGCGGCTTCAGTTCGCACTCCATCAGCAGACGTGGAGCGTTGGCAAGAGCGATGTAGTCGATGGGAGAGGAAGATGAGGGCATGGATTGGTTTCCTTACTCTGCGGCACTGAAGGTCGTTGGTGGGAGAGAGGCATCGATCTTGCTGGCGCGGGTCGCCTGCTGAACGAGGGAGTTCGCGGCACTTGGGTGAATCGGGATCAGCAGGGAAGCGGCGAGGCGTTGCCCTTCTCGCGCCGCGAAGTGAACCTCTCGCCATTCGCCGTCTCGGGACGGTCCGCCGGAGCGGCGATGGGGGAGGGGGTTCAGACCGGAGGAGCGCAGGCGGCGCATGGCGATGGCCGCAGCTTCGCCCACGCGCCCGGCGCGGAGGAGCCAGAGAATCGCAGGCTCGGGGCGGATACGAATGCCGTCTTCGCGAGCTTTGGCGAGCCGCCAGCGCGTGACTCCATTCGAGCCACGAAACGCGACAAGGGGCCGCGGAAGGAAGAGAAGCTTTAGCAGGCAATAGAGGGATGGGAGAGCCGTCGAAGGGCGCTCGGCGGCAAATCCACTCTGACTGTCAGCGCTGCGCACGGGGCCAAGATCGAGCAGCATCAGCCCCCACAGAAGATCTTCGATCTTGCGGTCATCAAGTTCGCCACGGAGGAAGGCTGCGATGCCAGTCGGCGACGCGGTGAATGCGGACGCGAGCGGTAGGTCGGCGCATCCCTTTCGGCTGCCGTCCATCACGCGGCGATCGAGTACGGCTGCAAGATTGGCAGCCAGGTCGGCGGCGTTCCATACGACCGCGCGTTCCTTCTCGGCCCACTTTGCGTCAAGGTTCTCATCGGCATTCCGCCAAACTGTGACGGACTCGAGGTTTGAGCGGAGAGGGCCGATAGTCTGTGTTGGGTCGTCGATGCTGGCCAACGCGAGGGCAATGTCGAACTCCCCGTTGTCAGGCGCCTTGGCCGCGTCGACCCAGGCGGATGACAGGCCCGACAGCGGTCGGAGATACTTCTCCTCCCTGAATCGTCCGCCCGTCGCCAACCGTCGCTCGGCCGCGCCGAGCGCAATGAGGATGGTCTGGAAGTTGGCACTGCCGCCGTACAGACAGAAGTCGAATACGGCCGAGTCGATGGTCCGGAGTGCTGATGTGAAGCGGGCAGGCGCAGCATCGCCTGAGCAAGCGCGGCGAAAGCGATCAAGCCAAGGATCGATCTCGCGCAGAAGCTCGGCGTGTGGTCGCTCGGTCACAGTGAAGCGACCCAAGGATGCCGCGGTGTTGTAGTTCTCACCGCCGACGCGACCCTTGACGAGCGCGTAGCGGTGGAAGGAGCTCACCCCTCGATCGATCCCGAGCGTTGCGATCGCTCGGGCCATATCGATGCCACTGCGAACCGGGCGGGAGCCAGCTTCGGCTCGACCTTCCTTGACCAGACTCAGAACCTCGCCGATCGTGCATGGCCGAGGCCAGAGCGGCAGCCAGATCTCTTTCCCAGCGCTCTCCTTGTCAGCGAGACCGTCGCGGCTTGCAGGAGATGCCTGGAACTGGAACGGAAATGCTGCCGCGATGCCGGACTGGCTTCCGAGCCTTCTGACCGCGGCAGTGGCGAAGCACAGGGTTCCCTCGAGCCCGATGATCACGTCCCAAGGATTCGAGAGTGATTCGCGCTCCATACCCTGTGTGGCATTGGGGCCACCAACTGCGCCCGCGTCAAAGAGCGACGAGGTCCGTTTCACGACGCGGTACGTACCGGCTTCCCGAAACAGCGACTCGCGCAGGCCGGCACGGCTGTCATCACTCTGAGGTGCTGCCCCAGGGGCCCCCTGCCGCTGGGAATCAAAGGCCGGCAGTGCGTCCCACAAATTCTGCATGAAATTGTCGGAGAAGTGAGTGTTGCCATCGCTCCCGCCTCCGCTTCCAAGCAGAGGCGCGAACACGTCAGCGCCCGTGACTGCCGCGGTGTCGATCCACTCGAGCGTGTGGAGATGTGGGCACGTTGAACGCAACGTCTCGATGAACTGCCACTTGCGTTTCTTGAACTCCGCCTGTCGCCCCTTCAGCGCGTCCGAGTCTTCAGTGCTGGCGGTATCGATCCCGCAACTCTCCAAGGCCATCTTGCACGCCGTCAGTGCGGTGCGATACCCCTCCAGTCGAGCCGATGCTGTCGTGAGAAACGACTCGATCACGGCCGCCGCCGTGGGGGTCTTCTTGCGTCTGACTGCCCCAGGACTCCAGTTCACCGCGAAGAAATCCCCCCCGCTCCAGGGGACAACAATCGGCGTCGGGCAATAGTGATCAAGGAAAAAGTCCTCGATCCCCTGCGCATCGAATCGACTCCTGAGCACAAACTGATCATTCCGCCAGAACCCGCGTGCGTCGGGATCGCCGTGCTCCCGATCCTCGGCAACAAGACGCAGCACACCCAGCGCCTTGAGATAGCTCATCAGCGGCTCGGGCGTGCATCCTTTGAGGATGATGTCAGGCATGGTCGTCTCTCTTCACTTGCGTCGCAGCTTTGCTCGCACGTTCGTCGGCAGCCCGCAGAGCCGCTTCGAGATACGCCAGGCGGAATGGGCCGAGCTCGTCGCGCAGGCGGAGCACGCGCTCAATCCAGCTCGGTTGGCCCACAAACGGCGGCAGCGCGCACTGTCCCAGTTCCATGGGCTCGAGAGAGAGCGTGACGTTCGAGGTCGAAATGTCGCCGCCCAGCTCCGTCGCGGGCAACTCGTCGCCGTCCCATACGCCGCGAGCGAAGCGCCTCCGCGGCTGGAACCGTTCCGCGGTGGCAGGTGGCCAGGTCTCGTTCGGAAACGACCGAATCGACAGGCGCACTTTGCCGTGGTGGGCTGCGATGAGGTACGCGACAAGGTCGCGGTCGACATCCGCGAGCGGCACCGTCGTCTGCAGCACCGCGAGCGCTGACGCGAGTTCGTGGCGGAAGTGCTTCCTCGCGTATTTCGTCCAGACACCGGCCTCGGCGACGACACCCTTGTCATTCTTCCGAGCGCCTGGCGCCTTCGCCACCGAGCGTGAGCCAGCCGCGCCCGCCGGGCGATCATCGGGCCTGACTGCGTCCTGGAAGACTGCGTGCGCCTTACCCCAATCGTGCCACCGCGCCGCAATCCGCAATGAGGTCGCCTCGGATCCGGTCAGCCCACCACCGCACACGATGCGCTCCATCTCATTGCACACGTCGTCGGTGTGTTCGGCGATCGTCTGCCAGCGGCTTGTACGCGAAAGGCCGTCGTCGTCGTAATCGTCGGGGTCGGGTTGCTTCGTGTTCGAAGGGAGAGGGTCGACAGGTGTGTCCTGCTTCGGATCCCATCCGCGAAGAGGCGCATATGCACCCGCATCGGCGTGGACCAGATAGACCTGACCGGGCGTGATCGGGGTTCGTTCAGAGCCGGCGGCGATCCATGCTCCTTCCAGGAAGTCTCGACGGAAGACCCTGCCCCTGCCTCGCCCCTTGGTGGCGAACTCTTTGAATCCCCATTCGCCCCATGCGGGCGCGGGACAGAGTTCCTCGCCCCGAGGAAGCGGCTCACCATCCGGCGGCGTGCTTCCCTCCCACGTCCGCCAGAACACGCGGACGTCCGTCTCGTGGATCTCGCGCACATACCGGTCAATGTCGATGTCATTCCCGGCGAGGTCGGGCGTGGTGTCGAAGAGGTCGATCACGTCTTTGCGGCGGATGACGTGCGTGTGCGTGAAGGGGAGCTCGATCCTGAGGGCATCGAGCGATCCGAGGCCGACGTCTTCCAGTGCACTCAACTCCCTGGCGGCGTCCCGCAGCGCCCTGAGTTCATAGGGTGGGGCCGCTTTCTCTGCACTGTTCTCATCTCCGGGCAGATCGATCCAACGCACCTGGGAGTTCGCGTTCTCTTCACCCTTGCGGTTGCAGCGTCCGAAGCGTTGAACGAGCGACGGCCACGGCGCGAGTTCGGTGAACAGCGTTGTTGAGCTGACATCGACACCCGCTTCGATCACCTGCGTGCTGACGATGATCGTCCCTTCTGCCGTCGGTGGGGCGAGGGCGGCGTCTACCGCGAGCTTCCGATCGCCGGGGCGAAATCGTGAATGAAGAAGGACAAGCCGAGGCGACGCCGGCACAGGTGTTGGAGCCAGGTGCGGTGCCACCGCACCTGTTGTGTCCGCCTTGGACTTTCTGGCGCGGTGACGCGTGCCGCCGGAGAAACGCGCCGCGATCCTCTCGTACAGCTCGCACGCCCGCTTCACCGTGTTCACCACCACGATGGTCCGGGTGCCTGATTTGTGGGTCTCGCAAATCTCCTCGGCCAGCGCGGCCGGATCATCCATCGCCGCCGATGCACGGCTCAAGGGCTTGTGGGCCTGCCACAGCGTTCCGACGCCGCTGTTCCGGTGATCGTGTCCATCCAGGGCCAGCCGCGGAAGAGCATCAATCTGGGTCTTGAAGTCGACTGAGCTCAGCCACTCCGGTCGCATCGTCGCAGACATCCACACGCTCGCGCAGCCGTTTCCGTTCTTGCCGCCCAGGGATCGGCGAAACGCCTCGAGCTGAGCGGTGGTTGCCAAGCCGCTGCCCATCAGTTGAATTTCGTCGTATACCCACAGGCAGTCGGTGTTCAGCAACCCGAAGTGCATCGGCCAACGCGCCCGGGTGGCGGCATACCCGCGGTTGAGCGCCCGCGAGAGAAGCATGTCCTGAGTTCCGATGATGATCGCGTCGCGCTCGGGATGGATGTCCCAGTCGTCGGTCTCCTCGCCGCCCATGAGCACATGTACCGCGACCGTTGCCGGATCGTCGTAGCCCGGTGCATACGAGATCAGCGTTCTTGTCCCGTCGTGATCGTTGAACTTGGCGTTCCCGGCGAGAACACCCAGCCCGTGCAGCCAGCTCACCGCGTTGTTCCGTGTCTGCTCCACCAAGACTCGCATCGGCAGGCAGTACACCAGTCGTCGCGGTGTGATCCGGCGTACGGATTCATCCGCCAATCGGCGTCGCCATAGCCACCCGATGACGGCCATCGCCGTCTTCCCCAGTCCTGTGGGAATGGCGACAAACGCAGGAATATCAGGTGCCAACGCAAAGGTCCGCTGGAAGGGGAAGGGCTTCCTCGCCTGGCCCATGGCCTTGCTGAAGAAGGATTCGAACTGCTCGTTCGCATCACCCAAGGCCAGCTCCTCTCGCCCTTGGAATCTGGGTCGGAGAAAACCGAACCCGGGCATGCAGGCAGTCTAACCGCGGGAGCGTCCGGGCATGCTCATCGCAATCCTTGGAAGCGTG
>CAYXKH010000154.1:0-7767 GCA_964465255.1 uncultured Isosphaeraceae bacterium
TGTGAAGATGGCAGCATTCATCGGCCGATACCTGTGTTCTGAAACAGTCTCTTACCTCGCTCGCCATCGTGTTCTCTGTCGGTGCGTCCTTCCGGGCCACCGCCGGGCAGCACCGCCCACGATCCTCCTTCCGGAGCCTCCCATGAATCGCAAGACTGGCAGGATTGGTTTTGACGCACGTCGCACGTCGCACGGCTGACGGCGTTTGCGTGTTTCGGCTCGACCATCATGCTCGCTAGATTCGGGAGGTGAGTCATGAGCCACTTTCCACAGCGCACTCTTGCTCTGGTGATTTCCGGTCCGTTTCTAGGCGTGTCTGCTGCCGCTGATGCGTCGATCCAGGTGTTCCTCGATCACGAGAGACAGTGGCAGGCGGCTGCGGGTCCGACGGACACGATTGACTTCGTCTTGGACAGCGCACAGATCCTGGATGATCAGTATTCTCATCTGGGTGTGCTGTTCCTAGGAGGAAACGACGGCGCTGTGTCCATGGGAGCGTTCGAATTGGATGGCTGGGGCGCGTTCAACAATGGCTTCTCGCCACCGAGCATCCAACTTGTGTTCGACATCCCCCGACACGCCTTCGCGGCGTACTACCCCGGCACGAGAGGCATCATGGCCTTCGCGAATGGCGAATTGATCTTCGAAGGGGCGTGGGGCGGCGAACCCGGAGGGTCATTCATGGGAATCGTGAGCGACATCCCAATAGACGAAGTCTGGCTCGTTGGATTTGGCACCGTCGCCATCGACAACATCTATTTCAGCCAGGCGCCGATTCCGGCGCCGGGGGCGATTGTGCTGCTGGCGCTCGGAGCTCTCACCGGCCGGGGACGGCGGAGGGTCGAGAGAAGTTCGTAAGTAGCGCCCACGACTGCAATGGATGCCACGGTCGGCGCTGTGCCGACTCGGTTTGTCGGCTGGCGCCGACCGGGTCGTCGGCTTCGCCGACTCCTGAGGAGTGCCGCGTGCGCGGCACCTTTTCATCGCTCGGCACGATCGACACGGCGCTGGCTTCGCCAGCGTGGTCGATCGAGTCGAGCGGAGAGATCAGGGGGACTCCATCCGCGCAATCCCACTGAATCGCCGCAAATGCCGCCGCCCGCGAGCGTGAGAGGTTCACGCGTGTCCGCGGCGGCATTTCCGGCCTATGGAAGGTGCCGCGCACGCGGCACTTCCTATGAGTCGGCGAAGCCGACGACCCGTCGGCGGTAGCCGACCCGCCTACTTCGCGCAGCGCGCGGCCAGTTCCTCCGCGCACGGTGCGGAGTGGCGGAAGAAGAGAGACGGCTCGATCAACTCCAGTTCGTTGAGGACCGGGTTTCCCTCGACGGTCAGCCAGTCGACGCGGGCGACGAGAAGCGGCGTCGTGGCGTCGTGATCGGGCCAGCGGGAGCGGATCGTGTGCAGCGCGGCGAGTGTGGAGGCCACGAAGCGCTGCTCGGCGTCGGTGAGCGTCGTCGGTTCGTCGGCGCCGCCCCAGTCGTTCTGCACGCGATAGTCGCCGGGAACGGGGGTCTTTTGGACAGCATGGGTGATGCGACCCGCGATGACGATTGCGGAGCGCTCGCCGTCACTCTCGACCGACGCGGCGTAAGGCTGCACCAGCGCCGTCATGCCGCGATCGATGATCGAGGCGAGAGTCGCTTCCGCGTCTGCGAACCCGGCGTCCGTGCATGCGAAGCGCAGTGTGTCGCTGGCGGTGGCACCGACCGAGGGCTTGATGAAGCCGCGGTCGCAGCCCGCAAGAGGGCTCCGCCACGAACCGCGGGCGAGTGATTCGGTGTTCTCGATCCACGCGGTTGGGAGGATCGGAACGCCGAGTGCCGCGAGGTCGCGCAGGTACCGCTTGTCGGCGTTCCAGCGGATCACCTCGAGCGGAGGCACGAGCGTCGTGACCTCGGCGACGCGCCCACACCAGTCGAGAAACTCCGGCAGTCGCAGGTGGTAGTCCCAGGTGGTTCGGATCAGACACTGGCCGAAGCCGCTCCAGTCGACCTCGGCGTCCCAGGGCAGGACGGTGAAGTCGACTCCGCGGCGGGCAAGGGCGTGGTGGAAGACTCGATCATCGAGTTCCCAATCGGGAAGCGAACGGCACGAGGCCAGCGCGAGTCGGGGCACGAGGGGAATCTACTCCGAGGCGTCGCGCGTCGCGTGCCACGCGAAGGCCCGGGTGTGAATCACCACGACCGGCCTGTCGCTGTCGACCCGCACGGTCTCAAGCGGGCGATCGACCGTGAGGGTGATTGCGGCCCCGTTCAGGTCGAACGCCCAGACCTCGCCCGGCTCCGCCGCCTTCGAGATCTCCTCGAAGGTGAGAACGCGAGTTGCGCCGTGGTGGGTGAGGACGATCAACCGAGTCATCGGGGCCCACGGCGGTGCGTCGCCTGAACGCTCGCCGGAAGTCTGGCCGGAAGTCTGGCCGGAAGTCTGGCCGTGAAGGGCTCGCCCCAGCGGAAACATCGGCGTTCCCCCAAGCCAGTAGCGGCGGAAGTCGAACTCCTTGTAGCGTCGAATCGCTCGCGGATCCGGCAGAATGACCTCGGTCGCCGGGTGCATCGCGCTCCACTGCGCCCAGGTCAGAAGCTGCACACCAGCAAGCACGACGAGCGACTCACCGCCGGCAAGTGCAGGGCCGGCGATGGGTCGAGCGCCGATCTGGCTCCAGAGACTCGACTCTCCTTCGCCGGCGCGGTCGTACAGGACCAGGTTCGACTCGAAGACCAGCCCGCTCACCGCGAAGGTCGCGAGCCGGTTGGTGGAGTAGGGCCGAAGAATCCGGCGGTCGAAGACCACCACGCTGTCGGCGAGCGGGCTGTAGGTGACGGCGATGGGCACTCCGCCGAGCTCGTCGTTGACGATCTCGTGGGCGTTCATCACCCGCAGCGGATACGCCCGCGCTTCACCACCGAGTGCAACTCCGATCACCCGATCGGTGCTCACCAGAAACTTGCCGCGCTGCCTGCGATTGATCTCCGGAACCTCCGCCGCCGGGGCCCGCCTGGGGGTGTCGAGGGCCGCAAGGAAGTCGCGAGGGTTGCCGCTGCCGGTGAGGATTCCACCGCGAAGATCGCTGGGTTCGAGAGTGAAGCCGTACGTCGAGGGGTCGACGCCGTCGCCGATTGTGCTGGAACCGGTGAAGACGCCGGCGAGCCCCCAGATGGCAACCGCGAGGACGAGAACACCGCTCACGACCAGCAGCCATCCGCCGTCGCGAAGCGTGAGTCGCGTGGGCGGGGTCGCGGTCTCGGTCGCGTCGAGTGTGTCGTCGCTGTTGCTGGTCACGGTGCGCTCGCGCCCGGATTCGTGGGCACAGGCGCGCCCAGCCACTCGTGGTCGATCACCATCACACCCAGAAGAAGCGGGAGATAGAGCAGGCTCGCAAGAAAGAGGCTGCGAGCGCGGCGCTCGGTTGGATCGCGATGCAGTCGCAGCGAAAGTCCCGCAAGAATCAGCCCGAGGATGATGGCGACGCTGGCGAAGAGCGGACCGGAGATTCCGGCCATCACCGTCATCAGCGCCGCAGGAATCAGGCAGAGACTCGCGAGAATGCTGACGCGACTCGTCAGCGAGCCGGTGGGATCGATGTGCGGAAGCATCACGAATCCGCCGCGGGCGTAATCCTCGCGGTACATCCAGGCGAGCGCCAGGAAGTGGGGGAGCTGCCAGAGAAAGAGAATCACGCCGAGCAGCCACGCCCCCAGGTCGAGCCTGCCGGTCGCCGCGACCCAGCCGATCATCGGCGGGATTCCACCGGTGATGGCGCCGATGATCGTGTTCAGACTGGTCCGCGTCTTGAGCGGCGTGTACACGAAGGCGTAGAGCAGGACGTTGGCCCCGGCGAGGATCGACGCCAGCGGATTGACCAGTTGCAGAAGGAGCACCAAGCCTGCGATGCCGAGCACCCCTGCGATGGCAATTGCCGCCGAGACAGTCATCCGCGACGCCGGAAGCGGGCGATCCTTGGTGCGGTCCATGCGAGCATCGCGCTCCACCTCGAGGGCCTGGTTCAAGGCCATGGCGCTGGCTGCGGTCAATGCCGTGCCGATCACGGTGAGCGCCAGCAGGCCCCAGCGGATGTCCGCCGGCTCGCCGAGGAGAAACCCGACGGTGGTGGTGACCAGCACCATCGCGGTGAGGCGGGCCTTGGTCAGTTCGAAGAAGTCGGCGATGCGGCCCGGACCATTCGACGCGCCACTCGCATCGCGTGCGACTCCCTCGGCGAACCCGACCGGGTCAGCGAGCCCTGATCCGCGCCCGCCATGCGATCCGCCCGGCGGCGAGTCGAGCCCGATGGCGTTGGCGCCGACGACGCTCGCCGTACCGTGAACGGTCGGACGCTGAGGATCTCGGGATGGGAAGAGGGGAGTCATGCCTCACGCCGAAGTGGTCGGCGCCGTCGCCCGTACACTTCGTGAAAATTGTCACCCAGAGCGGAATCGGTTGTCGAACGGGCCTCGATGGTAGAGCAGCCGCATGAACTCGTCCCGATCCGCCCTGGGGACGAACCACCGCAGGCGACTGGCCCCCGCGAGCGCCCGAAGAACCCATGAGGATGAGCATGACAGAGCGAGGAGTGGTTCCGTGAACACCGAGACGATCAGGACCGATCGCGACCAGATGACAGTGCGCGGCCCCAGTTCGAGCGGGCGTCTGCTCACGATTGGCTGGGCTGCCTCCGTGGCCATGTGGGCCATCGCCTACGTGACCATGATGGGCCCGGGTCTCGCAGTCGGTGAGCTCCTCGTCGCCCTGATGGCCCTCGCCCTGGGCTTCGCCGGGTACATCGCGGCTCGGACCGGCGGCGGACGCTCGAGTCTCGCGCAGGGCGTGCGGGTCGGACTCATTTCGGCCGCGGTGAATCTGCTCCTCGTGGGCAGCCTCTTCGGGGCGAAGGACTCGATTGATCTGGGCGTCGCTGCCCGCTGGGTGCTTGCGCTCTTCGGCTTCTCGGTCGTATTCGCGGCCATCGGCGCCGCACTCGGAGGCAGGGCGGCGAGCCGCAGTGCGACTGCCTCGGCCGCGGCGGCGCCGCCCCGACTGATCCACTGGCCTGGTGTCTTCGCCATGGTCGCGGTCGCGGCCACACTCCTTCTCCTGATGTCCGGCGGACTGGTCACCGGCCTCCGCGCCGGACTGGCGGTTCCCGACTGGCCGAATTCCTTCGGTCACAACATGCTGCTCTATCCCCTCTCGGAGATGAAGGGCGGCATCTACTACGAGCATGCCCACCGGCTCTACGGGATGCTGGTCGGTCTGACCACCATCGTTCTGGTTGCGCTGGTGTGGCGCACCGATGGGCGGAGGTGGCTGCGAATGCTCTCGCTCGTCGCTCTGGCCATCGTCATCGTGCAGGGAATGCTGGGAGCGCTGCGGGTCACGGGCACCTTCACGCTCGCGGAGTCGGGGGAGGCGCTCAGGCCCAACACGTGGCTGGGAATTGCCCACGGCGTCTTCGGTCAACTGGTCTTCTCGACGCTCTTCGTGATGGCTGCGGCGATGAGCTGGCGGTGGATTTCCGCCGGCCCCGCGGCGCCGCACGACGCCGCCCGTCGGGATCGCATCCTGACGTTGGTGTCGCTGGCGGCGCTTCTGCTGCACCTTTCGCTGGGCGTCTGCTATCGCCACCTGCGCACCTGGCACGAGCCGCCGGCGTGGGCGCTGCACGGCCATCTGACCATGGCGGTGGTGGTCACCGTGCTTCTGGTGATCGTTGCGCTTCGGTCAATCAGCCTGTATCCCGATCAGCCCAAGCTGGCCAAGGTCGGCAAGGCGGTGCTCGGGATGGTCGGACTCCAGTTCGTCCTCGGCTTCGCGGCACTCGCCGCGGTGATGGTCTGGCGCGAACCGCCGCTCCCGACGCTCGGTGTGGTGGTCTCGACGGCCCATCAGTCCGTGGGAGCCCTGATCCTCGCCCACGTGGCGCTCCTGGCCGCGTGGGAACGTCGGCTTACGCGGGTGGCCGCCTGACGGCTCCGACACGGCGCGCCTCGACCACCCGCCGTCTGAAGGAGGGCGAGGATTCGAATCTCGCGGACCGGTTCGGTCCGCCGATTGCAGACGCCGATACCATCCGCTCATGCGGATCATCGGCCACGGCATCGACATCGTGGAGAACGCCCGGATCTCCGCCCTCATCGAGCAGCATGGCGAGCAGTTCCTCTCCCGCTGCTTCACTCCCGCGGAGCAGGCCTACGCCGCAAGCGGGCAGCGGCAGCGGGTCGAGCGCTACGCGGCGCGTTTCGCGGCGAAGGAAGCGGTGCTCAAGTCGCTTGGGACGGGTTGGAGCGATGGCATCGGCTGGCGCGACATCGAAGTGGTGCGCCTGCCTTCGGGAGAACCGCAGATACTCCTCTCGGGTCGCTGCCTCGAGGTGGCCGATGAACTCGGTGTCACCGAGTGGCGCATCAGCCTGAGTCACTCGGATCACTACGCAGTCGCCAGCGCCATGGCCATCGGCATCGCCACGGCGTCGCGCTAGGGCCACGGTTCGCAACAGAAGTACACCAATGGCCCGTCGATCGACCCAACCGCCGCTGTATGAACTCATCCGGGACAAGTCCACGCTCTCGGCACGGCCGCCGGTTCCGGCACCCGAGGTCGCTCCGCCGCCCGGCGACATGGGGCCGCGCGTGGTCCGGACCGTCCGAGTTCCCGTCGGCTACCTCTGGGTCACTGTCGCCGTGGTGTTCGCAGGACTCGTTCTGGCCTACATCGTGGGCTTCACCCGCGGCAGCGCGAGCGTTCGAGGCGAGCGGGCCGAGGACCTCGCGGCCCGGATCGCCGACGCCTCGGGCGGGCTCGACGATCCCCTGACTCGCCCCGGTGACGGAGCGGGGAGTTCCGACGGGAGGCCTTTCTCAGGCTCGTCTCAGCCTGGGTCGCGGAGTGCCTCCGGGTCGTCCGCCGGCTCCGAACTCACCGACGCGGGCCCGGATCCCCGCCGCGACGGCTGGTATTACTTCGTGCTCGCCCATCCTCCGCCCGACAAGGCCCAGCCGATGGTCGATTTCCTGCGGGACAACGGCCTTGATGCCCATGCCGTCTCAGTCAATAATGCCCGACTTCGCAAAGTGATCGTCTTGCCTGGGTATGCCGACAAGGCTGACAGGCAGTCCAAGGCGATCAAGGACCTCGAGGCACGGATCCGTGCCGTCGGGCTCCGGTGGAAGAACCAGGTCCGCGGCAACCGCGACTTCGGGGATGCGTATCCCGAACGGTTTCGCCGGTAGTGCCGTCGAAGGGAGGGACTTGTCGCGACGTTCGCGACGAGCCACCCTGTCTGGACCCTGGGACGGAACAACCGTCAGTCAATGACTTCGTGGACGATGGACAGTCCCGACCCTGAACGTTTCGAGCGACAGCCATGAGCATTCACCGCAGCCTGAAGACCAAGTCCGGAAGCCTCGCCTCGCATCGCAACGTGCTCAAGCGCGCCGAGCGGATCGAGAAGCTCGCGCTCGAGACCCGCTTCGACGGCGACAAGAACTCGCCGCTCGGACTCGCCAAGGTCCGCAGCATCAAGGCGGTCGTGACCAAGAAGCCCAAGAAGGCCGAGGGTGAGGGCGACGCCGCTGCTCCGGCCGCGGGCGGCAAGGCCGCTGGCGGCAAGGCACCCGCCGGCAAGGCACCTGCGGGCAAGGCACCTGCGGGCAAGGCCGCTGCGCCTGCTGGAAAGGCTGCTCCCGCGGCCAAGGCCCCGGCTGCGGGCAAGGGTGGGGCGAAGAAGTAAGTGCGATGCGATTCGCGCCAGAGCGGGGTGTTGGTTTT
>CAYXKH010000155.1:0-7722 GCA_964465255.1 uncultured Isosphaeraceae bacterium
CCCCCCACTCTCACCCCCTTCGCCCTCGGCGAGTTCGCCACCAACTGCTACCTCGTGGGAGGAAGCGAGCCGGCTCGCTGCGTGCTCGTCGATGTCGGGTACGAGCCCGAGCCGCTCTTCGACGCAGTCCGTCGCGCGGAGCGTGTGGTCGAAGCGATCGTCCTCACCCACTGCCACTGCGACCACATCGCCGGGTTGGATCAGGCGCGGCGACTCTTCGGCGACGTGCCCGTCTATGCCCACATCGCCGAGCAGAAGTTCTGCAGCGAGCCCGAGCTCAATCTCTCGTCCTTTCTGGGGGAGCCCGTCTCGGTGGCGGAACCCACCCGGTGGCTGCGCGGCGGTGAAACGCTCACTCTCGCCGGCACCGCGTGGCGAGTGCTGCACACGCCTGGTCACAGCCCCGGGGGAATCACCCTGGTGCACGACGACTCCCACCAGGCCCTGGTCGGTGACACCCTCTTCGCAGGGAGCATTGGACGGATCGACTTCCCCACCTCCGATCCGCAGGCGATGGAACGATCGCTGGTCGAGGTGTTGATGACGCTCCCCGACGAGACCCGCGTCCATCCCGGGCACGGGCCGTCGACCACGATCGGTCGCGAACGACGGAGCAATCCGTATCTGCGGCAGGGGTGATTCCAATGGCCATCGGAAGCGAACTGGCCCGAGAGCCGGGCAGCGAGTGGAGCAGCGCTTGGGACAGCAATTGGGCCCGCATCCCTTCCGATTGGGAACCCCCACCGCCGTCCCTCCTATAAATAGCTCGTGCTCATCCGCCGCGCCGATCCCGAATTGACCGCACCGCTCGCCATGGACGGGGTGAAGGGCGTCCGCATGCAGGTCATGGTCGGTCGCAGCGACGGCGCCCCCAACTTCGCCCTTCGCCATTTCTGGGTCGAGCCGGGCGGACACACGCTCCGGCACCAGCACGACTACGAGCATGAGGTGTTCATCGTCGAAGGCTCCGCAGAGGTGGAGTACGACGGTGCCAGGCACCGCGTCCAGGCCGGCGACGTCCTCTTCGTCGAACCGAACCGGATGCATCAGTTCGTCAACGACGGAGCCGCACCACTGCGGTTTCTCTGTCTGGTGCCAGTGAGCTTCGACTGCGGCAAGCCGACTCCCGGTTCGTGACGGCTCCCGGGTCGTGACGAGGTCTGGCCGGCAGTGCCGCGATTGGGACGAGATCAGTCCGCCAACCACCTGCGTCGCCGAGGAGCCATCCATGAGCGAGTCGACCAGTCAGCCGAATCCGATCCTCTCCCTGCCCGTCGTGATCGCCGGGCTGCTCTGGCTCGTCCTCGGCGGCATCGGCCTCTTCTTCGCCGGGCCCGACCGCCCCTGGGCGGCCCCTCTGGCAACCGGCGGCATCATCGGCGTCGCCGTCACCGTCGCGGCCGCCCTGGTTCGCGGGGCCCTGCCCGCGCCGCGGGTGAACCCGGCGGCGCCGAACAAGGTGCTCGAAGAGCACACCCGGCTGCTGACTCAGATCCACGAGCACACCATGCTCTCCGACGGCAGCAAGCGGCTGATCTATCGCTCCAAGGAACTCCAGCTCCTTCGCAACGCAATCGACGAGGACATCCAGCAGGGCGACTACGACGCCGCCCTCATCCTCTGCACCACGATGGCGGAGAACTTCGGCTTCCGCGAGGAGGCCGAGCGCTATCGCGAGCACATCAACACCATCCGACGCGACCGCTACGACGAGCAGGTTCGCGAAGCGATGCACCATTTCGACGACGCCCTTGCGCATCGCGACTGGAATGCCGCCCATCAGGAAGCGTCGCGCATCCGGCGGCTCTTCCCGGAGTCGGCGGTCGTCGGCGAACTGGACACTCGGATCACCGCCGCCCGCGACGAGCAGAAGCAGGCTCTCACCGATCGCTTCCTGCAGGCCGCGAATCACGGCGAGGTGGAGTCGGCCATGGAACTGCTGCGACAGCTCGATCGCGACCTCACCAAGCCCGAGGCGGAGCGGCTTCAGGAGGTCGCCCACGGCGTGGTCACTCGGCACCGCGAGAATCTCGGGGTGCAGTTCAACATCACGGTGCGCGACAAGAACTGGGCCGAGGCGGTCCGCATCGGCAACGACATCATCGCGGAGTTCCCCAAGTCGAAGATGGCCGACGAGGTGCGCTCGATGCTCGATGTGCTCCAGACCCGGGCGACCCAGGCCGCGGTGGCCGCGGGAAGCCAGTAGCGGCGGCGGCAGCGGGCGCGTTTGCGCCCCCCGCAGAACGGGACCGTTCTTCTTATACTCGCGGCCATGGCGTCGAACCGCGCTGCGCAACGGAATCCGGTGATGGGCAACCTCCGCGGATGCGGCGCCAGCCGATGGCGGCGCGTCGAACCGCGGGTGACACCGGGGCTCGTCGCCGTCCTGATCGCATCCGCACTCGCCGGCTGCGACACCTTCAAGAGCGACTTCACATCGTTCACCGAGTCCTTCTCGCCGCCGTCTCCCGTTCAGGCTGCGGAGTGGGCTCTCGACCCCTACGACGCCGAGAATCGGCGGCGCGGCACCACCCTGCTGGCGGCGGCGCCGTGGGGCGGAAGCGATCCCTACATCCGGATGTATCGCGATCGCATCGCCACCGAGACCAATCCCCAGGTGCTCTCGATCTCGATCCGGGCCCTCTCCCGACATGGCTTCGTCGAGGACGCCCGGCCGATTGCCGAGAAGCTGACCTACGACAACCGCTCGGTGCGCTGGGAGGCGGCAAAGGGACTGCAGCGCATCCATGATCCCGGAGTGATCGAGCCTCTCGCGGCCCGCGTCGCCGACGCCAACGAAGACCTGGACGTGCGAATGGCCGCCGCGACGGCGCTGGGCCAGTATGCGACCGACCGCTCCTTCCAAGCCCTGGTGCTGGCGCTCGACGCACGCGAACTGGGCATCAACGACGCCGCGTCGCAGTCGCTCCAACTGGTCACCGGCAAGGATTTCGGGATCGATCGCTCCGCGTGGCTGACCTGGTATCGGGCGGAAGCCGCGCCCTTCGCGGGCCAGCAGCCGTTCCTCTTTCCGACGTACCGACGAAGGCTGACGCTGAGCGATCGCCTGGTCTTCTGGGCCCCGCTCACCTTCGAGGAACCGGGACCGCCGACAGGCCTCCCCGGCACCGGCACCCGCTCCACCTACGAGCCGCGGGCGGGCGGGACGAACGGGTCTGGTGACTCGAGCGCTCCGCCGACCGACGGCGCCGCGTCAGGCACGAACTAGCAGTGCAGGGCCCCTTGGCTGCGGTCTACGCTCGCCGTTCATGACTCGCGACCCCGGTGACCCACCTCCGCCGAGCGCCGAGCGCTCTGCCGAGCGCTTTGCCAAGCGCCCCGCCGCGCAGGGCGGCGAACGCGGCGAGTCGGACCCCAGCCCGCTTCGACAGATCACCGCGCTCGACGCCTCCGATCCACCCGAGGCGATGGTGGCCATTGAAGAAGCCAGTGCCTTGGAAGACGCCCGGGGCGTCATCCGTTCCGGCAAGCTCGCCGGGAAGAGCATGTGGACGGCGATCTGGATCCTGGCCCTGCCGGTCCTCCTTCAGCAGACCATGGCGGCGATGGTGGGCATGGTCGACAAGTTGCTTGCCGGCAACCTGCCCGAGGGCGTGGTCGTGCCGTCGATGGATGCAATCGGCGTCGGGGCCTATGTGGTCTGGTTCATCGGAATCGCCATGAGCGGACTCGGTCTCGGCGGCCAGGCGATCATCGCCCGGGCCATGGGCCGCGGCGACGTGCGCGAAGCCCACGAGACTCTCGGCCAGTCGTTGATGATCAGCGTGATCTGGGGGGCCCTGGTCGGCGTCTGCATGTGGCTGCTGGCCGAGCCCCTGGCCCGCTTCTGCAGGCTTTCGCCGGAGGCGATTGTCCACTGCAGAAACTACGTGGGAATCATCGCCATCTCCATGCCCTTCTGCGGCGTGATGATGGTCGGCTCGATGTGCATGCACGGTGCCGGCGAGACCACCCGACCCTCGCTGATTGCGATGGCCGTGAACGTCGTCAACCTGACCTTCTCGTGGGCGCTCTCGGGTGTCGACCTGCGCTTCGGCGAGGTGACGGTGTCGAATCCGGTCCCGATCGATCCATCGCGCTTCGGCGTCGCCGGCATCGCCGCAGGCACGGCCCTGGGCTACCTGTTCGGCGCCTTGGCCACGCTGTGGGTGCTGCGCCGCGGCGTGAAGGACCTGCGCCTCGAATCACGACTCCTGATTCCCGAGCGATTCATGGTCTGGCGGGTGGTGCGGATCGGTGTCCCGAACTTCCTCGAAGGCGTGGCCCTGTGGGGTGCCAATCTCTTCGTGATGTTCTTCATCGGCCTCGCCGCAGCCATGCGCGGAGACGGCGAGATCGGAGAAGGACTCATCGGCGCCCACATGATCGCGGTCCAGTGGGAAGCGTTCAGCTTCCTTCCCGGCTTTGCCATGGGAATCGCCGCCGGGGCAATCGCCGGCCAGTACCTCGGCGCGGGCAGTCCGGAACTTGCCCGGCGGGCAATCGCCGCGTGCTCACTCGTGGCCATGGCCTTCATGGGCTGCGCCGGCATCCTGTTCATGTTCTCCGGCGAGTTCCTGACGCGGCTGATCTCGGACAGCCCGGTCTATCTCGAGCACACCCCGGATCTCCTCTTGATCTGCGGGGCGGTCCAGATCTTCTTCGCACTCGGGATCGTGACCCGCCAGGGCCTGCGGGGCGTGGGCGACGTCACCTGGACGCTGGTGATCACGGTGGTGACGAGCTTCTTCGTGCGACTCCCGCTGGCCTGGTTCCTTGGAGTCCATCTGGGCTACGGGCTGCAGGGGATCTGGCTGGGTCTCTGCGGCGAGATCGTGGTCCGCGGGCTGGCCTTCGGCGGTCGATTCCTCTCGAGTGCCTGGGAGCGGGCCCGAGTGTGAGGCCGGGAGTGAAGTCAGGAGTGAAGCCGGGCCCGGGCCCGCCACGATCATCGTCCCTCCGCCGACCCGCTTGATCCCCCCGCGGGTGCCCGCTATCCTCGCCCCTTCGCGCGTCGCCAAAGTCGGCGTCGCGCAACAACTCAAGTCCGCACGCACTACCGCTTCGGTCCCCTCTCCTTCAGCCGGGGGACACCGCCCACTCCGCCTTCGCGGGTCGGGCGAGCCCGCTTCGGGGCTGCGGTGGGAGGATCACGCACATGGCCAAGAAGGTTACGAAACAATTCAAGATCATGGCTCCCGGCGGGAAGGCGACGCCGGCGCCTCCGATCGGTCCCGCACTGGGCGCCAACGGCGTCAACCCGGGACAGTTCATTCAGCAGTTCAACGCCCGCACGGCCCAGTTCAACGGCCAGGTCGTCGGCTGCCTGATCACCGTCTACTCCGATCGAACCTTCGAGTTCGAGATCAAGACTTCGCCCGCGTCGGTGCTGGTCACCGCGGCAGCGAAGATCGAGAAGGGTTCGGGACGACCGAACACCGAGAAGAACGGCAGGATCACCCAGGCCCAGCTCCGTTCGATCGCCGAGGAAAAGATGGTCGACATGAACGCTGCAAGCGTCGAGGCCGCAATGCGCACCATCGCCGGCACCTGCCGATCGATGGGCGTGGTGGTGGAGGGCTGACCCATGAAGATCTCAAAGCGAAACACATCCAACGAAGCCCTCATCCCGGCCACGCCGCTGCAGATTCCTGCGGCGATTGCGGCCCTCAAGAAGTTCAAGGCACCGAAGTTCGACCAGACGGTCAACGTCGTCGTCAACCTCGGCATCGATCCCAAGCAGGCCGATCAGGCCCTGCGTGGTTCGATCTCGCTGCCCAAGGGAATCGGCAAGAGCGCCCGCGTCGTCTGCTTCTGCCCCAGTGACAAGGTCGCTGCGGCGAAGGCCGCCGGCGCCGTCGAGGCGGGAGCCGAAGAGCTCGTCTCCAAGATCGAAGGCGGCTGGTTCGATTTCGATGTCGCAGTGGCGTCGCCCGACATGATGCGAGTGGTCAGCAAGCTCGGCAAGGTGCTCGGTCCCAAGGGACTGATGCCCTCGCCGAAGGCCGGCACCGTCACTCCCGACGTCGCCAGCGCCGTGCGCGAGTACGCCGCGGGCAAGCAGGAGTATCGCAACGACGACGGCGGCAACATCCACTGCGTGATCGGAAAGATGAGCTTCTCGGAGGGCGACCTCGTCGCCAATCTCGAGGCGTTCATCGCCACCATCAACAAGATCAAGCCGGCATCGTCGAAGGGTCTCTACATCAAGAAGTGCGTCATCAGCGCCACCATGAGCCCGGGCGTCGAGATCGCGGTCTGACCAGCCTGTTGAAGGCATCACCTGCACTCGACCCCTCCGACCCGATCCCCCGCCTCACCTTTCCGAAAGACTCGTCATGAGCAAGCCCGTCAAGGAACTCATCATCAACCAGTATCGCAGCCGTTTCGACGGCATCGAGAACGCGGTGGTGGTCGATCTCCGCGGCTACAACGCCAAGGAGAACTCGCAGCTGCGCTCGCACCTGCGATCGAAGAACGTTCGCGTCACCACGGTGAAGAACTCGCTGGCCAAGAAGGCCATCATGGGTACGCCGCTCGAGCCGATGGGCAAGGCCCTCGTCGGCGGCGCCACCTTCGCCTACGGCACCGACTCGGTGGTCACCATCGCCCGCGCCCTGGTGTCGTGGTCCAGGAAGGTGAAGGAGCTCGAGCTCAAGGGCGCCATTCTCGACGGACTGCTCTACGAGGGCAACGCCGGCGTGAAGCGCCTGAGCGAGTTCCCCACCCGCGAAGAGGCCCAGGGCCGAATCGTCACTCTGGCGATGTCGCCGGGCGGCCGCATCCTCGGCATCGTCAAGACGCTGCAGGAAAAGCTCGAAGCCGGCGAGGCGGTTGTTCGTAGCGCTCCGTAGCGGCCTCCGGCCGCACCCTCGCTTTCGTACGCCGCGCGGGGGGCAAAGCCCCGCGGGCTGGGCCGACGCGAGTCAGATCGCTCCGTATCGCCCTGCTGATTGAGATCTCCGGAGCGGCCTCCGGCCACACACTCGCGTTGTTGGAATCGTCACGTGTTTCCTGATTCCCAACTCCTCATTCCTGATTCCCGCCCTTCCCCGATCTCACCACCGACTGGCCTTCCCTCGACCGCGCATGTCGCGTGAGGGGGAGTTAAATGCGACACGCGTCGCACCTCTCGACCGAGATCCTTACGTTGGAGTTTGATTCCCATGTCCGAGACCGCCACCCAGACTTTTGACGCGAAGATCAGCAATATCGGCGACGAGATCGCCGGCCTCACCCTCAAGCAGGCCGTCGAGCTTGCCGAGTACATGAAGACCACCTACGGCATCGAGCCCGCCGCCGGCGCGGTGGTGGCCATGGCCTCCGATGACGGTCCCGCGAAGGCTGTCGAGCAGACCGAGTTCGACGTCGTTCTCGAGAGCCCCGGCGCCAACAAGATCCAGGTCATCAAGTCGGTTCGGGAAGCGACCGGACTGGGTCTCAAGGAAGCCAAGGACTTGGTCGACGGCGCTCCCAAGACCATCAAGGAGAAGATCTCGAAGGAAGACGCCGAGAAGCTCAAGATCGAGCTCGAGAAGACCGGCGCCAAGATTGTGATTAAGTGATTTGAGCGCTCCGGGACTGGTTTGAGCGCTCCGTTCGGCCCTCCGGGCCGACACTCGCTTTCGTACGCCGCGCCGGGCAAAGCCCGGCGGGCTGATGGCTGCTTGAGCGCTCCGTTCGGCCCTCCGGGCCGACACTCGCTTTCGTACGCCGCGCCGG
>CAYXKH010000156.1:0-7685 GCA_964465255.1 uncultured Isosphaeraceae bacterium
GCAGGGAGCAGGGGGGATTGCAACCCATTGCGATCCCCCCTGCTCCCTGCTCCCTTCCGTCCCCTCCCTACACTCCCCGCCTCGCGCCGGGCGCTGCGTGCCGCGCGAGTTTTGATCTTCAGTCCGAGGACTTTCTCATGGCTCGTGGCGGCTCCGCTCTCGCATCTCCCAAGTCAGACAAGCGTTCGGTCAAGGACTCAGCCAAGGGTTCGGGCAAGAAGCAGGGCAAGGCGAAGGACAAGGCCGAAACCAAGGCCGAAACCAAGGCCAGAACCAAAGCCGGAACCAAGGCCGGAACCAAGGCCGGGTCCAAGGCCGGAACCAAGGACAAGAAGAAGGACAGGGTCGCCATCGAAGTGAAGTCGAAGGGGCTGGCCAAGGGCGGGAAGGGCAGCGCCGGGCTGGCGCTTGGGCAGATGGTCTACTTCTTCGGTCGCGGCAAGGCCGAAGGTCGCGGCGACCAGCGGGCGCTGCTCGGCGGCAAGGGCGCCGGGCTCGCGGAGATGACCCGCATCGGGCTGCCGGTGCCGGCCGGATTCACCATCACGACCGACGCCTGCGCCGCGTACTACCGCCTCGATCGCGCCTGGCCGAAGGGTCTCGACGCACAGATCCGCGAGAACCTGAAGAAGCTCGAGAAGACCGCGGGAAAGAAGCTCGGCGATCCCAACGATCCGCTTCTGGTCTCGGTGCGCAGCGGCGCCGCCCGATCGATGCCGGGCATGATGGAGACGATCCTCAATCTTGGTCTGAACGATCGCAGCGTTGCGGGGCTGGCCGCGAAGAGCAAGAACCCGCGCTTCGCCTGGGACAGCTATCGCCGCTTCATCCAGATGTACAGCACCGTCGTCGTCGGCCTGAGCAAGGAGAGGCTCGAAGAGAAGCTGCATCACCTGAAGGGTCGACTCGGCGTGCGCAACGACACCGAGATCCCCGCCGAGAACCTGGCGGCGCTCTGCGCCGAGTTCAAGCAGACCTTCCTCGAGGAGACCGGGCGCGAGTTCCCGCAGGATCCGTGGGCCCAGCTCACCGGTGCCATCAACGCAGTCTTCAGCTCGTGGATGGCCGACAAGGCCATGACCTATCGCCGCGTCGAGAAGATCACCGGCCTCGACGGCACCGCGGTCAACGTGCAGCAGATGGTCTTCGGCAACTTCGGCGACGACTCCGGAACGGGCGTCTGCTTCACCCGCAATCCCAGCACGGGCGTGAACGAGTTCTACGGCGACCTCCTGATCAACGCCCAGGGCGAGGATGTCGTCGCCGGCATCCGCACGCCGATGCCGCTCAAGGAACTGGCCGATCGCATGCCCAAGGCCTACGAGCAGCTCTCGGCCATGCGAGTGCTTCTCGAGACCCACTACAAGGACATGCAGGATCTCGAGTTCACCATCGAGCGCGGCACGCTCTTCATGCTCCAGTGCCGCAGCGGCAAGCGGGCGCCCGGGGCCGCGTTCCGCATCGCCGTCGAGCAGGCCACCCAGGCCCTGCTCTCGAAGGCCGATGCCCGCCGCTTCGTGAAGAAGGGCTACCTCACCGACGCGATCGCCCGCCGGGCCCAGCGGCCGATTCTCACCAAGGAGGAGGCGATCCGTCGGGTGACTCCCGAGGACATCGAGCGACTCTTCTACCCGGTGATCGATCCGCGGATCACTGCCGCAGATCGGGCCAAGCGGCAGATTGCCACCGGCATCAACGCGGTGCCCGGCGCCGCCTGCGGTCAGGTCGCCTTCTTCGCTCACGACGCCGAGGCCCGTGCCGCCGAGGGACAGAAGGTGATCCTGGTGCGCAAGGAGACCTCGCCCGAGGACGTCGGCGGCATGCACGCCGCGGTTGGCATCCTGACCGCCACCGGCGGCAAGACCAGTCACGCGGCGGTGGTCGCCCGCGGCTGGGGCAAGTGCTGCATCGTCGGCTGTGGGGCGCTGCGCATCGACAGCGAAGCGAAGACCCTCACCATCGGCGAGCGGGTCATTCGCGAAGGCGACTTCCTCACGCTCGATGGCTCCGAAGGCCATGTCTACGAAGGCAGGATGGATCTCGCCCAGCCCGAACTTCCCGCCGAGTACGCCACGCTGATGACCTGGGTCGATCAGCGCCGCGAGCTGGCGGTGCGGGCCAACGCCGACACTCCCTACGACGCCGCGAATGCGGTCAAGCTCGGCGCCGAGGGCATCGGGCTGACCCGCACCGAGCACATGTTCTTCGACACCGAAGAGCGCCGCATCGCCATGCAGCGGATGATCGTCGCCGACAACGGCGAGCAGCGGCGGGCCGCGCTCGGTGAACTGCTGCCGTTCCAGCGCGCCGACTTCATCGGCATCTTCGAGGCCATGGATGGTCGGCCGGTGACCATCCGTCTGATCGATCCGCCGCTTCACGAGTTCGTGCCTCACGACGAGGAGAAGCAGCGCGAGCTGGGTCGGCGCATCGGAGTTGCGTACGAGAAGATCCGCGACCGCGTCGAGCAGCTTCACGAGACCAACCCGATGCTCGGTCACCGCGGCTGCCGACTCTGCATCAGCTATCCCGAAATTCTCGAGATGCAGGTGCGGGCGATCATGGAGGCGGCGGCGAACTGCGCGAAGCGCGGCATCCCCGTCGCCCCGGAGATCATGATCCCGCTCTCAATCGACCCCAAGGAGCTTCGCCTGCTGATCGATCACACCCGCCGCGTGGCCGAGGCCGTGCTCGCGGAGCAGGCGGTTCCGAAGAAGTGCCGCGTCGACTATCTGGTCGGCACCATGATCGAAACGCCCCGGGCGGCGCTTCTCGCGGGCCAGCTCGCCGAGAGCGCCGAGTTCTTCTCCTTCGGCACCAACGACCTGACGCAGATGACCATGGGTCTCTCCCGCGACGATGCCGGGCGATTCCTTCCCGACTATGTCGACAAGGACAAGGCCGCGATCTTCCCCGCGGATCCGTTCCAGTCGCTCGACCTCGAGGGCGTCGGCGCCCTGGTCGAGATGGCCTGCGTCGAGGGACGTCGGACCGCCAGGCGAATCAAGCTGGGCGTCTGCGGCGAACATGGCGGCGACCCGGACTCGATTCGCTTCTTCGCCCGCATCGGACTGGACTACGTGAGCTGTTCGCCTTTTCGTGTGCCAATCGCCCGACTCGTGGCAGCCCAGATTGCCGTCGGTTGAGTCGAGATAGAAGTTCCATCCCGTCTGCTGCGGGCCTCGCCGCCTTCCCGTCACCTGAAAGGGTTCGAGACCTGTGAAGCGATCCTCGCTCGCCGCAATCGGCGTCCTCTTCGTCGGCCTCGTGGCGGCGGGAGGGGTGCTCGCGGGCATCAAGTATCTCTCGATTCGGCGGGCCGCCGCCGAGGGCGGTGGCTTCGAGCCCCCGTCGGCGGTGACGCTTGCGCGGGTGAAGGAAGTCTCGTGGCAGCCCATGGCGGATCTGGTCGGGAGCGTCGTGGCCCTGCGCTCGGTGACCGTGAGCAACGAGATTCCCGGGACGATCAGGACCATGAACTTCGATTCCGGCGCGGTGGTCGAGCCGGGCTCGGTGCTGCTCACCCTCGACGACTCCACCGAACGGGCCGATCTCGCCGCAGCGGAGGCGAGCGTCCGCGTTGCCGAAGCGAGCGTTGCCGTCGCCGACTCGCGACTGTGGCTTGCAGAATCGGAGGCGACCCGTCTCGACAGCGCCATGCGCGAGGATGCGGCATCGAAGATCGAAGCCGATCGCGTGACC
Source organism: uncultured Isosphaeraceae bacterium (assembly GCA_964465255.1). Classification (GTDB taxonomy): domain Bacteria; phylum Planctomycetota; class Phycisphaerae; order Phycisphaerales; family SM1A02; genus CAYXKH01. The sequence goes on from CAYXKH010000156.1 coordinate 3,703, forward strand.
AGCGAGCTGGCCCGGGCGAAGGCCGATCGCGATCGACTGATTGCCGAAGTCGACCTGGCCAAGGCCCGAGTGTCGCAGGCGGTCACTCGACTGGAGAAGCTCACCATCCGGGCCCCGTTTCGCGGACGGGCGGGGCTTCGCAACATGCATGAAGGGCAGTACCTCGCCGAGGGGACGTCGATCGTGGCCCTTCAGGAAGTCGGCGATGTCATCTATCTCGACTTCGCCATTCCCCAGGAGTACATCGCCCGAGTGAATCCCGGAACCGTGGTCATGGCCACCGCCGATGTCTTTGGCGAGAAGCCGGTGGCCATCGAGGTGGCCGCAATCGACGCGCGCGTGAACAACGAGACCCGCAACGTGCGGGTCCGGGCCAAGGTCGACAATCGCTCCGGGGTCCTGCGACCCGGCATGTTCGTCCAGATCCGCGTGCCCACCGATGAGCCGCGCCCGACGCTGGTGATTCCGACCACCGCCGTGCGGCGGACCTCCTACGCCGATCAGGTCTTCACCGTGGTGGCCGGCGAGAAGCCCGGCGAGCTTCGAGCCAGACAGCGGTTCGTGAAGCTCGGGCCGGCCCTCGGGGACGAGATCGTGCTCCTCGAAGGCCTCGCGCTCGACGAAGAGGTCGTGAGCGGCGGCTCGTTCAAGCTGCGAGACGGGGCCCTGATCACGACCGCGCCACCACGCCCGGCGGACGGTGTCGGCACCGGCGGGGCTGACGCGCACGTCGCGAAATGACCGTCTGATTCGCGAGCAGGCACCGAACGTTCCCATGGCATTCTCGACCGACATCTTCATCAAGCGGCCGGTGCTGGCGGTCGTGGTCAACCTGATCATCCTCGCGGTCGGCTGGCGCTGCATCAGCTCGCTGCCGGTCCGCCAGTATCCGCGGATCGAGTCGACCTCGGTGGTGATCACCACGTACTACACCGGCGCCAGCGCCGAGACCGTGCGCGGATTCATCACCACGCCGATCGAGCGGGCGGTCTCGGCAATCGACGGCATCGACTACATCGAGAGCGCCAGCACCGCCGGAACCAGCACGATCACCGTCCGGCTGCGGCTCAATCACAACAGCAACGACGCCCTCGCGGAGATCAGCGCCCGCCTGAACCAGGTCCGCAGCGAGCTGCCTTCCGAGGCCGAGAGTCCCGCGGTCGACATCCAGCGGGCCGATCGACCCTTCGCCACCTTCTATGTGAGCTTCACCAGCGACGAACTCGAGCTGACCCAGCTCACCGAGTTCCTGGTGCGCGAGGTCCAGCCCGAGTTCGCGACTCTGCCCGGGGTGCAGCGCTGCGGGATCGAAGGCGGGCGAAGTCTGGCGATGCGGATCTGGCTCGACGAGCGGCGGCTCACGGCCATGGACGTGACGCCCTCGGAGGTCTTCGACGCACTCCGCCGCAACAACTACCTCGCCGCCGTCGGACGGACCCGCAGCAGCGAGGTGCAGATCGATCTGCTCACCGACACCGACCTTCGCGAGCCCATCGAGTTCGAGCAGCTCATCGTGCGGCAGCGCGAGGGCTCGATGGTGCGTCTGAGCGACGTCGCCCGGGTCGAGCTCGGTGGTGAGGAGCCGATCTCGGAGGCCGGATACAACCTCGATCAGGCGGTCTATCTCTCGATCTGGCCGCTGCCGCTGGCCAACGAACTGGAAGTGGCGACGGCGCTCAAGGCCTCGATGGACTCGATCCGCCCGACGCTCCCCGCGAGCGTGAAGATGGAACTCGCCTACGACGGCACGTTCTACATGCGGAACGCGCTTTGGGAGATCGGCAAGACCCTGGCCGAGACGGTGGCCATCGTCGCCCTGGTGGTCTTCCTCTTCATGGGGTCGATCCGCACCGTTCTGGTCCCCTTGATTGCGATGCCGATCTCGCTCATCGGGGCCTGCATCTTCATGGCCCTCTTCGGCTTCTCCTTCAACCTGCTGACGATCCTGGCCATCGTGCTCTCGGTCGGCCTCGTCGTCGACGATGCGATCGTCATGGTCGAGAACATCGAGCGGCATGTGCGCGAGGGCAGGAAGCGGATCGAGGCGGCCCTGATCGGTGCCCGCGAACTTCGCGGACCGGTGATTGCGATGACGATCACCCTCGCTGCGGTCTACGCCCCAATCGGCTTCCAGGGCGGTCTCACCGGGGTCCTCTTCAAGGAGTTCGCCTTCACCCTCGCGGCGGCAGTGGTCGTCTCGGGCATCGTGGCCCTCACGCTCTCGCCGATCATGAGCGCCAAGCTGGTCCCTGAACACGGCCGCGAGAGCCGCTTCACCCGCTTCGTGAATCGACTCTTCGACGGGGTTCGCCGCGGCTACGCGTGGCTCCTCGACATCACCCTCTCGCTGCGCTGGTCGATGGCGGCGGCGACGACGCTGATTGCCCTTGCGGCAATCCCGCTTTACATGTTCTCCGGCAAGGAGCTGGCGCCGACCGAGGACGAAGGCGGGATCTTCTTCGTGCTGATGGCGGCGCCCGAGAGCTCGCTCTCGGCGACTCGCCGGGGGTCGCTCGAGGTGGCCGAGGCGCTCCGCGGCCTCGATGAACACGAGGCCATCTGGCGGGTCCTCTTCAATGCCAACGGTTTCGGCGGCGTCGATCTGACCGACTGGGCGGATCGTGACCGCAGCTCGAAGGAGATTCTGCCCGATGCCTACGGGCGGATCTCGCAGGTCGCTGGAATCCAGGCGTTTCCGGTGCTGCCACCGCCGCTTCCCGGCGCCGGACAGTTCGACGTCGAGATGATCATCACCAGCACCGACCCGCCGGAGCGCATGGCCGAGCTCGCCGGGGCCCTGGTCGGCGCCGCCTTCGGCAGCGGCAAGTTCCTCTTCGCCGACACCGATCTCAAGATCGATCTGCCGCAGACCCGTCTGATCATCGATCGCGACCGCGTGGCCGACCTCGGACTCGACCTGGCCACCGTGGGCCGCGATCTCTCGGTGATGCTCTCGGGCGGCTACGTGAATCGTTTCAATCACGATGGCCGCAGCTACAAGGTCATTCCTCAGATCGTCGACTCGAGTCGTCTGGCCCCTGACCAGCTCCTTCAGCTCAAGGTTCGGACCCAGGGCGGCGGGTTGGCGAGCGTGTCGTCGTTCGTGCGGCTCGAGACCACCGCGGCGCCGCGCACGTTGAACCGCTTCCAGCAGCGCAACAGCGTGAAGATCAACGGCGGCGTGGCTCCCGGCGTGACCAAGGAGGAAGCCCTGACCTGGCTCGAAGAGGCGGCCCGTGGAATGCTCCCGGCGGGATACGCAATCGACTACGCAGGCGAGTCGCGACAGCTTCGGCAGGAGGGCTCGTCGCTGGCGCTCACGCTGGGCTTCGCTCTGGGGCTCATCTATCTGGTGCTTGCGGCCCAGTTCGGAAGCTTCCGCGATCCGCTGATCATCCTGCTCGGCTCGGTGCCGCTGGCAATCAGCGGGGCCCTCATCTTCACGTTCCTCGACTTCACCACGGTGAACATCTACTCGCAGGTGGGGCTCATCACCCTGGTCGGTCTCGTCGCCAAGAACGGCATCCTGATCGTCGAGTTCGCCAATCATCTCCAGGAGCAGGGTCGCTCGAAGATCGACGCGGTGCGGGAAGCGGCCATCACCCGCCTGCGGCCGATCCTGATGACCAGCGTGGCCACCGTCGCGGGGCACTTCCCGCTGATTCTCGTGATCGGCGCCGGCGCCCTCTCGCGAAACTCGATCGGGATCGTGCTGGTGACCGGCATGGTCATCTCGACCGTCTTCACCCTGCTGGTGGTGCCCTCGATCTATGTGCTGATTGCAGGCGAGCGGAGGGCCGCACACGGCGAGAAGTCCCCGAGCCCCGAATGGGACGCGGCGGTGACGCCGAAGACGACTCCGGGGCGGCCCGCCGCCGAACTTGCGGTGTAGGAGCGCGGGCGGCTCGCTGGGCGAGCCGGCGGGGAGCAGCAGGGATGGCAGTGGGTTGCACGACTGGATGCGTGCCCGGGGATTCTGCACC
>CAYXKH010000157.1:0-7599 GCA_964465255.1 uncultured Isosphaeraceae bacterium
TTGATGCGGCCGAGGTGGTTGGCGGAGCCGAAGTGGTTGGGCGCGGGAGACCTTGGCGACTGTCGGGTGCAACCGCTCAGATCGAATCGACGAACGACTTCACGGCCGCCGCGTGTTCCGCGGCGGCCGTTTCATGGGCGTCGCCGTGAGTGACACCCGGAAGAAGGATGAAGCGGCCCTTCGGGGCTGCTTCGGCGATCCGCTTCGCTCCGGCGCTCGGCGACAGCGGGTCAGCGTCACCCTGGAGGACCAGGAGCGGCACCCGGAGTTGCGCCGCGAAGGCCTCCGTCGATCGAGTCCGGATTCCGAGAAGTCGCAGTCCGGCGAGGGCGATGTCGGTGAACGGCCGCGCCGGGAACTCCCGGGCCCGCAGTCGCAGGCAGATCGGAACGTGCACATCGTGATAGGGAGCCCAGGCGATGACTCCGGCAATCGTCGCGGTCACCGGGTCGTCGCTCGCGGCCGCGAGGATTGCAGTCACTCCCCCCATGGAGTGGCCCGCGAGAAGCACGCGCGGCGCCGCGGCCATGCGCAGGAGTTCAAGGAGATCGCCTTCCTCGCCGCTGCCCAGGCGACTGAACGAAGCCGTGGACTCGCCATGACCGCGAAGATCGACCAGGAGCGCGCAGTCGAAGGCGCCCGGGGCCGCGGCGCGGAGTGCAGCGAGTCGAGCCAGCGATTCGATTCGCGAGCGTCCCCAGCCGTGGAGCAGGACAAGCGTGAGCGGCGGCGAAGGCCTGGGCCCTGCGGGAGTGCGCCGATCAGCCGAGAGATCGATGTCCCACACCGGCAGCTCGACGCCGTCGTGACAGCGCACCGTCCAGGAGGTGAAGGGGAGCGAGAGCTCCGCGGGATCGAGCGGGAGCCCGCGGGCAAGGGCGTATCCCGCGGCCCGCCGCGGCGGACGGACCGCCTCCAGGGCGATGATTCCAGCAAGGAGCGCGGTGAGGATCGCCGCGGCGACGCCGAGCAGAATCAGCATCGGGCCTCCCGCAACGGTGGCGACCAATCGGGGCTGCGTGTCATCGAGCCTTGCGGACCTCGTCGACCAGAGCTCGCAGCAGATCGAACGACTCGAGCGGCGAGAGCCGCTCCACGTTGATCACGCGGAGTCGATCGACGACCGGGTGATTCAGGTACTCGGTGAAGAGTCCGAGCTGGGAGTTCGGCGGCCTCGTGACCGGCATCGGATCGATTGCGTGCGGCTCGGTCTGGACCGCGAGGGTCTCGAGCAGGGTCTCGGCCCGAGCGACCGTCTCGCGCGGAAGACCGGCGAGCTTGGCCACGTGAATGCCGTAGCTGCGATCGGTCCTGCCCGGCACGATGTGATGGAGGAAGACGATCTCGTCGTTCCACTCCCGCACCGCCACCTGGAGATTGCGAACCTCAGGCATCCGATCGGCGAGGCCGGTGAGTTCGTGATAGTGCGTGGCGAAGAGCGTCCGGCAGCCGGTGCGGGCCAGGGTCTCGGCGATGGCCCAGGCGAGACTCAGTCCGTCGAGAGTGCTTGTGCCGCGGCCGATCTCGTCGAGCACGACCAGACTTCGCGGCGTGGCGTGATGAAGGATGTTGGCGGTCTCGGTCATCTCGACCATGAAGGTCGACTGGTTGAGATGGAGTTCGTCGGCGGCGCCGATTCGAGTGAAGATCCGATCGCAGAGCCCGATCACCGCGGCGTCGGCCGGCACGAAGGAGCCGGTGTGGGCCAGCAGGCAGATCAACGCCACCTGGCGGATGAAGGTGCTCTTGCCGGCCATGTTGGGCCCGGTGATGAGGGCCAGCGACGCCTGCTCCTCGGGTGATGGACTGCGCCCCGGATCATTTGGATCATTGTGATCATTGTGATCATGCGCCCCGCGCAGAACGCAGTCGTTGGGAACGAATCGCTCCGCGAGGGTGCGATCGAGGACGGGGTGACGGCCCTGCACGATGCGCAGACACGGCTCGTCGACGATCTCGGGCTGCACGTACCGGTGTCTGACCGCGGTCTCGGCGAACGAGGCGAGGGTGTCGATGGTGGCCACGCGCTCTGCGGCGTCGGCGAAGGCGGCCACAGCCGCGGCAGCGGCCTCGCAGAGTTCCGCAAAAAGCGCCCGCTCGCGGTCGAGGGCCCGACTCTCGGCCGAGAGGACCTTGTCTTCGTAGTTCTTGAGTTCGGGAGTGATGTACCGCTCGGCACCACGCAGCGTCTGCCGGCGGATGAAGTCGGAAGGGACCTTGGCACCGTGGGTGTTGGTGACTTCGATGTAATAGCCGAAGACTCGATTGAACCCGACCCTGAGCGAGGGGATCCGGGTGCGCTCGACCAGATCGACCTGGTACTGCGAGAGCCACGCTCCTGCGTCGCGCTGGAGCAGGCGGGCCTCGTCGAGGAGTGCATCCACACCGTCTCGCATCAGTCCGCCTTCGCGCATGTGGGCCGGCGGCGACTCGACGCAGCGGGCAGTGATCTCGCGGGCGATGGTGCCGACGACGGCGAGTGACCCGGCGAGGCGCTGCGTCTCCGAGGCGAACGCCGGACGATCGGCGAGTTCGTCGACGAGCGCGGACAGCCGCAGCGTCGAGTGGGCGAGGGCCACCAGATCGCGCGGTGTCGCTCGTCCGAGGGCGGTGCGGGCGGCGATGCGGGCGATGTCCTGCACGCCGCTCAGATGCGCATCCAGTCGGGCGGCGAAGTCGCGGTCGCCCACCAGCGCCGCCACGCAGCGCTGCCTGGCCTCGATTGCCGGGCGATTGCAGAGCGGGAAGCAGAGCCACTGCCGAAGCAGCCGCTTTCCCATCGGGGTGCGGCACTGCTGCAGGGCGGCGATGAGCGAACCCTCGGTCGAGCCGCTGCGCATCGTGCGCTCGACCTCGAGACTCCGGAGGCTGGCCCCGTCGATTGCCAGGTGCAGCGAGCGCTCGACGAGGCGCGGCGGTCGCAGATGGGCCAGCCGCGCCGACGCCGGGCCGGCTTCGGCGGCGGGCGCCTGAGTCTCCTCTAGATAGCGCAGGAGCGCCCCGGCGACGGAGAGCGCCGGATCCGTCTCGTCGAGTCCGAACCCCGCGAGCGTGGCCACCCCGAACTGCCGGCGCAGACACTCGACGGCATCGCGAGCGCGGAAGTTCCACGCGGGACGGGCGGTGAGGGTCAGCGGGAGGCGCTCGGGAAGCGAACGAAGGAGTGCCACTGCATCGTGCGGACCCGGCTCGATTGCGCTCGTCTCGACGTGGAGCAGTTCCGCGGGCGCCAGTCGAGCGAGTTCGTCGATCACCTGCCCCGGCGGAAGTCGATGAAGGGTGAAGAGTCCGGTTGAGATCTCGGCCAGGGCCAGCACGCCGGAGATCCCCTCGGACTCGTCGCGAAGGGCCAGAGCACCGAGGTAGTTCGGGCGTCCCTCGTCGAGGAGGAGCTCGTCGACCAGCGTGCCGGGAGTCAGCACTCGCGTCACCGCCCGTTCGACGATGCCCTTGGCCTGCGCGGGATCTTCGACCTGCTCGCAGATGGCCACGCGATGCCCCTGCTCGACGAGCCGGCGCAGGTATCCCTCGATGGCATGAAACGGCACGCCCGCCATCGGCAGCCCGGCGCTGCGCTGGGTGAGGGTGATGCCGAGGACGCGATGGGCGGTGACGGCGTCCTCGTCGAAGCACTCGTAGAAGTCGCCCATCCGAAAGAGGAGAAGACATCCCGGGTGAGCCTGCTTGAACCCGAAGTACTGCCGCATCGCCGGAGTGGTGCGCGGATCGTTGCGAGTGGTCGACCTGGCGGAGGTGGGCGGGGGCGCTGGCGCGGCTCCCGACGAGGACGCAGCCGGCGCAGTCGACGACGCGGCGTCGACCGCGAGGTCGGGCGTGTCATTGACAGTCTCGGTGTCGTGGGGTCTGCTGGCGTGCGGCAACGGAGTCATCGCGTGGTCCATTGTGGCGAGCAACCGCGGAAGATGGACCGCGGCTGGAACAAAAGTGATGCGACCCGCGACGAAGGTCGCGGGTCGCATCAGGTGGTGTGCCAGCGTTCGAGTCAGGGGTCGTGCCGTCGCGTACTGAGGGCACGACGAATGGAGCAGATGAGGGTCGAACTCACAACCTCCTCGATGCGACCGAGGCGCTCTCCCAATTGAGCTACTGCCCCAGCTTCCGGTCTGGCGACCGGTGTGGATTGTCTGACCTCGTCGTTCCGCCTCGTTCACACCGGCCGAAGCGATCGAGACCGGACAGCCTGACAAAAACGAGTTCGTATAGTAACCGCTCGCCCATGCCGGTCCAGTCGGGTCCAGTCGGGTCCGGTCGGCGGCAGTTGGGTCCCGTCGGGTCCGGTGGGGGAGCGTCGCCCTTCGCCACGCCCGCAGCGCCGCCGGGCGCACTCGGCCGGGCGAGCCCTTCATTCGAGTCCTCTCCCCAGCCTTCGTCCGCAACCACCATGCCCAACGTCATCAAGGTCGAGAAGGTCCTCGCCGAACTGAACCGCCTCCGCACCGACCTCGAGAAGGACCCCGGTGACATCGAGTGGTTCGCGCTGCACCACGCGTTCTGCTTCGTCTCCTATCGGATGGGCGAGTTCCAGAAGTACCTCGACGACGTGGTCAAGCCCGGCGAATGTCCCGAGTGACTCGGGCGTTGATCTCTCTCCCTGCCGACACTCAGACCATCGCTCTCTCGCGCCTGCCATGCCCGACTACAAGCCCACGCTGAACCTGCCCCGCACTGCCTTTCCGATGAAGGCGAATCTCGCCCAGAACGAGCCTCTCAGTCAGAAGCGCTGGGAGCAGGCGGGGCTGTATCGACGAATCGTCGAATCGCGGGAGGGAGCCGAGCCGTTCATCTTCCATGACGGTCCGCCGTATGCCAACGGAGCCATTCACACCGGGCATCTCCTCAACAAGGTGATGAAGGATCTGGTGGTGCGAAGTCGTCTGCTGATGGGGCGACAGTGCCGCTACATCCCCGGGTGGGACTGCCACGGTCTGCCCATCGAGCACAAGGTCATGACCGGCCTGGTGGAGAGCGGCAAGGTGGCCAAGCTGGACACGCTCTCGGATGACGATCGTCGCATGGCGGTGCGCCGCGAGTGCGCGAAGTCGGCGGAGAAGTACATCGATCTCCAGCGCAGCGGCCTGAAGCGGCTGCTGACCCTCGCCGATTACGAGAATCCCTACGCCACGATGCAGCCGCGCTATGAGCACGGGGTGCTCGAAGTCTTCGCGGAGCTGCTCGATCGCGGGCTCGTCTATCGCCAGCTCAAGCCGGTGCACTGGTCGATTGCCAACCAGACTGCGCTGGCCGAGGCCGAGCTCGAATACGAGGATCGCGTGGATCTCTCGGTCTACGTCGAGTTCGAGGCCGTGGACCGCGCCGCGGTCGAGAAGGCCTTCGAGATCGAGCTCGACGTCACTCCGAGCTTCATGATCTGGACCACGACGCCCTGGACCCTGCCGGCCAACCTGGCCATCGCGGTGAACGAGCGCTTCCGCTACGCCCTGGTCGAAGTGGACGGAAGCGTGACGGTGGTGGCCAGCGAGCGTCTCGCGAAGGTCACCGGAATCGCCAAGTCGGAGCGGGTGAAGGTGCTTGCCGAAACCGATGGAGCCAAGCTCGTCGGATTGGAGTATCGACATCCGTTCTGTCCGCGCACGGGTCGGATGGTCGCGGCGGAGTACGTGACGCTCGAGGATGGCACCGGTCTTGTGCACACCGCCCCGGGCCACGGCGAAGAGGATTACCGCACCGGCCTTCGCGAAGGGCTGCCGATCTACTGCCCGGTCAAGGACGACGGCACCTACGACGACACCGTGCCGTCGTGGCTGCGGGGCATGCTGGTCTGGGACGCGAATCAGCGAGTCACCGACGAACTCCGCGAGAGCGGTCACCTCTTCCATTCGCACTCCTTCACCCACAGCTATCCGCACGACTGGCGCGGCCGCACCCCGGTGATCTTCCGCAGCACCGAGCAGTGGTTTCTCGCCGTCGACAAGCCCATCGGAAAGCGCAACGACCTCGCCACCCTCCGCGGCATGGCTCTGTCCGCGGCGGAGACGCGGGTGGCGTTCGTGCCCGAGTGGGGTCGCAACCGCATGCGCGGCATGCTGGAGTCGCGCCCGGACTGGTGCCTCAGCCGGCAGCGCTCGTGGGGGCTGCCGATCCCGGCCTTCACTCGGCCGGACGGCTCGATCTTCATGACGCCGGCGTCGGTGCAGGCGATCGCCGCGGCCTTCGCGGCGCGGGGCAGCGACGCGTGGTTCCGGGAAGCGCCGGCCCAGCTCCTGGCCGAGTATGACCCGACCCAGGACGTGGCCGCGCCGCCGGAACTCGACATCGCCTCCCTTCGCAAGATGAACGACATCTTCGACGTCTGGTTCGAGAGCGGCTGCTCGTGGAACGCGGTGATGCGGGCCCGCGGTCTCGGTTTCCCGGCCGATCTCTACCTCGAGGGAAGCGATCAGCACCGCGGCTGGTTCCAGGTGTCGCTCCTGCCTGCCCTGGGAGTCACCGGCGAGCCGCCGTTCAGGACCCTGGTCACCCACGGATTCATCGTCGACAAGGACGGGCGCAAGATGAGCAAGTCGCTCGGCAACGCCCTCGACGTCGATGAGCTTCTCAAGGAGTTCGGCGCCGAAGTGTGTCGCTGGTGGGTCAGCTCGCTGGCCTACGAGAATGACATCAAGCTGGACCTCGAGTACATCAGGCTCGCCGGCGAGGCGTATCGCAAGGTGCGGAACACGCTGCGATTCCTGCTCAGCAATCTCGACGACTTCCAGCGAAGCGACGGCCTTGCACCACAGCAGATCGCTCCGACCTCAATCGACGGCTGGGTGCTGGGCGAGGCCGCGAAGCTCGAGCAGGATGTGCTCAAGGCGTACGAGACCTACGAGTTCCGCACCGCCCATCAGCGGATCTACGACTTCTGCAACGACACGCTGTCGGCGACCTATTGCGTGGCGGTGAAGGACCGCCTCTACTGCGACGGCCGCGACGCACCCCGGCGCCGAGCGACGCAGTCGGCGATGTGGGACATCATGGAGGTGCTCTGCCGGCTGCTGGCGCCGATCCTGCCGCACACCGCCGACGAGGCCTTCCGAGCGCTGTGGCGCGATGACACCCGTTGCATCCACGAAGAGGTGGCCTTCGGACTTCGATTCGAAGCCCATCCGGCCTGGAGCGCCGTCATGGTGGCGCGAGAGGCGGCCCAGAAGGCCATCGAACAGGCCAAGGCCCGGGGCATCGAGAATCCACTTGATGCCGGCGTGCTGCTTCCTGATCCGGACGGCGTGCTCGCGCCATTTGCGACCGATCTGGCGGATCTCTTCGGCGTCTCGCGGGTCGAGCTGGACCGATCGGCTCGCGAAGTCGAAGTGCGTGATCTCCGCGAGGAGCCGCGCTGCGACCGGTCCTGGAAGCGGGACGGGACAGTTCGAGTCCGCAGCGATGGCGGGATGCTGAGCGACCGGGATGCGCGGGCGGTCGGCGTGGCGGAAGGCTGAGCGAGCGGGTGTGCGGACACTCGCGCGCGGCCATACCATCGGCCCCATGGCTGATCAGAACACGCAATCCGGCGCTCCCGCACCCTCGACGGCACCAACGATGGCTTCTGCGGCGGGGTCGTCGCCGGCTTCGGCCCCA
>CAYXKH010000158.1:0-7539 GCA_964465255.1 uncultured Isosphaeraceae bacterium
TCACCCATTCGAGCGGTCTCGACCGCTCGACAGCAATGTCCGCCGAGTATTGCCCCAGCCCTCCGTGGCCAGCCGCGCCCTCAGCCTGTCCGCGTTTCTCGCACCGCGGCTCGTGCCAGAACCTCGCACGCGCTGCGAGCGCTCGCCGGTCGGGCGTGGGCAGCGGCGCTGCGCTGCATCGACACACGCGCATCATGATTGCGCAGAAGCCGATTGACCTTCCAGCCGAGCGTGCGAAGCGTGTTGGCACGCAGCGCCACGCCCCACTCGAGCAGGTGATCCGCATTCCGCTCCTCCTGGCCGGGCACCGGATCCACGATGATCATCGGCAGGTGCGCGGCCCGAGCTTCGCTCGAGGTCAGGCCGCCCGGTTTGCCAACCAGAAGATCGGCCGCCGCCATCCACTCGTGCATTCGCTCGGTGAAGCCGATCACCTGGGCGCTCTGACCCGTCGGCGGGCGATGGGCCTCAAGCAAGGCTCGGAGCGCCCGCTCCGCCCGCCGATTGCGCCCGCAGATGGCCACCAGATGCACCGGCGGTGGCACTCGCAGGAGCTGAGCGAAGATCTCCTCGAGCCGCCCTGTGCCCACACCGCCGGAGGCGAAGAGCACCACCGGCCGATCGAGAGGCAGTTCGAGTGCCGCCCGGGCCACGCGCTTCGAGGGCAGCTCCTCGAAGCGTGGATCGATGGGGATGCCAGTGACCTCGATCGTCGCGCGGTTCATTCCCGCGGCCGCGAGGATCTCCGCCGCCTCGTCGGTGGCCACCAGAAAGTGATCGCACGGGCTGGCAAACCAGAGGCCGTGCACGTCCATGTCGGTGACCACGGTCGCCAGCCGGGCGGTCAGTTCGCGGCGGCCGCGCATCCACGCCACGAACTCGCTCGAGAGAAAGTGAGTCGAGATGATCAGATCGGGCCGTTCCGCGCGGAGATGCGCGCGCAGACGCCCGAGCGCGAGTCGATTCATGACGCTCCGCAGACCCCGACCGCGCCATGGCACATCGCTGCGCTTGTAGAGCCAGCCGACAAGGGCGGGGGCGTTTCGAATGAGGCCGAGATAGCCATCTCGGTAGGCCACTCGGAAGGGGCGAGCCGCGAAATCCAGAACGTCGATCAACTGGATCGACTCCGCGCTCCAGAGTCCGCATTCGACCCCGCGACGCAGCTCCCTCTCGACGGCCTGGGCGGCTCTGAGGTGGCCGCCTCCCACGCCGGCGGTGACGAGCAGCACTCGACCGAGGGCAGGACAGTGCGCCGCAGCGGCGAGGTCCGCTCCGACACCCGTCGTCGCGGCGCTGGGGGTGCCCGGGGGGAACGCAGCATGCGCACCCGGTGGCGGGAGATGTGCTGCGAGCGCGGCTGGCGCCGCGTTCATCACCGCGAGTTCCCCTCGGCGAGGATCGCCGCGTGCGTCGCTTTCGGCGAGTCGAATGGGGCCATGGCCCGCAGCGCAACCTCGGCGCAGCGCTGCCAGGAGTGCGTCTTCGCGTACTCGATGCACGACTCGCGCGGCACGTCGAGCGCCCGCAGCGCCGCGCTCCGCAGGTCCTCATCGAGCACTCCGGAGACACCCTGCACGACCACGTCGATCGGCCCGGTCACCGGAAAGGCCGCAATTGGAAGGCCGCAGGCATTCGCCTCCAGCATCACGATCCCGAAGGTGTCGGTGCGGCTCGGAAACACGAAGACGTCGCCGCAGGCGTAATAGGCGGCGAGTTCTTCGCCGAAGCGGTAGCCGGCCCAGTGCACCGAAGGATGGCGGCGCTGCAGGGCGGCGCGGGCCGGTCCGTCGCCGATCACCAGCTTGCTTCCGGGCAGCGGACACTTCAGAAACGCGTCGATGTTCTTTTCCACAGCGACCCGACCGGCGTAGACGAAGACGGGCCGCGGGAGATCGGGGAGGGCCGGTGCGACCGGACGAAAGAGCGTGGTGTCCACGCCTCGACACCACTCGGTTGCCCCATCGACACCCCGGCGCCGAAGCTCCTCGGCGACGCCTCGTGTCGGCGCAAGCGTCCGCACGGCGCCGCCGTGGAACCAGCGGACGAAGCGCCAGGTGATGGCTGTGGGCAGTCCGAAGTACGCACGGAGGTAGTGCGGAAACTGGGTGTGATAGCTGGTGGTGAAGGGCAGTGAGCGTCGGCGGCACCATGCCCGCGCGGCCATGCCGATCGGGCCCTCGGTGGCGATGTGCACGGCGTCCGGCTGACACTCGTTCAGGATTCGCGCGACGCCGCGCCCGGGGAGCACGGCGAGGCGGATCTCCGGGTAGCGCGGTGCGGCCACGGTGCGAAAGAGCCCGGGGTGCATCACCCGCACCTCGTGGCCAACGGCTTCGAGTTCCGCGATCACCCGCGTCCACGTCCTGACGACGCCGTTGACTTGCGGGCTCCAGGCGTCGGTGGCGAGTGCGATGCGCATGTTCCGGGGCAATCCGAGCGGTCAGGGCGACGAGATCATGGCAGGCAACCGCGTGGGCGCACTCTGCACGCCTCCTCGTCCCGACGTCGGCAGTGGAAACGGCATCGCGTGTTCCGGCCAGTCGTCGGGTTCCTCCGCGGCGGGGCGCCCGGAGATCATCTCGCGCATTCGGCGATTGAACTCCAACCCGTCGATCAGCTCCATCCGACCGTCATGGTGCTCGACGAGGATGGTGCAGCTCTCCACCCAGTCGCCGCAGTTGTAGTACTCCATCTCCGCCATCCGCCGCATCTGGGCCTTGTGGATGTGGCCACAGACGACGCCGTCGAACGAGCCTCGCCGCGCCTCGGCGATGAGCTCCTCCTCGAAGCGACCGATGAAGGTGCAGGCGCTCTTGACCTTGAGCTTGATGGCCTGTGCCAGCGAGTGATACGGAAGCCCGAAGATCCGCCGGAGGCCGTTCCAGGAGCGATTGACCCGCAGCAGCAGTTCATAGGTGGTCGAGCCGATCATGGAGAGCATGCGGCTGTGCTGCACGACGAGGTCGTACTGGTCTCCATGGCAGACCAGGAGCGACCGGCCATCGGCGGTGGTGTGGGCCGCGCTGAGGGCGACGCGAATGCCGCCGAACTCCAGGCCGACGAACTGGCGGGCGGCGTCATCATGATTGCCTGGAATGTAAAGGACCTGCGTACCCCGCGCCGCGAGCTTGAGCAGACGTCGCACGACGGTGTTGTGCGGCTCCGGCCACCACCAGCGCTGGCCGAGGCGCCACATGTCGATGATGTCGCCCACCAGATAGAGCTGCTCGCAGTCGATGTGCTTGAGGAGATACGCCAGCTCCTCAGCCTGAGCGCCGCTCGACCCCAGATGGGTGTCGCTGATCCAGATGGTGCGGAATGGCGTGCGCATCGGTCGAGCAGCTATCGACCATCAGCGCTGGGCTCTCGCACAGACTGCGCAAAAGTTGCGCGAACTCGTGAAACTCGAAGCCCCGAGTTCCGCGACGACGGGCGGTTCAGATCGGAGGGCCGGCGCGTCGGATCTGGAAGCAGCGTCGCGAACGCAATGGATCAGCCAGATGGCGAAACGACTCCCGACACCGTGACCACCAGCTCGTTCGAGTCGATTGCGCGGACCTCGGACTCCGGCAGCGTGACTTCCCTGCCCCCACGCGTCCCGCCAGCGCCCGTCACGAACTCCACCTCGAGTCCGTTCCGCTCGTCGCCCTCGTCCAAAGGGTGCGACGGCTTCCGTCGAGGGGCATCTTGCTGAGCCCAATCGTCCTCATGTCGATGCGTGGCAGGAGCTGCCCCGCGCGCCGCTCGTACCGCTCGCGCCCGGATACAACTCGCTCAGCGGCTGGATGGCCAGTGAGAGCGACGGGCGTGCCGGTATTGCCGAAGTGAGCGCCACCTGGAAAGCCTTCAACAGCAGTTGGAACGTCGCCGCCGAAGCGAATGTGACCAGGTCATCGCCGTATCGCGGGGTGTGGCTGGCCAAGGTCCCGCTCGTTCCCTGCCCGGCCGATCTCGACGGGAGTGGCGCCGTGGACGGCTCCGATCTTGGCGTGATGCTGACAGAGCGGGGAGCCGGCCGCTCGGCTGCGGCCGATCTGAACGACGATGGTCTGGTCGACGGCGTCGACCTCGGAATCCTGCTTGGCGCCTGGGGAGAGTGCTGAGTAGAAGCCCCACCTTCACCTGCGCGCCGTGATATCGGCCCCGGGCCCTCTCAAGCTCATTGATTCCCGCCGGCCGACTTCTGAGAATGGCGTGCGGGTACCGGGACCAGCGGATCTCCGCAGTGCGGCGGTTCGCCTCGAGCGCGGCATGCCGAGTTGCGCCGAGTCCAGACGAACGGTGCATGGAGGAGGATCCATGGTCAAGTCATCAGGATTGGGATTTGGATTGGGAGTCGCTGTGGTTCTTGGCGGGCTGCTGCTTGCGGCGCCGCCGGCGTGGGGGCAGGTGACCAAGGTCGAACGCACGCCGACGGAGTTGGGCAGCGGCAACAGCGCATACTTCACGGTGGCGCCGACGGACGATCCCTCGCTTTTCTTCGGCGTCGCGTTCAAGGATGTGCGACTGGTCGACTTCAACACCGCACCGGATGGGGCTCTGATCGAGGGGGGCGAGGTCACCACGCAGTACAGCTCCTTCGGAGCGACCATGAACGGCGTGCGCATCTCGGCGGCGATCTACGGCGGCAACAACTACGGACCCGGGTTCGCGACGGAGGACAACGTCCCGCAGGTGTACACCTTCAGTTCGCCAGTGAAGGCCGTGGGAATCGTCAACACCTCTCCCGACAAGGATCTGGTGCAGTTCTTCGCGGGGCCCAACGCCACCGGAACACTCCTGTTCGCATTCAACGACCAGCAGGGCCTGCCGACAAACTTCAACATCGATCGCTTCGTCGGCGGCATCGCCGGCGATGGCGTGACGATCGGTTCCTTCCTGGTCTCGAATCAGTCGGGCGATCTCGAGCTCGACGAACTGATCTTTGCGATTGCCGACTGCCCGGCCGATCTCGATGGCGACGGGTCGGTCAACGGCGCCGACCTCGGCATGCTGCTCTCCGCCTGGAATCAAGCGGGGCCCGGCGACCTCGATCTCAACGGCACCGTGGACGGCGCCGATCTCGGACTGCTCCTCGCGGCGTGGGGCGACTGCTGAGGAGTGCGGTGACGCGCGGAGTGCGCGTCACTCGCCGCCGCAGTCTCTGAGCGGTGCATCTGGTCGGGAGTGCCCCAGGCGCCTGCACTGCGCGTCGAAATCAGGGGCCGCGTGTTGGACCGGCGTGCGAACGCCCCGGCCCTTCCCCCCCACATTCCCACACATCCCCACACGCCTTGGACCGCCGAGCTCCAGCTCGGCCAAACCACCGTCGGCGCGGCCGCCATCGATCCTGGCCGGGTGCAGCGACATCGCCCCTTCACTCCAAGGTCTTCGTCGCGACGATCTCGAATAGGAGTGGCGCCGTGAAGAAGGCGCCGGGTCGGGTCTCCGCGCCATCCACTTCGGCCAGCAGGTTCTCGAGCCACGTGGCGTCAGCGAGTCCCATCTCCACGAGCTTTGGGGCGTAGACGCGGATGAAACCGGCGGGCCAGTGCCACAGTTCCTCGAACGGCCGCGCCGCCCGCGCCATCGGCCGCAGCGCGTCGATGGTGAACCCGGCGGCGGTGAGCATGGCCGGCAGACGCCGCCCGATGTGGGCGTCGCCGCCATCGCGGGCGAAGCTCTCGATGGCCAGGGCTACGAATTCGCGCACGCGCCCACCGCGAGGATGAAGCGCGTAGGTCGAGTAGTCGACGTACTCGTGCATCACCAGGCGACCGCCGACCCGCAGCGCCGCCGATGCCGCGGCGATGACGCGTTCCGGTTGCGGCACAAACATGGCCAGCCAGCGGCACCAGGCGACGTCGTACCGCCCGCGCATGTCCGTCGGCACGTCCTCGTCCACGAGATTCATCTGCCGCACGTCCGCATCGCCTCGCCCGGCACTCCCGCACCGCGCCCGGGCCTGGGCGACGAACTCCGCGGAGCGATCGAGACCATCCACCCGGCCCGCCGGCCCGACGATCTCGAGCATCGACGCCGTCGCCAGCCCTGGTCCGCATCCGAGGTCGAGCACCCGTGCGCCCGGCGCAACTCCCGCGGCGTGCCAGCCGCGCTGCGCATCAGCAAGCCAGACGCGGTGCTGGAACTCAAGTCGATGGCGCTCATCTTCGCGTGTGCCGAGGACGTAGTCACCCGCGTGCGAAGGCGTGTCGGAGTTGGTCGTGTTCACGATCCGCCATCATTCGCACGTCGCGGCTTCGGCGGCATCTCGGTTCGTCGAATGCGGGCGGTCAGGACCCGCACGCTGGCGGAGGCTGCCCGCACGGCCCTGGTCCTACTCCGCTTCATCCGGGTTCGTGAAGATCAACTGCTCACGCCCCGAGTCCCCGCATACCAGATAGAAATCGTGGCCGGACTTGCGAATGCGACCCTTGGTGTCCGACCCCTCAACTCGTGTGTCTATCCAAGTGTTGCCGCTGCAGGCCTGGCATTTGAAGTAGTAACCAAACTTGCCATGAACGACTCGAAGGTCGAGCGAGTGGCACTTGCTGCAGAGGTATCGGGCGCGAGCGGCGCCCTCTGTGTTCGTCTCGACCGGGGTTGCGGCTGGCGGTACAGCCATGGGCTGCTGCGGCGGTGCCGACGTGGGGCGAGCTCCCGCGCGAGTCGCAGGTGGGCAAGGCTTCGACTGCGCTGGCCGGGAAACGACCTGGGGAGATGTCTCCTCGCTCGATGAGCTGCGCGCTCGCGGACGATGCTGCTCGAGCAGAAAGTGCCGGAGGCGATCCATTTCGCCCGGGGTGAACTGGTAGAGGCCGTCGTCATTGTTGGGATCAAGGTTCAGAAGGCTGCCACCGCGGCGATGCGCTGCGACTCGGCGCTCAACGTTCTCGGTGATGAGATCTGCCTTGCGGACCTCGGAGACGTTGCCATCGCCGCGGATGATGCCTTGATCGGAGATCGCGACACGGATCTCGATTGGACACTTCGAGAAGCTGCCTTGGACCATGCCAAAGAGCTTCCGATCGAGCAGAGTGACCTTGTTCGCCTGGAGGAGCCGCCGCAACACATCGGCCTGCCGCCGAGCCTGTTGAATCGGGGACGGCATCCCGACCCGCTTGCTGCCGAAGATCCTTATGAACTGTCCGTCGGGAAGGATCTGGATTTCACCGCTGATGCTCTTGGACTCGATGATGAAGAGCCCGTGCGAGTGAACAACGAGATGGTCCATCTGGGCGACCTCACCGTTGTGCTCCACTCGGAGGTCGTGAAATACCAGAACCTCCGGGCAGTGATCGCCGAACGCCCGCCGCAGATAGAACGCCATGTTCTGCTCGGCACGGGCGCCCGCCTGAGCGCGTCGCGTCGCTGCATGGATTGGATCGGACTCCTTCGCGATCATCGTTCAAATGTGCCTTCGTTGCGGGACAAGGTGGTCTGCGATCTGAGGTTCGGATTCCAGGTCGCCGACATACTACTGAAGAGTCTCGGGGAGCAGTCTGGAAATGCACGGCTCACTGTGCGTGGCCAAGGCCGACGGCCCCGGCGACGAAC
>CAYXKH010000159.1:0-7520 GCA_964465255.1 uncultured Isosphaeraceae bacterium
CAGGATCGCGCAGGATCGCGCAGGATCGCGCAGGATCGCGAGGACCGCGACCTCCGAGGGCACCGAGAAGGAGGGGGGGTTCTCCGGAGCATCTCTTGCCACTCGGCGGCTCGCGCCGCCGAACGTCGAGCTGGTGCTCGGCGGTCCCAGGCTCGGCGGTCCCGGGCTCGACGGTCCCGGCGCGCGATCCCGGCGCGCAATCCGCGCGAGCAATCCCAGTGTGCCGCCCCGCGCAACCCCAACTGAATCGCGGGGAATGACGCCGTTCACGTGCATGAGGCCTTCCTGTGCTGCCTGTCGGCGGCATTTCCCGCCTGAAGAAGGCGCCGCGCACGCGGCACTCCTCGCAAGCGGCGGCGCAGCCGACGCGCCCGGTCGGCGCAGCCGACCCCACCCCACCTCACCCCATCAACGCCCCGCGGGTGCCGCCGCGGGTCAGGAGTTCGGCGATTCGGTCGCGGTGGGCGAGCGGGCTCTTGGACACTTCCTCGACCAGTTGTCGAGTGAAGACGTCCTGTCGCAGGTATTCGAGGGAGACCGCGGCAATCGCCGCCGGGGGCATCGAGGCGAAGAAGTCGACGCCCTCGCGATAGACGATGCGGCTGGCCAGACTCTTCGCGACGAGCCAGCGCAGATAGGCCAGCGGGAGGTCCTTCCAGATTCGCGGGCCGGTCTTCTCGATCAGAATCTGCGGCAGGTGGTCGAGCACCAGTTGGCGAGCCACCATGCGATCCGCCTCGCTCCATGAGGGAATCGCGGCTTCGATGGCCGCCGCGGCGCCGTTGATCGCCCGGCTGAGCTGCATGCTGGTCTCGGCCAGAGGCACGTCGGGATGACGGCGGCGTTCCGACATCAGCAGCACCGCCTCACGACGAGCAAGCTCGCGCAGCTTGTCCAGCACCTGCTCGACGTACACCGTCTTGTTGGCGAGGAACTCCTCTTCGGTCAGCAGCATGCAGGCGATGATCTCGTAGCTCGAGCAGATCACGCCGCACTTGTTCGCGGAGCTGTCCTTGATGATCAGCGCGCCCTGCTCGGTGAGCAGCTTGCGGGCCGGCTGAGTGATGAAGATGTTGGCGCCTTCGACGATGACCGGGCTCGAGAGCGCTCCGGTCGGCGTGAGGTAGTCGCGCCAGTTCTTCTCGTGGATCGTGTTGGGACGACCACCCGCAGGGATGAAGGCGTCGGCGATGACCCGGTTGTGCATCGTGTTGCGAAGATGCACGCCCTCCGGCTCCTCGACGGTGACGACTCGTCCGCGGGAACCCAGCTTGGCGCGGTTGAAGCCGCTGATTGGCAGTCCTTCGTTGAAGAGCCGGACCAGTTCGTCGATGTCGAGGCCATCCGGATCCTCGCCGCTGCCACTGCCGTCGGCGATGCCGACGATTCGGGCGTTGGTGCCGTAGTCGCGCTTCAGGATCTTGATCATGTTGCCGGCGACGTCGCCGTCGGGGCCGCCGGTGATCTTGACCGTGAAGGGCCGCGTGTGCGGATCGATGCCCACGGCCTTCAGGGCCACTTCGAGGAAGACGTTCACGCCTTCGCTGGTGACGCCGTAGACCTTGTGGTTGATGCCCGCGCCGGGCTTGCTGCTCATGAAGGCATTCGGCAGTCCGTAGCCGCGCCGCTTGGCTCGATCGACGATCCACTCGATGTGGGCCGGAGTGATGTTCTCGTCCGGACCGAGATAGATCAGCTCGTCGTGACCGAGTCGATCGACGATCTTCGACTTGGTGTTCGGCTCCGGCGTGATGAGATCGAGGAGGCCGTCCACGAACGCCTTCACGCACCGGGAGATGTCGGCGCTGGGCTCGAGCAGCATCGCCGCCTTGGCGCCGCCCTCGGGGATGTCCTTGTTCTTGAGCTGCTGGGCGAAGGCCAGGCTGTACACCTCGTCATAGAGCCGGTCGGCCTCGCGGGCGTGCTGCTCGAGGGAATTGGGCCGCACCACCCGCAGTCCACCGCGGGCGATCTCCTGAAATCGGCAGTGGAAGCCGTTGAACTCGCGGCCGTGCATGAAGAAGACGCCCCAGGGCAGTTCGGGTCGTTCTTCGCTCACCAGGAACTTCGGGTCGAGGCGCAGGGCCAGGCAGAAGCGGTCGGGGAGGTGGAAGTTGGTGCGGTAGGTCGACCGCACCGCCTGGATCATGGTGTGGAAGGCGGTCCGGGTGTCCTCGTTGCCGACCTTCAGGTCGATCTCGGTGGCGAGTTCGTTCGCGGCCTTCTCGAAGGCGGCATCGGGAGTGGGATTGGTCGGGTCGAAGCGATCGATGAAGAGCTGGGCGAAGGCCAGCGCCTGCGGAACGTAGCGCTCGATCCCGCTCTGAATCCGCTCACGCGAGAAGGCGTAAGGGCTCACCTTGCAGAGCACCTGATGGGTCAGGGCGCAGAAGGCGTTGATGACATCGGCCCGCGGAAGATCGAAGTCGTGGTTGCGGCGATCGATCTCGAAGGTTCGAGAGTCGAGCCACTTCACTCGGCGGAGGTCGCGCTCGGTCTGCTTCCAGAGCTGGCTGGAGGGATCGATTGCCTGCCCCTCGTACGTCTGCACCACGAAGCCGAGGATCGAGACGGTTCCGTGCGGGGCGTCGCCGAGGACGTCGATGTAGGCCCGATTGATGTTGATCTCGGCCCGGCTGAGGCGGATGGCGATGCGCTCCAGCATCGTCCGGGTGCGGGCGTTGCTGACGACGAAGGTGATCCGACTCTGCGTGGGATCGGCCTCGGGCTCGAGGGAGATCACGGCGCCGTCGGTGCCGCTCACCTGTCGAATCAGCTCGTAGTGCTTGCACATCCGAAGCGGCGTGACGGTCATCACGTACTCGCCGGAGCAGCGACCGAAGTAACCGCGGATCTGCTCGGCGGTGTAGGGCAGCTTCTGCCGGCGGGCGTATTCGATGGTCTCGTCGAGCTTCTGCGACTGACGGGTGTCGGTGGGGTCGAAGGGGGCCCGCTCGCCGAACTCGAAGGTGTCGAGGACCAGCGAACCATCGGCGGCGGTGTGGATCTTGGCGGCTCGCAGCGACTTGTCGGTGGGCAGCTTGGCGACCAGCTCCGCCAGCACGCCCGGATAGTTCGCGGGACTCATGGACGTCACCTGCGACCCATCCTCGTTGCGCATCTGCATCTCAATGGGCCGCCCGGACGCTCGGGCGGCGATGATCGCTCGCAGGTGGGTGAGCTGGGTGGCGTGATCGGTGTCCTGGAAGTACATCCGCGGCATCTGCGACAGGAACCACGGCACGACCGACTGAGCTGTCTCGCGGAGGCTCTCCGTCAACTCGTCGACGAGGGCTTTGGATTTCGGGGAGCTGTCGGGATGGACGGGAGCGGGAGCGCGCATCGCGTCTGGATACCGCGCGGGGCGACCTGCGGCAAGGGGAGGCCTGGCTCGCCACGAGAACACGGCAGCCGACCAGGGAGTCGGCTTCCCCGGAACTACGGCGCGACCTGCATCGGCCTTACCCTGCTGCCGTGACCTCCCACTCGGCACTTTCAATTGGCACCTTCGACGGTGTGCACCGGGGTCACGCGGAGTTGCTCGCGACCGCCCGGCGTGCGGTCGGGGCCCGAGGGAGGGTGATCGTCGCCAGCTTCGATCCGAGCCCCATGGCGGTGCTTCGCCCGGAGTCGACACCCCCGCGTCTGTCGACCACCGCCCAGCGGGTCCGTTGGCTCCGCGAGGCCGGGGCGGACGAGGTCGAACTTCTGACGCCCGAACCGTCGCTCCTGGCCCTTCCCCCGGAAGCGTTCATCGAGCGGATCACCGCCCGCTGGCAGCCCTCAGCAGTGATCGAGGGGCCCGACTTTCGCTTCGGTCATCGTCGCGCGGGCTCGGTCGAGACGCTCGCGGCGTTGGGCGAGCGGTTTGGCTTTCGGTCGATCGTCGTTCCTTCGGTCGAGGCGGAACTTGCCGATCAGACCATCGTGCCGGTCCGCAGCACCATGATCCGCTGGCTCATCGAACGAGGTCGGGTCGCCGACGCGGCGCGGCTCCTGGGTCGACCGTTCGAACTCGAGTGCCCGGTGGTCCGCGGCGCTCAGCGAGGCCGCGAACTCGGCATACCCACCGCCAATCTCGATCACGGTCGGATGCTGCTGCCGGCCGACGGCGTCTACGCCGGACTCGCCACGCTGCCCGACGGCTCGACCCGGCCGGCGGCAATCAGCGTCGGCACCAACCCGACCTTCGGCGAGGCCGTCCGCCGCTGCGAGGTCCACGTGGTCGACTGGCGCGGCGACCTCGACGACTACGGCTGGACGCTTCGCGTGCGCTTCCTCGGATGGCTGCGCGATCAGATCAACTATCCGGGGATCGATCCCCTTCTCACGCAGATCGCACGCGACCTCGACGAGACCCGTGCGGCGGCGCGGATGGCAGAGAGTGTGGTCCCCAGTGGGACCTCGAGTGTGCCCGCGCGTGCGGCCACGAGTGCGGGCGCAAGTTTGGGCGAACCCATGAGCGAATGCAGCCGATGACCAATTCCCCGACCGTTTCTCAGACGGACCGCGAGTCCAGCGACTACGCGAGCACCACCTCAGCGGCGGCGCTGGCCCAGGTGATCCGCAAGGCGACTCGGGTGCTCCTGCTCACCCACTCCAAGCCCGATGGTGACGCGGTCGGCTCGGTGGTGGCGCTCCGCCGGGCCCTCGAGCAGTGCGGTGTTCGCGCCGACATTCTGCTCATGGGGCCGATCGATCAGGCCCTGCTGGCAGTGCTCGAAGGCGAACCGGTGCGGCGGCTCGAGCGCGAGGGACCGCCGCCGGAAGAACCCGATCTCATCATGCTGGTCGACACCGGCTCGTGGTCGCAGGTGGAGGCGCTCCGGGCGTGGCTGGTGCCGCGCATGGCCAGGATCGTCGGCGTGGATCACCACCGCCGCGGCGACGCAATCGCCGCCCTCCGTCTGGTCGATTGGAGCTGTGCCTCGACCACGCAGGCGCTGATGCCGCTCCTCAAGGCGCTCGAGGTGCGGATCTCGGCCGAACTGGCGACACCGCTGTTCATGGGCCTCGCCACCGACACCGGCTGGTTTCGCTTCTCGAGTGCGGATGCCGCGGTGCTGCGGCTGGCCTCGGAACTTCTTGGCGCGGGGGCCGCGAAGGACTGGCTCTTCGCCACGCTCGAGCAGAACGCTCGGCCCTCGCGACTCTCGCTCACCGCCCGGGCCCTGGCCTCGATCGAGTTCGTCGATCCCGTCGGGGGCGGCCGGATCGCGGTGATGACGCTGTCGCGCGATGACTTCGCCGAGACGGGTGGCGGCAGCGAGGACACCGGCGGGGTGGTCAATGAGCCGCTGGTCATCCGCGAAGTCCGTGCGTCGATTCTGCTGAGTCAGCACGAAGCCGGCGTGACCCGCGTGAGCTTTCGCAGCAAGCCGGACCTGATCGCCCCCGATGGCCGAATGCTCGAACCGGGGCTCGACGTCAACGAACTCGCCGCCCGCTTCGGCGGCGGAGGACACGTCCAGGCCGCAGGGGCGCGGATCGCCGCGGAGCTGGACGAGGCGAGGAAGACGGTGATGGCGGAGATTCGAGGGAAGAGGGATCGGGAATGAGGCGGTTCGCTTCTCGAGCCGGAAGGAGGCAGGGAGCCGCGGAGGGTTGCACGACTGCATGCGTGCGCGGGGTTGGGGGGCTCTCCGCCCGCAGGCGTGTTGCTCCGAGAGCCTCCGGCGCGGGCGACGTAACGTCGGCCATGAACTCCAGGGCTGCTTCTCACGCTTCTCACGGATCAGGCGTCGCGCTCGCCGCGATCATCTCGCTTCTCGCACTCAGTGGCTGCGCCAAAGAGCCGAGTGAGTCGGACGCGTCGACGGTGAGCGCTGCGAGGCAGAGCGAGCCGATTGCTCCGCAGCCCGTCGAGTTTGCTCTCGAGGGCATGCACTGCGAGGGCTGTGTGGCCGCGATTGCGGCGCGGATCAAGGAGATCGAGGGCGTCGACCCGGAGAGCGTGAAGGTCTCGCTGGAGGAGCACCTCGCCCGCTGCGTGGTCAGTCGTTCCGGCTCGAGTGACGAGATCGTCAGCGCGGTCAAGCGGATGGGCTACGGCGTCGAACGGAAGTGATCGGAGAGACGGCCTGAGTGTCCAGGCGTGCTGGTCCCGCGAAAGCGAGCGTGCGGCCGCAGGCCGCTACGGAGCGCTCAAGACAACGCGGGCCTTCTGGAACCGTCCACCGAGGATCTTCTCGCTCGGCGTCTCCATCCAGTCTTCGAGGATTCCCGCGTAGACGCTGCGGAAGTCGACCGAGTACCTGAGATCACCCTGATCGAGATCGACCAGCGAGGGGTGCTTGGCGAGGATTCCGGGGTTGACCATGTTGCCCATCAGGAACATCGGGGCCGCGGTGCCGTGGTCGGTGCCGCCGGAGGCGTTCTGCTTCACCCGGCGACCGAATTCGCTGAAGACCATGGTGAGCACGCGGCTGTCGTTGCCCTGGGCGGTGACGTCGCGCTGGAATGCCGCAAGGCTGTCGCCGAGCTGCCGCATCAGATTCCCGTGCGAACCGGCCTGGCCGGCGTGGGTGTCGAAGCCGCTCAGCGACACGTAATAGACGCGGGTCTTCATGCCGTCGCGGATCATCGCCCCGACGATCCGAAGCTGACGGGCGAGCGAGCTCTGCGGATAGGGCACCAGCGGCTGCTTGGCCACTGCGCCGCGGATGCGATCGCTCGAAACCTGGGCGTCGAGCGAGGTGCGCATGAGGAAGGCGAGCTGCGAATCGCTCTCGACGTCGGAGAGAGTTCCGGCGCGATTGATGTCGTCGTAGGGCGACTTCAGCGACGGGTGCACGTTCTCGCCGAGCCAGCGGAAGAGTTCGGCCGACTCGAAGCTGACCGGCTTCTGGGTCGAACCGACCATCGCCAACGGGCTGCGCCGACCGATGGCAATCGCCCCCTCGGGGACCGGCGTGCCGTTGCAGGTGCAGTCGAAGTAGCGACCGATCCAGCCGTCGCCCTTGCCCGACATGTCGGCCGTTTCCCAGATGTCGGTCGAGGTGAAGTGGGAGCGGTTGGGATTCGGATAGCCGACGCCCTGGACGATCGTGGCCTTGCCGTCGTCGAGAAGCTCCTTGAAGGAAGCGAGGTTCGGATGGAGTCCGAGACCGTCGATGTCGGTCGCGAGGCAGGCGTTGTTGCCACTGTTCGGGGCGGTGATGCCAAGCTGCGGACGAGCTCGGTAATAGTTGTCGTCGCCGTAGGGGATGACGGTGTTGAGGCCGTCGTTGCCGCCGGCGAGCTGGACGATCACGAGGATGCGATGGTCATTCACACCGGGACGACTGGAGAGCATCGACCCCAGCGGCGTCATCACGCCGAAGGCCGAGTTCTGGATGAACGCGGGAATCGTGGGCAGAAGCGACGCGAGGGTCAGTCCCTGCTGGAGGAAGATTCGGCGAGAGAAGGCAGGTCGGTCGGTCATGGCAGATTCTCCAAGCGTTCATCGGTCCCAAGGCCCATCCACACAAGGCCGCTCAGCCCGCCGGACTCCGTCCGGCGCGGCGTACCAGAGCGAGTGT
>CAYXKH010000160.1:0-3209 GCA_964465255.1 uncultured Isosphaeraceae bacterium
GTATTCAGAGCGCTCCGTTCGGCCTCCGGCCGACACTCGCTTTCGCGGGGGCGTAGCAGGTGGAGCGCTCCGTTCGGCCTCCGGGCGACACTCGCTTTCGTACGCCCGCCCTTCGACTCGCTTCGCTCGCTCAGGGCGGGCTGATCCACGCGGCGCTTTTCGGCAATGCGTGGGCGCTGTGGCCCCGTTCGGGCCTCCCGCGGGGTCCAGCGCCGCATCGCTGGCACGCGCCGTCCGTGCAGCCCACTGCTGATCCCTTCCGGCTCGCGAAGCGAGCCGCCTGATCCCCCTTCCCTTCCAGCTCGCAACTCTCCCGTCCGCGACGTCCGTGCAACCCACTGCCCCTCTTCCGTTCCGCGCACTATCATCGGCCCACTCATGGCTCACATCATCGCTGAACCCTGCATCGGCACGAAGGACACCGCCTGCGTCGAAGTGTGTCCGGTGGACTGCATTCACCCGGCCTCGAACGACAAGGAGCATGGCGCGGCCGAGCAGCTCTACATCGATCCCGACGTCTGCATCGACTGCGGCCTCTGCGTCGACGAGTGCCCGGTCCAGGCGATCTACCCACAGGAAGATCTGCCTGCCGAGTGGGGCAAGTACGTCCAGATCAACGCCGACTGGTATCGAACGAAGAAGGCGTGAACTCCGCTCCCGGCCACTGCATGCACGACGACTCCGACACACCGCAGCGAATCCGCCCCGTCGCGATGCTGCTGGCGTGGATCTGGCCCGGGCTCGGTCACATCTCCCTCGGTGAGCGGGTGCGGGGCTACCGCATCATGGGCGGAATGCTTCTCCTGTTCTTCGGCGGTCTTCTGATCGGTGGAGTCGACTGCGTGGACCGCCGCGAGGACACGCTCTGGTTCCTGCCGCAGGCGGCGTGCGGCCCCCTGGCATTCGCCGCCGATTTCGCCAACACGAAGATCCTGAAGTCGGCTCCTCCCGAAGAGCTGCTCTCGCCGCCCGAGCCTTCGGGCAGCGGTCGACTGCTTCCGCCCACGGTGAGCAAGCGCCGCGGCCTCGCCCATCCCAACGAGTTCGGCACTCTCTTCATCGCTCTCGCCGGGCTGATGAACGTCGCGGTCATCCTCGATGCGGGATTCCGCCGCTTCGGTCCTTCCACCGCGTCCACCGGGGGTGGAAGGTGATGTCACTCCTCGCCTACACCCCGTTCATCGACCCGCTGCCGGCGGCGTACGAGCTCTGGTGGCTGTCGGCCATCCCGCTCCTCTTCGGCATCTCCATGATCTACAAGGCCTATCGCATGCCTGTTCTGGACGGGTACTGGCGACAGGTCGGCGTGATGACCGCCCAGATCCTCGTTGCGATGATCCTCTTCGCGGTCTCGCTCTCGGTGCTCGTCGTCTGGATCGTTCCGCGACTTCCGGTCGAATGATCACCCCGGCGCCGCTGTCATCGGCAGCCGCCGTGTGCTCGGAAGAGACAACGCCCGGACCGAACTCACGCTCTGAAGCCGACCGGCCGACCACCGAGGCCGTTGACTTCCTTGATGGCGGTCATCGCGGCGAAGCCGATCAGGGCGAAGAGCCCGAACCAGATCGCTCCAGTCGTCAGACCCAGCGCAAGGAGCCAGGAGGCGCCGTAGAGGCTCTGCCACATGGCCCCGTAGCGCCGCACCTTTTCGGCGGCCACGCGCGGCGGGACGTTCGAGGACTTGCGTACCGCAACGACCACGAATCCCAGCACCGCAAGGAGCGGCCACACCAGGCCGAGAGGGCTGACACCCTCGGGCCAGATGGCGTCCCAGCCGACGCGCCAGTAGCCGATCTGGAGCACGGCAATCGACGCGATCGTGTATCCGATTGCCACCGCCGCCTTCGACCGCGGGCGAAGTGGCGGCCGCTTCTCCTCGAGGCGGTGCACGACTGCGGAGATCATGATGGCATGGGTCATGATGAGCCACACCGGCAGGGTGAACCCGAGCTCGGGATTGGCAATCAGCATGTGGTTGGCATGGATCAGGCCGATTGCGAGCAGGCCGACCGCGGGCACGAACTTGCCCGCGGCGTTGTAGAAGAGAATTCCCGCAGCGGTGATTGCCGCGAGGACCAGCGCCGATCGTCCGAAGGCGGCTGCGGCGACGATGGCCACGAGCAGAGAACCGACGGTGACGACCACCGCCTGACTGGTCTTGATGCGTCCTGCCGGAATCGGTCGCTCGGGACTGAAGGCGGTGTCGTGGCGGGCATCGAGCAGATCGTTCAACGACGCCCCGAAGGCGAAGAGCCCGATGGCCACCACCGCGCCGAGCGACAGTGCAGCCGTGAGGGCGAGTTGGGCCGCGGGGACGGAAACGTCGCCCGAGACGTCGGCGATGTAGCGGGTCAACACGATCACGAACCAGAGATCGCTGACCGCTCCGAAGACCATGGTCAGGCGGGTGAGCTGGACCGCGCTCGTGAACCTGACCAGCATGGATGAACCGAGCGAGCGGGGCACGCGGCGATCGTACCGGCGGGCTCAGCGGCTGCGTGCGGCCTTCCGGGAGGTCGCCGGCGATCGCCCGCGGGCTTCGAGCCCCGTACATCCGTGGAGAGTGGATCGGGGGGGGAGTGGATCGGGACGGAGGGCTCCGCAGGCGGACTGCTATACTCGCCCCCTTCGTTTGCACCCGTTGCTCCCGCTTGTGCCGGAGCTGCCTCGGGGACAGATTCCCGCCGCATCCCAGACGGCAAACGAGACGCATTCGCCGAGAGAGCCATGAGCCAGTATTCGAACAACCAGTTCAACTTCAGCAACGATCCGCGCAACGAGCGCATGTCCGACGCCGACGCCGCCAACCTTGATTACAAGGACACCGACGCCCTTCGCCGGATGATGACTCCCAACGGCAAGATCTACTCGCGGAAGCGTCTGGGGCTGAATGCCCGCAATCAGCGAGCCGTGGCCCAGGCGATCAAGCGGGCACGGTTCATGGCCCTGCTGCCGTACACCAGCGCGACGCTGTGAGTGGGTGCATGTAGAGCGCTCCGTTCGGCCCTCCGGGCCGACACTCGCTTTCGCGGGGTTGGCGCGGGGGAGAGCGCTCTGTTCGGCCCTCCGGGCCGACACTCGCTTTCGCGGGGTTGGCGCGGGGGAGAGCGCTCTGTTCGGCCCTCCGGGCCGACGGTCGCTTTCGCGGGGTTGGCGCGGGGGCGGGGGAGTGCAGCGAGGGAATTCGAATCGACGCCTCCGAGCGCCCC
>CAYXKH010000160.1:3309-7497 GCA_964465255.1 uncultured Isosphaeraceae bacterium
CGCGGGGGCGGGGGAGTGCAGCGAGGGAATTCGAATCGACGCCTCCGAGCGCCCCTGAACCTGTTCGGGGCCGCGGGTTATCGCCGCATCAGGTCGAGGATGGCGCGGCCGATCAGCGCGCCGATCACTCGGATGCGCAGGCGCCGCAGTCCGTCGTCGTGAGGATCGAGCGACAGTCCCTTCCTCACCCACGCCATGGCCCGGCGGGGCGTGCCCAGCGTGAGGCACGCCAAGGCCAGGTTGTGAGTCGAGCGGATGCACCCCGATTCGAGGGCGAGCACGCGCCGGCTGGCCTTCATGCCGCCGCGCAGATCGCCGGCGTCAAACCGGGCCAGAGCCAGCATTCGAAGAAGTTCGGGATCCTCGCGATCCGCCACCGCAGCTTCCAGGCACGGCACGGCCTCGACCACGCAGCCTGCGCGAAGCAAGAGCGAGGCGAGTCGGCGGCGATCGACGGGTCTGTCGGGATCGGCAGCCATCGCGTCCAACTCTTCACGAAGTCGCGCCGCCGCTTCCTCGCCTCGTTCGAGAGCCAGCAGGCACTCCGCAAGGTCGAGGCGAACATCGTTCGAGTCCGGGGCCAGTTTGGCCACCAGTTCGTACTCGAGAAGCGCCTGCTCGAACCGCTGGGTGCGAAGACCGATCTCGCCGAGACGGCGATGAGCGTCGAGATTCGCAGGCTCGAGTTCGAGCACTCGTCGAAGCTTCTCGCCGGCTTCGGGCAGGCGCTGGAGCGAGAGCAGAAGCTCGGCGTAGTCGAGAAGCGTGTCGACACTGCCGGGATCGTCGCGAAGCTCCTGCTGGAAGAGCTGCATCGCCCGCTCCGGGCGACCGGTCGCGGCGCACACCGAGGCGAGTCGAGCGCGCAGGCCGGGCAGTCCCGGCTCGAGACGGATGGCTTCGCGGATACACCACTCGGCGCGATCGTGACGGTTGCGGACCATCAAACTCTCGGCGATCGCCGCGAGAGCGCGAGGGGCCTCGTCGGCGCTCTGCTGGGCCAGATAGAAGACGGTCTCGGCCTCATCGTGCCGATCGAGACAGACGAGACTGTCGATCCATAGCGCGTGGGCGGTATCGTCGCGCGGACGAAGGGCGGCCGCCCGGCTGAGGAGCGAGATGGCCTCGTCATGGCGGGAGAGGCGGTTCGCGGCAGAACCCGCGGCAAGAAGCGGCTCGACTTCGCCCGGCATCAGTTCGGCGGCCCGCCGATAGCAGTCGATTGCTTCCGAGTGCCGCCCTGCGGCCTCGAGCGTGAGCCCCAGGTTGAACTGCCACTCGCCTCGGTCCGGGCGCGCAGCGATGGCCCTGCGGAGTTCCTGCTCCGCCTCGGCCCATCGGCCCCTCTCGTACAGCTCAAGGGCTCGACTCACGCGATCTTCGGCACCGAGCCATTCACTCATCGAGCGTTCTCCAGTTGAACGGCAGTTCCAAGGTCTCTCACCGAGCGAGTCCGGACGACCAACCAATGTGGACAGACAATATCCCCACCGACGACTGGCCCCTGCGACTCTCCTTAGCATGGAAGCATTCAGTTCCGACAAGTGTCTGCCTGCGGTTCACCGATGTCCACCACGACGACACAACTTGTGAGCGCGGGACTTGTGTCCGTCGCCATCCTGAGCGGATTGGTCGGGCACGCGCACGCCTCCGCGACCCGACCGCTGCTGCCGCGTCCACCAGTGCAGTTCGGACCTCCGCGCACGCCTCCCCTGGAGCGGTCGGAGACCCGGCCGCTGGACGGGGAGCAACGACCCGCCGATGCCGAATCGGACTGGCTCCGCAGCGTGCTGCTGACACCCGGAGCGGATCTGCCGACGCGCCGCGGCGCCGCGACCCGGCTCCTCACGCTGCGTGACGATCAGGGTCGACCTCGTCCTGCCGCGGTTGCGGTGCTCGAGGAAGTGCTGCGGGGAACCGACGAATCCGCCATCGAGGCGGCCCTCACGGCCATGGAAGCGACGGACCCGCTGCGGGCCGAGCTGGCTCCGGCAATTCTCGGGCTTGTCCGCATCGCTCCGACCGAGCGGCGAGGACGAGTCAGCGGCGTCGTGGGCCGCCTCAGCGCCGCCGCAGTGCCGTACTTCGCCGCTCAGATCAGCGACGCCGAACTCGACCTCTCGCAGCGGCTTGCCGCGGTCTGGACCCTCGCGGCAATGCGCGGTCCCGAGCGAATCGCTGCACTGGTCGAGTTCCTCGAACCGGATGGGGCGACAGAGGCCGAGATCGTGGACTCGATCTGCGCCGCTCTGGAGCGGCTCTTCGCCAACGAGTTCGACTGCGACCGCGACCGATGGGTGCGGTGGTGGCGGGATCTCTCGGCCCAGTCCTCCGACGAGGATTCCGCGACGCTGCGTCGCCGCATCGATGTTCTGGTCCGCGAGAACGAGGTCCGACTCGCCGCCCTCGACGGATATGCCAAGCGCCTCGTCGAGACCTACGCGGAGCTGTTTCTCACCCTCAATGCCGAGAATCGACAGGTGCGGACGCTGCGGCTTCTCACCGATGAACTTCCGGTGGTTCGGGCCTTCGCGCTGACCCAGGTCGATCGCATGGTTCGAAACGGCGAGAGCCCCAGCGAGGACCTTCAGCAGGGCCTGCTGGCGCGGCTCGACGACGAGGTGGGTTCGGTGCGGCGTGATGCCCTCGTCCTGCTTGATCGGATCGGTCGGCCCAACCTCGCCGCGGAGGTCGCCCCGGCCTTCATCCGCGAGCGCGAACCGCAGACGATCCAGACCTATCTCGACATCTATCAGAAGCGGGCGGCGCCCTCGACCTTCGAGCGCATGCTCGAGCTGCTCGATTCGCCCCAGTTCGCCGAGGACGCGGCCCGGGCCATCGTCGAACTCGCCGAGGAGACCCTCCTCGACGGGCCGCGAACTGCGCAGGTGGTGCCGGTGGCTCGCCGGCTGCTCGATGGCCGTGAGTCGCCGGCCTTCGTTCGCCTGCTCGGGGCTGCCGGCGAAGAGGCCGATCTGGCACGAGTGGCGGCATTGCTCGATTCCCCCGATCGGGCGGTGCGGCGGGCCGCCGCCGAGTCCATGCGACTCCGCGGACGAGCGGACTCGCTTCGAGCTCGAGCAGGTGACGAGGCCATCTATCCGATCCTCGTGCGAGCGCTCGCCGAAAGCGCCACGACCATCGACCGATTTCGGGAACTGGTCGATCTCGAACCACCCACTCCGGAGCTTGCCGCCGATCGCATCAGCGCCGTCCGAAGAGCGCTGGCCAAGCTCGTCCCCACCGATCTCGCCGCCGCTGACGAGTTGCTGCGGCTCCGTCCGTGGTGCGACGATCGACTGCGGCTCGAAGGTCTCGCGCGGGTTCCGGAACTTCCGCCGTCGGCGCTGCCGCCTGCGATCCGCCGAGATCTCCTGCTGCGGTTGGCCACCACGCAGATTCGAATCGGCGACGCCAGGACGGCGCTTGCGACCCTCGATCGACTGGCGGGGACGCAGGCCGCGCAGCCGACGTCCGACGCGTCGGCTGCGGCCGTGTCGGAGGACATCGAGCTGCGGAACCTGCGATTTCAGGCCGCGGCCCTCTCGGGACAGTTCGAGATCGCCGCCGCGCTCGACACCAATGCGGAGTCGTGGGTGACCCTCCTCACCGAGGCGTGGAAGCGAAAGTCGGTGGCCGCCGGTCCGCTTGCAGATGAGATTTCGCGGCGGTTCCGCGGGCAGTTCAGTGATGGGGCCCGCGAACAGTTCGACGCGATGGCCACGGACATCCGCGAGACGCTTCGAAACGCCAGCGAGCGAAACGAAATCGACACCTCAGCCCGCTCGGGTTGAGTGCGCCGGGGCCACAGGCTGCTCGGTGCGGAGACCCTCGAGGCGCTGCAGCAAATCCAGAGGACGGCTTGGAAGTGACGCCCCCGAAACGTCTTGCGGGGGCCGTCCGCGACGACCCCAGCAGGCCTCATGAGGCCGCACGGCGACTCCATCCCGAGACTCGCGATGCGGTCCCCGACGGCGACTGCTCGGAGCCCAGTTTTTTCTCAAGTTCACGAAACCTCAGTGGGGGATGGACTCGAATAACAAAGCGTCTCAGTCGTTCAACGGCTGAGCACAGACAGTTCGAAGGACCTCCCAGGCCACCGACCTTCTCCCCCCGGCGCGGCGTCCCCCACCCCCACACCGCCGTGCCATAGGTCGGTGGCTATTTTTTTGAGCGCTCCGTTCGGCC
>CAYXKH010000161.1:0-7332 GCA_964465255.1 uncultured Isosphaeraceae bacterium
GCTCTTCCCAGCGCTCTTCCCAGCGCTCTTCCCAGCGCTCTTCCCAGCGCTCTTCCCAGCGCTCTTCGCAGCGCTTTGGGCAGTGTTCCTGGCGGTGTTGCGGGCGGCCTCCTCCGGCGCGTGCGGCGATGGTTTCGAGAGCGTGCCCTTTCCCGCGGCGCGAAGCGACTCCTGTGATCGCTCCCTGGCCTTGGGGGCGATGCCGCTGCGGCTCGGCGTGGTCCTGATCGAACCCGCTGCTGGCTTCGACGCAATCGGCGTCCCCGCGGACGCGCCTGACGTGGCCGGCGTCGGCGAGAGTGAACGCGCATCGGCGCCGGGCTTTCGCCCTTCCGCGCGGCTCTTCTTGGCGAGTGCTCGCTCGC
Organism: uncultured Isosphaeraceae bacterium; assembly: GCA_964465255.1. Classification (GTDB taxonomy): domain Bacteria; phylum Planctomycetota; class Phycisphaerae; order Phycisphaerales; family SM1A02; genus CAYXKH01. The sequence goes on from CAYXKH010000161.1 coordinate 366, forward strand.
GCCCGGCCTCGGCCTTGGCTCGGGCCATCTCCTGAGTGCGCCGTGCGCGTTCCGTGTCGGCGGGCCCGTTGGCGTGCGGCGTTCCCGAAGCCTTCACCTTTGGGGCATCTGTGCGGTGCTCGCCGACCGTGCCCTTGGGTTCGCCGGGCTTCCTGCTCTCGGTCTGTGAGCGCTCGACGACCGACGCGTTCGGTGCTCGGGTCGTGGGCGTGCCGAGAGGCGGCGCGGCAGAGGCCATCTGAAGACCGGCGATGAGGGAGAGAACGGCGAGTCCGAAGACGCATCGAGCGGAACGTCGGGTGCGCTGTCGAGTGAGATTCATCGGTCGCTCCTTCTGGTTGGGTCTTGTCGCAACTCCGATGCGGTCCTTCTCGAGAAGGCCCGCATCGGTGCCGCGTGATGCGGGCAGTCGTGTGGATGGCCTCAGCCAGCCACGCTCGGACCACCGACACGATCACGCCGCGAGGGTCGCTCTCCGTCCGCGAAGGAACTCGAGAGCGTCCCTGACGCCCCGGTCGCGTCCGCCGCGCCTCTGCGCCGCGGGCTCGACCTGAGTCGCCCGGGCAGGCCACCGAGATTCTGGTCCGACGGTGGGCTGCTCATGACGCCGCAATTGTGCAGCGCGCCCCAGCCCCTTCCGGCCTGTGGTCCTGAAAAGACCCGAGGGCCTCGGAATCAGGCCTGAAACCGTCGATTGACGACCAAGGCAGTCGACCTCCGGCGGAAGCGTGAGTCTCGGAGGGACAGGCGGCGGCAGGCGAGTCGGGCGGCGAAGAATCGTCGTGATCGCGGCGGCCGCGACGCCCCTCCCAAGGCCCGAGGCGAACTGCGAATGGCAGCTTCCTCCCTGGCTTCGCAGTACCCTTCACAGCGTGTCATTCGATGATTCCTTGCCGTCTATGTACGGCAGAATCCTGATCCCGACTTCCAGCACAAGAGCGACTGGAGTGAACGGTGCCGAGATGATTTCGAAGTCGCGTCGGGCGCCCTTCTCGACGTGGCGGAAGGTGGAGCGTGGCCGCAGGCCCGTTGGAACGACGCATTGCACGTCTGGTCCGACAAGAAACTGGCTTCCCGGTCGTGGCAGTCCATCGCGCCAGTACTCGCGAGGGCCCCCGAGGAGGTGCTGAGCCGTCTTGCGCACTCGCTCGGCCGTTGGCTCACGGCGGTCGCGAAGGGGCTCGAGGGCGACGACCAACTGTTCTTCGCCACGATCAGGCGAGTCCTCGCCCTCGACGTTCCCGATGCGCCTCAGAGCGATGAGCCGATCACCCTTGCAATCAATCACCCGATGGGTCACGTGACGGAGGCGTTGATCTTCTGGTGGTTTCGACAGTCGCCAAGCGATGACCAGGGCCTCCCCGAGCAGTTGAAGTCGATGCTGACGGAGCTTTGCCAGTTTCCCGGCGAACGGCTTCGTCATGGCCGCGTTCTCCTTGCCTCCCATCTCGTGGCCTTGTTCCGAGGCGACCCTGTGTGGACTCGGCAGCACTTGCTTCCTTGGTTCGACTGGAAACGCTCCCAAGCCGAGGCACGAGCCGTCTGGAGCGGCTACCTGTGGACGCCTCGCGTCGATCGCCCCCTGATGGATGCGCTCAAGCCCTACTTCCCAGCGACCGCGAGTCACTACGACGACCTCGGCAAGTTCAGAGAGCAGTATGCGTCGCTGTTGACCTTCGTCGCGCTTGACAAGGGCGACGCGTTCACGACGGAGGAACTTCGTGACCGCACAGGGCTTCTGCCGCCGGACGGTCTGCACGCCGCTGCCCGGACCCTGAGGCAGTCGCTTGAAGCGGCAGGGGAGCAGCGCGGCGAGTACTGGAACAATCGGGTCGTTCCCTACATAGGAACAACCTGGCCCTCGCGCGCAAGTTGCAAGACGGCAGAGATCGCCGAGGAGTTCGCTCGGTTGTGCATTGCCGCGGGAGAGCACTTCGGCGTCGCGGTGAAGGAGCTGAGGAACTGGCTGAAGCCGATTCGGTGGCCCAGCGCCGTGGTACGACTGCTTGCCGAGTCCGGGCGCTGCGAAGACCAACCTGAGCCCGCGCTCGACCTGCTGAGTGCCGTCGTCGGCGGGAGCACTCAATGGGCGCCTCGCGAACTTCGCAAGTGTCTCGATGGGATCAAATCGGGCTTGCCAGGTTGGTCTGCTGATGACCGGTTCCGGAAGCTGGATGAGGACGCGCGGAAGCGTGAGGGGTGAGGGACTGGGACGACCGCCGGAGTGAGCCCGGATCGCCGCACCGCGACTCGAAGGGCTGGACCGCAGGAGGGGGGGCCGCAGGGCGGGTCAGCTCACGAAGTGTGTAGAAACGTTGACTCTTACATGTAATAGTCGATACTATCGCACATGTCCCGCATCGACCAGTCCACGGCAGCCATCCGGCTCGCTGAGAATCTCGGCGTCATCCGGGTGCGGGATGCGATGGCGCATGGAGTGCACCCCGAGGTTCTCCGACGACTGACCCAGCGCGGTGTGATGGTGAAGGTCGGACGGGGTACCTATGCGCTGGCGTCGGCGGACGCCTCAGCCCACCGTGATCTGGCACTGGCCGCACTCCGCGTTCCGACGGGTGTCGTCTGCCTGCTCTCGGCGCTCTCGTTCCACGAGATCGGAACGCAGTTGCCGCACGAGGTTTGGATGATGATCGATCGACGGGCGCGAACGCCGAACGTCGATCACCCTCCGATCCGATTCGTGCGTGGCTCCGGCACAGTGCTCACAACCGGCCTCCAGCTCGTGGAGATAGACGGTTCTCGTGTTCGCCTGTTCGACCCAGCGAAGACCGTCGTCGACTGCTTTCGCTACCGCCGTCACGTCGGGCTCGATGTCGCGCTCGAGGCGCTGCGCGAGGCGCTCAGGGCACGCCGCTGCACACCCGGCCAGGTCTGGGAGTGTGCGGATCGATGTGGAGTCGGAACGGTCATGCGTCCGTATCTGGAGGCGATGGCATGAGTGCAGCCCCTGAGGATCGATCTCCCGAAGGCATGGCCCATTCGGTCAAGCAGCGCCTGCTGAACCACAGCCGAGGGACCGGCGAGGCCTTCATCTGGTCCTCGTGCGATTCGGCATCGAGCGGCTGCTCTACCGGATCGTCCGAGCGGGATACTCCGACGAGTTCGTCGTCAAGGGGGCGACGCTGGCGCGACGTGGAGCCGATTGGCCGGCGGAACTTCCTGTGGGACTGAGCGAGACCTTCGCGGCAAGTGCAGCGAAGCAGGCTCAATGGGCCGGATTCCTTCGCACGTTCTCTGAATCGCAGACCACGCCCACGCTCGCCACCGTCGTGGAAACGCTTCGTGGATTCCTCACGCCGGTGCTCCAAGTCGACGCGTCGACCGAACAAACCTGGTCCCCTGATGGTCCGTGGAGGTGAGCCGGCCCCGCTCGGCACTCGCCACACCGGCGCACGCATGACTCGACGACGTCGCCGTTGAGCGCGGCGACTGACACGCGGGGACCGAGGCGCCTCGACGACGGCGAGGACCTCGGCATGCTGCTGGCGGAGTCGGGAAAGAGGAATCAGGAAACAGGAACTCGGAACGAGGTCCACAAGGCGTATGTCGGCGTCACTTGCCTGCCAGCGCCTGGCGCGGCCAGGCAAGTGACGCGCGAGCCGTCGAGCGGCTACTCATTCCTCATTCCTATTTCCCCATCCGTGCCGCCCCTGGCCCCTGGCTCCCGCCCTCTGCGCCCTACCTGATCTCCACCAACTTCACGTTCCGGAAGTGAATCTCGGCGCCCTCCGACTGCAGGCAGATCCTGCCCGGCACTTCGGTCACGTTCCATGCGCGGTTGAGCTCTTCGCCGTTGACCTTGAGGATCACGTTGCCCTTGTCGACGACGATCTCGTAGCGGTTCCATTCGCCGGGCGGGTTCTCGTTGCCGTGGGTCTTGCGGGTGTTGCGGCCGTTGAGGCGTGACGAATCGGTGGTCATGGCGAAGTCGCCGATGTTCCAGAAGTCGCCGGCGCTGCCGCTCTGAAGCTGGGCTTCGACGCTTCTGGGCCAGACCTTGTCTTCACCCACCATGCGCAGGAGGACACCGCTGTTGCCAGGCTCCTTGCCCGGCGCCCAGCGCCACTCGAGGGAGAGGACGTAGTTGGTGTAGTCGGCGTTGGTGCGGATGTATCCCGCAGGCTTGCCGGAGCAGATCAGCACGTTGTCCTGCGTCGTCCACACCTCCTGGGGCTTGCCGTTCTCGAGGAGAAACGGCGTCCAGCCGGTGAGATCGCGGCCGTTGAAGAGAGTGACGGCGCCGGCCACCGGCTTCGAGGGATCGCGGAGCTTGATGTTGCGGAACCAGACTTCATCGCCGTGATCCTGAAGGGCGATGTGCCCGGTGGGCTGAATGCCGAATCCTTCGTAGCCCTTGAACTTGCTTGCGGCGATGCGACTGGCCCATTCACCATCGTCGACGCGGATGTCGACGACCTTGACGTCGTTGACGAAGTGACGGAGACGACCGTTCTGTCGAATGATGCGGGCCCGATTCACTTCGCCGGCGGGCTTCACCACCTTGCCCGCGGCAGGCGCGGCCAGGTCGTAGAGAGCACCCGTCGAATGCGGATCTTCAGGCGAGAGGCCGGCGCCGGTGTCGTCGATGACCTGAAACTCGGGTCCGGTCTGCCACGGGGTGTCGTGCTTCTCGGCGACGCCGAAGATGATTCCGCTGTTGGCCTTGGGCGTTGCGATCCACTCCAGGGAGAGCTCGAAGTCGCCGTACATCCCGGTGGTGATGATGTCGCCGCCACCGCCGGCCTTGTTGACCTTGAGCCAGCCGTTCTCGATCGTCCAGCCCCTGGTGGGGAAACCGGGCTGCTTGTAGCTGCGCCATCCGGTGGAGGTTGCGCCGTCGAAGAGCAGCGTCCAACCCTCGGCCACCTCGGCGGGGCTCAGGGCGTTGGGCATCGCCGAAGCATCGATTGAGACCGGAACGCCCGAGCCCGGTGTGCTCTGCGCGCCCGAACTGGTCACGGTGTCGGTCACGCTGTCGGCCACGGTCTCGGCCGAGGCGGTGGCGACGACGAGAGCCGCGGCGCACGCGAGGGCGAACTGGCTGGCGAGCGGGCTCTGCCAGTTCGCAGAAGGGTTGGGACGACGGCTGTGGTTCGCGCTGGTCATGAACGCAGGATATCGTTGGCCCGCCGCTCGATGCACTGGCCCCTCGGGGCGGTCTCGGTGGCGGGGGGACCCGTTCCGCGAGCCGGGGGCCCGGTGGTCGCTGAGAGGCATTCGATCCATGTCCACGCTCTTTCCAATTCCGGAGCCGGACTCGTCGGGTGACGCCTCGCGAAAGCGCGGTCTGGATCTTCCCGCGCGGCACACGCCGGAGTCGTCTGGCGTCATTCCGCTGGCGGATGAAGCTGTTCCGATTGACCGGCCTTCGCGGTCGCCCGGCTCGCCACCAGTGGTTCCGACAACGCCCGGCGCGACCACGAAGGGGTCCGCAGCCGAGGAGGACCTGGTCACCACCATCTGCCGCGGCTGCGGCTACGACCTGCGCGGTTCCGTCAGTCGCCGCTGCCCGAAGTGTGGCGCGATCCGGGCGCTCCGCCGAAGGCGTCGCGCCGTCGGTCGCGAGGAGTACGCCAGCCATCTCCTGCGGCGACACGCCTTCGTGCTCGCGTGCTTCGGCGTCGGGGCGAGCCTGATCGTGATGGCACTCCTCCTGGCAATCGGCGGTGGACGGTTCGCGGCGCTCTATCCGGTGGTGATCGGCGCCCAGACTCTCGCCACGCTGCTGGCGTACCTCCTCTTCGCCTTCCTCTGGCTCGGAAGCGACGATCCGATCCGGGTGCTCGCGCTACGGATGTTCGCCATCTGTGCGACCACCGATCTGGCCATTGTGGGGCTTTACATGCCGGGGATTCCGCTGGTCCCCGAACTCCTCTGCGCGCTGCTCTTCATCTGCCTGCTGATGGCCTGGTCGGAGCTCGAGTACGCGGATGCGATCATCGCCGGGATGCCGTTGGCGGTGATCAAGATCGTGGTCCTCTGGTCTGCGATTCTCCTCTTCACGAATTAAGGTCGGAGCCCGCGCCACGCCGATACCCACTCCGTGAGTGCTGTCTCGCGCCCATTGTTTCGAATCGACGCCGGCTGGCCCTTCGTGATCGCGGGGTTGGCCCTGCTTGTCGCCGTGGCGGTGCTCCCGGCCAAGCGCGGCGTCCACGAGATGGAGGGACAGCTCGCCAGTCTTCGAGATCATGAGGCATACCGCTTCGAGCGGCTCAACGCCTTCACCGAGTTTCTGGAGTTGCTGGAAGAGGGCGATCCGCAGCTCGTCCGTCGGCTGGCGGCATCCCAACTGAATCTCGTCCCCAAGGGCGAGACCCCGATCCTTCTGGCCTCCTCGCTCGACCAGACCGTGCCCGGCTGGATCGACGACACGGTGGAGTTTCGGATGACCGAGATCGCCCCGTATCCGGACACCCTGCTGATCCGCCTCGCCGAGGGACAGTGGCGCGTGTGGCTTCTGGGCGGCAGCGTCTTCGTGATCTTCATCGGACTGATGCTGGGTCCGGACATGGCCACGCCGCGACGACGTGGGCCGCGTCTGCTGACCAGCGACGTTCGACCGATTGGACTGCTGCCCGCAGGGGTGGCCGCCTCGGTGGGGGCTTCGGCTGGCACCGCGACCATCGACGCAATCGGGTCTGACTATCGCACGCAGCTCCAGGCTGAGACCGCCGGCGACGAGACGTGGTCGATCGAAGAGTTCGACCGCATGGCGGGAAGTGGGGCGGTGGCCGGGCCATCGGTCGCGGAGTTGGATGCGGTCGTGGCCGATTGGATGGAGTGCGAGGAGATCGAGACGGCGGAGGTCGGACTCTCCGACGAGATGACCGAGGAACTGACTGGCGAACTGACTGGCGCACTGACCGGGGAGTTGACGGGCGAACTCGAGGTTGGGGCACTCGCGGATGGGCTCGAAGCTGAGCTCGAAGAGTCGCTCGAGACTGAG
>CAYXKH010000162.1:0-5662 GCA_964465255.1 uncultured Isosphaeraceae bacterium
GAAGAGAACGGTGGCGCAGAGGACATGGGGGGAGTGTAAAGCGGAGCAGGGTGCAGGGAGCAGTGGGCAGGGGGCAGGGGGAATTGCAATGGGTTGCACGACTGGATGCGTGCGCACCGATCGGCGCAGCACGCCGCGGTACGGCGCCGTATGGCGCAGCACAACGCAGGACGGCGCGGTACGGCCCAGGACGGCGCGCTACGTCGCGCTACGGCGCGCTACTCCGCGCACGCGTCCAGTCGTGCAACCCGCTGCTGCTCCCTGCTCCCTGCTCCCTGCTCCGCTTTACACTCCCCCCATGTCCTCTGCGCCGCCGTTCTCTTCATCTGGTTCTCCGGGTTCGACAGACGAGCACCCTCACCGCTACACCGCGGCGGTGGCGAACGCCATCGAGTTGAAGTGGCAGGCGGCGTGGGAGGAATCCAACGCCTTCCATACCCCCAATCCGGGCGAGCACGGTTTCGACGGGAGCAGGCCGAAGTTCTACTGCCTCGACATGTTTCCGTATCCCTCGGGCTCGGGACTGCACGTCGGCCATCCCGAGGGCTACACGGCCACCGATGTCATCAGTCGCTACAAGCGACTGCGCGGCTTCAACGTGCTCCATCCGATGGGCTGGGATGCCTTCGGCCTGCCTGCCGAGCAGTACGCAGTGCAGACCGGCGTGCATCCCTCGATCACCACGCTGAAGGCAATCGACACCTTCCGCCGCCAGCTCAAACGCTTCGGGTTCTCCTACGACTGGTCGCGCGAGCTCTCGACGATCGATCCCGACTACTACCGCTGGACGCAGTGGATCTGGCTGCAGGCGTATCACGCCTGGTACGACCCCTCGGTCAACGCGGCGCGGCCGATTGCCGATCTCCTCCGCGAGCTCGAGAACAACCTCGCCTACATCGGGCCCTCGGGCGAAGTGATCCGCGGCCAGGTGTCGACACACCTCGAGGTGCTCGGCGGCGAACCCATCGGCGCTCGACGCTGGCAGGAGCTCTCCCGCGACGAGCAGCGCGACTTCCTCGGCGATCTGCGCCTCGCGTATCGCGGCGAGCAGACCGTCAACTGGTGTCCGAAGCTGGGCACGGTGCTGGCCAACGAAGAGGTGATCGACGGCCGCAGCGAGCGCGGCGGGCATCCCGTCTTCCGGCTCCCGCTCAAGCAGTGGATGTTCCGAATCACGGCCTACGCGGAACGACTCCTCAAGGATCTCGAGCTCATCAGGTGGCCCGAGTCGACCCGCACCATGCAGAGCGAGTGGATCGGTCGCAGCGAAGGTGCGGAGATCGACTTCGAACTGGAAACCGGCGGCGAGAGCAAGGACCCGGGTGACGTTCTGCAGCTCGAAGAGATCGGCTTCCTCCGCGTCTTCACCACGCGGCCCGACACCATCTTCGGCGCCACCTACATGGTGGTCGCTCCCGAGCATGCGCTGGTCGATGCGGTCATGGCCGCGGGCGCCCGCAACCCCCGCACCCCTCCCAGCGGCGCCGACGCCGCCGCAATCGCCTCGTATGTCACCACCGCCCGCAACCGCTCGGACATCGATCGACTCGCCGACACCCGCGAGAAGACTGGCGTCTTCCTCGGAGTGATGGCGGTCAATCCGGCCACGGGCGAGTCGATTCCGGTGTGGACCGCCGACTACGTCCTGATGGGCTACGGCCACGGCGCAATCATGGCCGTCCCCGCTCACGATCAGCGCGACTTCGCCTTTGCGCGGCGCTTCAACCTGCCGATCCGCCAGGTGGTCCGTCCTTCGCCCGACACCCCCAGCGATCCCGCACACGCCGCCTTCGCCGAGACGGTCGCGGCGTGGACCACGGCCTTCACCGAAGAGGGCATCGCCTGCAACAGCGCGAATGCCGAGGTGGCGCTCGATGGACTCTGGACCAGCGAGGCGACCCGGGCCGCAATCGAATGGCTGGATGGCGCGGGGCTCGGGTCGCGCCGCGTGACCTACAGGCTGCGCGACTGGCTCTTCAGTCGGCAGCGCTACTGGGGGGAGCCCTTCCCAATCGTCTTCGATGAGGCCGGCAACCACTACCCGGTGCGCGAGGACTTCCTTCCGGTGCGGCTGCCGGAGATGGAGGACTACAAGCCCGTCGAGCACTCGACGCCGGTCCCGCCGCTTTCGAAGGCGACGCACTGGGTGAACACGACTGCGGGAGAAGCCGGAGTCGACGCCTCGAACCTCGCGCCGGAGACGCGGGTGTGGCGCGAGACCAACACCATGCCCAACTGGGCGGGCTCGTGCTGGTACTACCTGCGCTACTGCGATCCGCACAACACGCAGCGATTCGTCGGCGCCGAAGCCGAGAGCTACTGGATGACCTCGGCCCGCGCCGACGGTTCACCGCACGCCGGTGGAGTCGACCTCTACGTCGGCGGCTCCGAGCACGCGGTGCTGCATCTGCTCTACGCCCGCTTCTGGCACAAGATGCTCTTCGATCTCGGCTTCGTCTCGACCCCGGAGCCGGCCGGGCGACTCTTCCACCAGGGCCTGATCCTCGCCCCCGCCTTCCAGCGCGACGATCGCACGCTCGTGGCCACCGACGAGGTCGACGAGATTTCCGAAGGCTCGTTCGTGGAGCGAGCCACCGGCACGCCGGTGATCCAGACCATCGCCAAGATGAGCAAGTCGCTCAAGAACGTCATCAATCCCGATGACGTGATCGCCGAGTACGGGGCCGACACGTTCCGGCTGTACGAGATGTGCATGGGCCCGCTGGAGGCGAGCAAGCCATGGAACCCGCGCGACATCGCCGGACCATTCCGCTTCCTTCAGCGGCTGTGGCGGCTGGCCCTCGACGAGCGCACCGGCGAGGTCACCCTCGGCCAGGAGGACCACCCCGAGCTCGAGCGGCTGCTGCATCGGACCATCCATCGCGTCGGCGGCGACATCGAGCGTCTCTCGATGAACACCGCAATCGCCGCCCTGATCGAGTTCGTCAACGCCGCGACCAGCTCCGCTGCGGCCGGCACGCCGCTTTCGGTCGATCAGATGCAGCGGCTGCTCTGCGCGGTCGCCCCGTTTGCGCCCCACCTGGCCGAAGAACTCTGGGAGCGGCTCGGCGCCGCGAGCAACGCGTCAACCTCGGCCGGCGCTTCGTCCCGCGGGACAGGCCGCGCCGCAACCGTGGCCCTCTCGACCTGGCCCGTGATTGATCCAGCGATGCTGATCGACGACGAAATCGAGATGCCCGTCGCCTTCAACGGCAAGGTGAAGCATCGCGTGATCGTCCCCGCCACCGCCGAGTCGAAGGACATCGAGCGCCTGGCTCTCGCCGACAGCAAGGTGATCGAACTCCTGGCCGGCAAGCCCATCCGCAAGATCGTCGTGGTGCCCGGCAAGATGGTGAACATCGTTCACGGGTGACTGGAGCTGCGCTTGGGGGAGGATCAGCCGCTGCGCCGCCTTGCAGGGAGCGGGGAGCGGGGAGCAGGGAGCAGGGAGCAGGGAGCAGGGAAAGATGGCAGCGGGTTGCACGCGTTGACGCCCGCGCTGCATTCAACGCCTTCGCGAGCGCACCGGTGCGATCGTCCATGTCGTGCAACCCACTGCGGCTCCCTGCCCCCTGCTCCCCCTTCCAACCACTCGCGCAACCCCGTCCCACGTCCCGATCCGCCATGAACCCAACGCTCTCTCTCCTCCACTCCCATCGGTCCATCCGCAGGTTTCGGCCGGGTGCTGTCCCGCGCGAGGATCTGGAGGCGGCGGTGCGTGCGGGGCAGATGGCTTCGACCAGTTCGGCGGTGCAGGCGTACTGCGCAATCAACATCACCGACATGGCGGTGCGCGAGCGTCTGGTGGCGCTGACCGGCGGTCAGGAGAAGGTGGCGGCGTGCGGCGCGTTTCTCGTCATCTGCGGCGATGAGCGGCGGCATCGGCTGATCGCCGCCCGCGCCGGCACTCGCTATGCGGGAAACCTCGAGTCGTTCCTCGTCGCCGCAATCGACGCCACCCTCTTCGCCCAGAATCTGAGCGTGGCCCTGGAATCGATGGGCTACGGCATCTGCTATATCGGCGGCGTGCGCAACGATCTCCCGGAGGTCGATCGCCTTCTGACAACTCCCGAGGGTGTCTTCCCGCTCTTCGGTCTCTGCGTGGGCGTTCCCGACGAAACCCCTGAAGCGCGACCGCGCCTTCCAGTCAGCGCGATCCTCTTCGATGATCGCTGCCCGAGCGACCGCGACTCGCTCGCGGCGCTCGACACCTACGACGCCGAGTACTCCCGCTACCTCGCCGCCCGCGGCGCCGCTCCCCGAGCGTGGTCCGAGGCCATGGCCCGCAAGTTCAGCGCGGCAGAGCGCAACGGACTGACGGCGTACTACGAGTCGAAGGGGGCGGTGCTGGGGCCGGGGTGAGGTCCCGACTGACGAAGAGGGACACCGTCGCCGAGTTCAGCCGGTCGCGCAAGGATCTGAATACGGCCGGCAATCGGGCGAGCACGGTCCATCACCTCGACGCCCGGATTGAAGCCGAGCATCGTGTCCTCCCACTCGATCAGCATGCGAAGTCTGGTCTCGGGATCGAACTGGGCGAACCACCGAGCACTCCCGCGCCCCTTGGCTGCGTCGCGAGGCTGCCCGAAGTGGCTTCCCGCAAGGAGAAGCGAAGGGATCGAGCCGACGGCTGGTCTGCTGACCCATCGAGGTTCGAGACCGAGCTTCGACGCCGCAGGAATGCCGCTCCGGGCAGCCGCAGCCGAGGGACGCTGGAGAGTGCTACGCCTCGGCGAGGATGTCCTCCTCGCCACGGTCGTGGCTCAGGACCTGCTCAGGCCGATGCACGGGCGGAGCGTATCGCTCACCCGACTGCCGAGGGCCCATTCCAGAATTCGGCTTGCGGGGGCGGGCGTATGGGAAGAAACTGCCGCTTGCCCGGGTTCGTCAGAAGTCGAGTTCAGCCGACATGTCAAGGTCCTTCCGCATTCATCACGCCGCACTTCAGCGCCGAATCAGGCGCCACGGCGCTGCTCCGGTGCGCGCTGCTCTTCGGCGAGCGGGGTCGATCGGCTCGGTCATCGCCATGATCGTGGTCACCGTCGCGTCGTCGACGCCGGCGTGGTGCTGCTGCGGGCTTCATCAGAGTTTCAATGCGGTGCTGGCGCTGGTCGGTGGTGAATCGGCCGAGGTGACGATGACGCCGCGGGTGTCATCGAGCGTCGCGACGGTGAGCATGAGCGTGGTCGACGAAGCGACGCCGTGCCCGTACTGCCGCGCGGCTGCGGGCGCGATTGACATTGGGGTTGGCAACTCGGTCGACGGCTCGGCCAACGGAGCCAACGCCGAAGGCGAACGCACATCGCGGCCAATGTCGCACGACGACGATCGGCCCTGCCGATGTCATGAGCGGTCTTCGGATGCGCGGCTGGCATCATCAGCCGCTGGCGATGCGTGTTCGGTCGAACTGTTCACGATCCTGCCTGCGTTCGAGCTGGCGCCGATGCCCGGCGCAATGACGGCCGATGCGTCGGTCGTGCGGCGCTTCCAACCGCCGGAACGCATCGCCCGACCGCCGGCCCCGGCGCAGTCGCTCTGCGCGCTTCATTGCATGCTTACGGTGTAGCTCGAGGGCATATCGCCTCGCTGCGGCGTTCCCGCGCGGTCTGGCGTGAGGTCGGGATTCCCGAACCTGCGCCAAGACCTCGCGACCTGAACCCCC
>CAYXKH010000162.1:5762-7309 GCA_964465255.1 uncultured Isosphaeraceae bacterium
TGCGTCGCCTTCGACCTACCCGTCAACTCGTGATCTGCCCGTGCCTGGACGGGGTGCCCAACCGGCACCGCATTTCCAAGGCACCGGCTGAAGGAGCTTGTGATGTTCAACGTCAGCCTTTCATCGCTGCGGACCGCGCAGGATGTGATTCGTCTCGTCATCCGCCCGCTTGCCTGGGCGCGTGAATTCTCGTTCATGCCCTCGTTCATCCGCTCGTCCCCCCTCTCGATCCCCCTCTCGATCAGCCGAGCACTCTGCGTGGGTGCGCTCGCGCTCACCACCGCCTGCGAGAGCACGCCGCGGGCGTCGGATGCCTCCGTCGATCCAGCGCGTGCAGCGGTCGCCGCCTCGGAGAATCCCCCCGCCGCCGCCTCGGCCCCCGCGACCGACGGGCGGACTGCGCTGATCTGGGTCAACGGCATGGGCTGCCCGCTCTGCGCCAACAACGTCGACAGCCAGCTCAAGAAGGTGCCGGGCGTCGAGGATGTGAAGATCAATCTCGGGACCGGCATCGTCAATGTGCGCCTCTCAAGCTCCGGCCCGTCGACGCAGGCCCAGCTCGAACAGGCCATCGACCGCACCGGCTTCACACTGGTGCGCATCCAGATGCCAACCGATTCGAAGTCGGCCGGAGGTGGCGCGTGATCGAGGCCGTCATCCTCCGGGGTCGATCACGCGTGCGCAGCGTGCGGCAGCGTGCGCTCGGTCTCGCGCTCGTGATGCTCGCTGCGCTTGCCGCCGCGCCAGATTCGCATGCTCAGACGCCGGTCAACGGCTTCGGCGCCATGCAGCCGTCGGTCGGTCACTTCACCGTGCACTCGATGGTCAACTATCGCCAGTTCGACGGCGACGAGACCACCCAGGAGCGGGACATTCGTCAAGTCTCGATTGCCACGCAGGTGAGTTACGCCTTGCTCTCGAATCTCGCCGTGACGCTCGATGTGCCGGTTCTCTTCAACCATCTCTCGAGGAGCGCCGTGGCCACCGGCGACTCCGCAACCGGAATCGGCGACATGTCGCTGCTGGTGAAGTGGCGACCCTGGCAGAACGACACGGGGCCGACCGACACGATGCGCCTAGTCCTCGTCGGCGGGATCCAGATGCCAGGCGGCACCGAGACGTACTGGGATTCGACCGGCGAGGAGTGGAACCCGCTCTTCGGCGCGATCTTCTCGATGGTTCGAGGCCGACACGGGGTCAACGCCGATGTGATCTACGAGCTCAACACCGGCGGACACTCGCGGCCCGACGGCTTCCGCTACGACGCCTCGTACCTCTATCGACTCTCACCGGCCGAGTATGGCGCTGAGAGCTCCGGCGCCGCGATCTACGCGGTTGCCGAACTCAATGGCCTCTACGAGACCAACGGGAACCACCAGCTCTTCCTGGCCCCCGGCGTGATGTACGAAGCGACCTGGTGGACCGTCGATGCCACCGTGATGATCCCGCTCGCCCAGGATCTCAAGGATCGGCCGGAGACTGAGATTGCGTTCGGGGTGGGGTTGAGGTTGAGTTTCTGAGGCCGTCGGCTCCGCCGACCGTGCCGC
>CAYXKH010000163.1:0-4939 GCA_964465255.1 uncultured Isosphaeraceae bacterium
GGCGTTGCGTGGCACCCGACGGGCTGTACTCCGGGGTTCAGATCCGACGACTCCAATCGGCGCCGCACCACCCGCTACACTCGCCGCTTTCGTCCCCGTTTCGACCTCGATCGAGCCCATCCTCCCGCCATGCCCGTCCCAACAACCGATCCCACCACTGCCCTCGAGAAAAAGGATCGCTGCGCCGATCTCCCGCATCGACCGCGGGTGCTGCTGGGCAAGATGGGCCTCGACGGTCATGACCGTGGCGTCAAGCTGATCGCCCGCATCATGCGCGACAGCGGCATCCACGTGATCTACTCCGGCCTCTGGCAGACCCCGCGGAGTCTGGCGATCTCGGCGCGCGACGAAGACGCCGACTGCATCGCCTGTTCGATGATGAGCAACTCGCACCTGGTGCTGGTGCCGCGTCTTCTCGAGCAGTGCACGCTGGTCGGCCGCCCCGACATGATCGTGAACGTCGGCGGCATCATTCCTCAGGAAGACGTGCAGACGCTGCTCGATTCGGGCGTGCGCCGCATCTATCACACCGGCGCTGGTCTCGAAGAGATCGTCGGCAGCGTGCGCGACTCGGTGACTCCCTACGCGCCGCTGAAGTCGGCCCACACCACGGCCCAGCTCGCTCGGCACATCTCGCTGGCCCATGCCGGCAGGACGCCCTCGAACATCTCCCTGCGCCGTCCGGCCCAGGTCGTCGGCATCACCGGCTCGCCGGGAGCGGGCAAGTCGACGCTGGTGGCCTCGATGCTCGGCGAAGCCGTGCGCCGCGGCTCGCGTGTCGCGGTCGTCGCCTTCGATCCGATGAGCCCGATCACCGGGGGGGCGCTGCTTGGCGATCGACTTCGCGTCGACTTCAACGCCGTCGACGAGAACGTCTTCTACCGCTCTCTGGCCATCGTCGGCGAGGACTACGCGACGCTTCCCGACATCATCGGCGTGATCGGCGCCGCCGGGTACGACAAGCTCATCGTCGAGACCGTCGGCGCCGGACAGAACGACGTGGCCATCCGCAAGTTCGTCGACCGCACCGCAGTGGTGGTGGTGCCGGGCATGGGCGACTCGGTGCAGATGGACAAGGCCGGCATCCTCGAGATCGCCGACCTCTTCGTCGTCAACAAGGCCGACCACGCCGGCGAAGCCAAGCTGGTGCGCGAACTCCTCGACATCGCCGGCGGCCGCAGGATCATCGAGACGATCGCCACCCAGGGCAAGGGAGTGGTGGAGTTGCTGGAGGCGTTGTTCCCCTGAAGCCGCGGGAGCGGCGTCAGCCGAAGCAGACCGGCCGCTGCGCGGCCTTGCAGGGGGCAGGAGAGATGGCAGGGGGTTGCACGATTGGATGCGCGCGGGGTAGCGAGACGTAACACTCCGTCACCCCGCGCACGCATCCAATCGTGCAACCCATTGCTGCTCCCTGCTCCCTGCTCCCTGCTCCCTGCAAGGCCGCGCTAGCGGCCGGTCCGTCCTCTCATGAAGTCCAGGACACCCCCTCCCAAACCCCCATGACCACCTCCATCCTCCTCAACTGCCTCATCATCATCCTGGCGCGTGTGGCGGACGTGTCGTTGGGCACGGTGCGCACGGCGGCGGTGATTCATGGGCGGCGCTGGATGGCGTGGGCGTTGGGCTTTGCCGAGGTATTGATCTGGGTGCTGGTGGTCAGCAAGGTGATCACCACCGTCAACCAGAACCTCTGGTATCCGATCGCCTACGCCTTCGGGTTCGCCACCGGGAACTTCATCGGGATCACGCTGGAGCAGTACTTCGCCTACGGCCATCAGGTCGTCCGCATCTTCACCCGCGATGGCGGCGCGATGGCCACCAAGCTGCGTGAAGAGGAGCTCGGTGTCACGCTCTTCCAAGGTGAAGGCCGTGACGGTCCGGTGCAGATGCTCTTCATCGAGACCGAGCGGCGCACCGCCACCGAAGTCGTCGGCATGGCCCGCGAGCTCGACCCCCAGTGCTACTACATCGTCGACGACATCCGAGTGGTGAGCGCCCGCCGATCGCAGTCAAGTGGCCCAGCACCGCAGGAAAAGTGAGAGGGCTCGCGTTGCGAGCCGGGAGACCGGCCGCTGCGCGGCCTTGCAGGAGGCAGGGGGCAGCAATGGGTTGCACGATGTGGTGCGTGCGCGGAGCAGCTCGGCGCAACGCTCGGGAACACCGCGCACGCGTTCAGAGGTGCAACCCACTGCAATCTGTCCTGCTCCCTGCTCCCTGCTCCCTGCGAGGCCGCGCAGCGCCCGGCCTTACTTGAGCTCCACCGTCCAGTACGCCTCATCCAGGAACGCCTTCCAGCTCTGGTACTTGGGCGAGCCGAGGCGGATGGTGATGGCGGGGTTGCGCTTGGGCTTCACGGGCTTGCGCATCAGCTTGATGCCGGCCTGATCGGGAGTGCGGCCACCCTTGCGGGCGTTGCACTTCACGCAGGCGCAGACCAGGTTGGTCCACGAGTTCTCGCCGCCCTGCACGCGGGGGACGATGTGGTCGAGGGTCAGCTCCTTGGTCGAGAAGCGGAATCCGCAGTACTGACAGCGGTTGCCGTCGCGAGCGTAGATGTTGCGTCGGTTGAGCTTGACGTGCTCGCGCGGGAAGCGGTCGTATCCGAGCACGCGGATGATCTTCGGCACCGCAATCACCAGCCGCGAAGTGCGCACCCAGTCGTGGTGCTCGATCTCGTACTGATGCTGGAACGCGGCGACATCGGCCCAGCTCGAGAAGTCGTAGTTGACATACTGGCCGTCCTCGACGGCCACGACCTCGGCGATCTCCTTCACCAGCATGGTGAACGCGCGGCGCCCGTCCACCACGCGGATCGCGGTGTACATGCGGTTGAGGACCAGGACCTTGGCATCAAGCCCGGCCCCGATGGTGAGATCGCCTCCGTGCCCGCCACCTGCCATCGATACGCCAACCTCCATGTCGCGGTACTCCTCGACGAACGTCGCTGAACCGATCAACAGACGAAGAAAAAGAAGCCTCGCCGGCTCGCCATTCGGGCGGGTCCGGCGGAGCAGATGCTATCCACGCCTTGTCCCCTGATGCAACGGCGGTGATGTGAGAGTGGCGTTCAGCCTTTCGTCCCCGAGCTCGCCTCAGCGGCGCCGCGTGCCCGCCCTGGCTCGCCAGGCGCACCCCTCGACGTGGTCGTTGACGATCCCCACCGCCTGCATCATCGCGTACATGGTTGTCGGACCCACGAAGCTCCAACCGCGGCGGCGAAGCTCCTTGCTCAGGGCCTTCGACTCAGGCGATTCCGGGCGAATTTCGGCCTGGCTGCGGATCAGCGGCGGGGGCTCCGCCGGCGCGAACGACCACAGGAAGGCCTCGAGCGACCCGCGCTCCGCAACCAGCTCCCGACAGCGCTTGGCGTTGTTGATCGCCGACTCGATCTTGCCGCGGTGCCGCACGATCCCGGCGTCGAGCACCAACCGCTCCACCTCCCGCGGCCCGAACTTGGCCAGTCGATCGACTTCGAAGTTCGCGAACACTTCGCGAAAGCGCTGCCGCTTGCGCAGGATCGTCAGCCAGCTCAGTCCCGCCTGAAACCCCTCCAGGACGATCTTCTCGAAGAGATACCGATTGTCATGACTGGGCACGCCCCACTCGGTGTCGTGGTACTCGACGTACTGCGGATCGACCCCGCACCACCAGCAGCGTGAGGCGGTCGCAGACGCGGGAAAGAGGAGCGGGGAATTCATGAGACCGAGGGGGGGCAGACCGGCCGCTGCGCGGCCTTGCAGGAAGGCAGCAGTGGGTTGCACGAATGAGTGCGTGCGCAGGGTAGCCGCGAGCACTCGGCGCCTCGTCCGCGCACGTCGCGCCATGATTGGATGCCACGGCTGGCTTGCCAGCCGTGCGTTGGTCCCCGAGCGTCACATCGCCCCCCTCGGACCGCCGAGCTCCAGCTCGGCCAGAACTTCGCGTGCCACGCGAAGGGGCATATCAATGACTCTCGCTCGCGCTCTGGTGCGTCGGGCGCAGGAGGTTGAGTGGCACGGAGGTCCCAGGCGGCAGCATTTCCGGCCTCAAACAGGTGCCGCACGCGGCACACCGCATAAGCGGCGGCGCCGCCGCCGCGCCCCGTCGGCGGAGCCGACCACGTTCGCGCCCCGTCGACGCAGCCGACCCCACTCACTCCCCCAACCCAACCGCCTCCACCTGCTGCGCGAAGCTCTCCGCCCGAAGCACCACTGGCACCGAAGCCGACACGTGCTCCACCACCAACTCCCGCATCACCCCAAGCGGCAGCACTCCCTCCCCAAGCGGCACGCGCTCGAGTCCCGCGCCACTCGCGCGCACATCCTCCAGCATCACCACACTCGCCAGTGGCCCAAGCGTCGAGATCAACCGCTCCAGATGTTCCTCCGCGCGGTCGAGCATCGACGCCTCGAGCATCGACGCCGGCGAGAGCGCCAACTCGAACGGCTGCCCAGCGTGCCGAGCCAGGAAGTCCCGACACGACCGCGCGTCGCTCAGCACATGCCGGGCGTGTGGTTGAAAGCACACCGTCCACTCATGTCGTTCGAGCGCCGGGCGGACCCGCGCGCAGAAGGCATCGAGCGCAGTCTTCCCAGGGGCCATCCAGTTTCGCGGATCGACCCCGTCGAACTCCTCGGCAAAGGTCCCTGACCACGAGATCAGCCTCGACCCCGGCAGCTCCGGATCAAACTCCCATCCCTGCGTGGTCGCAGCGCCATCCCGCGCCTCCGCCAGCGGGTTCCCCGAAACTCGGCACCCCAGCACCTCATCCGCCGCGCCATGCCGCAGGATCAACGACTCGCACGACGACCCAAACGCTCCCGAGGGCATCTTCACTCCACTCGCCTCAAGGAACGCCCGCCCAACCTCAATCCCCATCACCCGTGCCGCCCGCATCCCGCGCTCCTCATTCCTCATTCCTGGTCCCTCTTCCCTCACTGGTTCTTCTTCCCTCACTGGT
>CAYXKH010000163.1:5039-7277 GCA_964465255.1 uncultured Isosphaeraceae bacterium
CACCAGAGCGAGTGTGCGGCGAAGCCGCTACGGAGCGCTCATCAACACCGCTCAGCTCGCGGCAGTCTCTGCTGCTGCCGCCGCCGCACCCTCTTCGCGGCCGAGGCCGCGGCGCTGATCGCGCAGGCGACGGCTCTTGCCGACGCGGTTGCGCAGATAGAAGAGCTTGGCGCGACGGGCGTCGCTGCGGCGGATCAGTTCGATCTTGGCGATGCGCGGCGAGTGCAGCGGGAAGATTCGCTCGACACCTTCATTGGCGACGATGCGCCGAATGGTGATCGAGCGGTTCACGCCGCGACCCTTGAAGGCGATCAGCACGCCTTGGAAGATCTGCACCCGCTCCTTCTCGCCTTCGATGATGCGGCAGTGCACGTCGAGGGTGTCGCCGATCTGGAGATCGGGGAGATCCGCGCCGGACTTGAGCTGCTTGGCGACGACGCCTTCGACGATCTTCTGGAGGTTCTTGGGGATTGCCATGGTTGCATCCATCCTGTCTCTCGGCCACCGCATGCGGTGCGCCGTGCTTTCCTCGACAGGCCCGGCTTCGGGGCCTCGTTGAGTTCTGCGACTTGATCGATCGCTGGGAATCGTCAGGGGTCGCTCGGTCCAAGGAGATCGGGACGGCGAGTGCGCGTCCGCTCCAGCATTCGTTCCCGGCGCCACGCCTCGATGGCCGCGTGATCGCCGTTCAACAGCACCTCCGGCACCTCTCGACCTCGCCACTCGCGAGGCCGCGTGTAATGCGGGCAGTCCAGCAGCCGGGACGCTGGACCATCCGTCTGACTCCCCCCGGTCCCGTTCGTCGGGGCCTTCTGGCCCTTCTTCGGGCCGGGGGTTTCGAACTCCCGCGCCGCGAAGGAATCCTGCGCGGCGGAGTGCTCGTGTCCCAACGCTCCCGGCAACAGACGGACGACCGCGTCCGCCAGAACCATTGCCGCAAGTTCGCCACCGCTGAGCACGTAGTCGCCCACGCTGAGCTCAAGTGGCGCCAACTCGTCGATGGCCCGTTCATCGACGCCTTCATAATGCCCCGCGATCAAGAGCAATCGCGGGTGTGTGGCGAGTTCCTCGACGCGTTTCTGTTCAAGGCGTTCACCTTGAGGCGTCAGCAGGATCCGGGTCGCCTTGCGTTCATCCAGCGCTTCCGCCGCGACAACCGCGTCGTACAGAGGCTGGCACATCAGGACCATTCCAGGCCCGCCGCCGAAGGGTCGATCATCGACCTTGCGGTGACGGTTGTCGGCGTGTTGGCGGATGTTGTGGAGGGCGAACTCCACCACGCCGCTCTTCTCGGCTCGACCGAGGATGCTCGCACCCAGGACCGGCGGAAACATCTCCGGAAACAGGGTGAGGATGTCGATCCGCAGCGTCACGAGTGAGAGGCCCGACGAACGTGCCGGTCCGGCTCAAGCGAGCGAGGTCGAGCGGCGCGGGTCGTCGACGGAAGTGTCATCTGACTCGTCATCTGGACGACCGCGCAATCGACCGAGCATCGCCTCAGGCCGGCGGGGCCACCGGGTCAGTCACGACCTTGGTGCCGGGCTTGGGATCGACGCCGACCTTCTTCAGAAGGTTTCCGACCGTCTCGCTCGGCTGGGCGCCGACGCTGAGCCAGTAGCGGATGCGATCGACCTTGAGATTGTGCTGCTTGCCTTCTTCGGCAATCGGGCTGAACCAGCCAAGCTGCTCGATCACGCGTCCATCGCGCGGCGACCGCTTGTCCATGGCCCCAAGACGATAAAACGGCGCATGGGCGCGACCCATTCGCTTCAGACGAAGAACAACCATTGCGACTCCCGCGTTGCGTCCCCCTCGGCCCGGCTGCTCCGCCACACGGCGGCCCCGGTCCGGGCCGCCCGATGAGAAGAACCAGTAGCGGCTCTCCCGTGCGGACGACCTACGGCGGACGGTGATTTCGAAGCGGCGAGTGTAGCGAGCCGGGCGGGGGAAGGGAAGGAGGGCCGGGGGCCGGGTCAGCCGGGCCACCGCAGCCTCCAATGGGTGCGCGGGCATCCTGCCCGCCAGATCCGGCCCGACTCGACCGATCCTCGGACTCGAATCAGCCAGAGTTCGAGCACCCAACCACTCCCGGCGTCGCCATGGCCAAGATGTTCATCGAGAATGCAATCGCCCTCGGTGGGAGGGCAGGCAGCAGGCCAGTGAGGGAGCCACGACAAGCGCCGCACCGCGACCTTGGACCGCCGAGCACCAGCTCGGCCAGACTTTCAGGAGCGTCCA
>CAYXKH010000164.1:0-7229 GCA_964465255.1 uncultured Isosphaeraceae bacterium
CGGCGCGGCGTACCAGAGCGAGTGTCGGCCCGGAGGGCCGAACGGAGCGCTCCAACTAGCACAACTGGTATTCAGGCATCGCCGCAATCAGCGCCAACACCGCAATCATTCGATCGTTGTCGATGCTTCCGCCAGTCTCCTCGACGAAGCGGATCAGGCGATCGACGCGTTCAGGCCGCGGCTCGCTTCCGAGCGTGAACCGCAGCAGGTAGGGAATGGCCTCTCCGGCCGGAGGCGGTCCGCCCTCGGCGAGGTGTTCGACCAGATGCAGCGAGTCGTAGGTCGCCCCGTTGGCTTCCCACGGGTACTGCTCCGGACGCCGGCCGGTCAGCAGATAGATGACCACGTTGTGCCGCACGAAGAGAGTCGAGGTGTTGATCCACGCCCGCCCGCCGTCCCAGCCCTTCACGTTCGGGGGGTAGAAGAGGTCCTGGCCCATCAGGTCGCAGGCGCTGTTCAGGGCGTTCAAGCTTCGCACCGGCGTGCGCAACGATCGCACCGTCTGCACGATGAGCTGCACGGGGCTCTTGATCAGGGCCGCGACATTGGCCGAGTCGTAGAAGTGTTCGCTCTTGAAGAGCTGCTTCAGGACCGGCTTCAGGTTGTAATCGCGCTCGCGAAGTTCCTTGGCGAGCTTGAGGATGAAGCCCTGGGTGTCCTTGTCGGGCGTGCCGGGAAGATCGTTCACGAAGAAGCGATAGAGTTTCCAGCAGATGAATTCGCTGGCGACGGGTCGCGCCAGAATGATCCGCAGGAAGTCGTCGCCGTCGAAGTTTCCGGTCTTGCCGAGGATCTTCTTGGGACCGTCGTCGTGCTGATTGGCGCGGAAGACGAAGGCGTCATCCTCGAAGCTGTAGCCGGTGAGGGCGCGGGCGCCTTCCTTGATGTCCGACTCGGTGTAGTCGTGACCTTCGCCGAGCACGAAGAGCTCCATCAGTTCGCGGGCCAGATTCTCATTCGGCGAGCTGCGGCGGTTCTCGTCGTTGTCGAGATACTTGAGCATCGCCGGATCTCGGATCACCGCGAAGCAGAGCTCGGAGAAGCTGCCCGCGGCGTGCTTCCGGTAGAGCTGGTTCTGCTGGAGCATGTGCCAACTGTCTTCGATGGTTCGATAGCCGGTGGCGAAGTGGCCGTGCCAGAAGAGCGTGAGCTTCTCCTCGAGCGGTCGACCGGTCTCGATCATCCGCTTGAGCCACCAGCGCTGGATCGCCCCCATCTGCTCGCGGTCGGCGGCCTGCCGTCGGTTGCGCTCACGCTGGATCCGCTCGAGGGCGGGTTCGTCGTTGGACTGTCGGGCGCGGCGAGCTTCCGCCCGTTCCTCCTCGGTGGGAGGTCGCATGATGTCGCCGGCGAAGGTCGTCTCGTCATCGGGGAGCGGGGCGACCTTGTCGAATTCGACGAGATGGTCGACCGCCTCGTCGAGGCCCATGCGGGCCAGGGCTCGCGCCTGACTCGGCGTGCCACCGAAGCCGGCGCGATTGAGAAGGTGTTGGGCCTTCCAGTAGTCGAAGTCGGTGGGCTTGAGCGGTCGAAGGCTGTTGACTGGCATGTCGACCTCGAGGTTCCTGAATCGCCCGTGCGGGGTGCGCGGGTCTCTCCCGGGGGTGTGCCGTCGGTCGGTCGCGGGGGACATTCGACTGCCCAACCCGATGACCGGTCGCGACGACCCACCTGAGGCTTGGATGCGCCAGCCCGCGTGACGTTCGCGGCTCGCCGACCGGGGTCGACGCAGACTACCCCCGCAGGCGGGGCACCGAGCCGAGTGGGTCCGTTTTGGCCGGCCAGAGCACGACCGCAGCGATGGCCAGCAGCGGAATGACCAGCAGCGGCGTGCGAAACTCGATGAATCCCACCTCCTGGATGGGGAGCGAGAGAAGGACGATCGCGGCCAGAACCAGCCCCCTCCGCCTCGTCCCGCCGCGCGGGGAGCGGACGCTGAAGAGGACGAAGGCCGGGAAGATCAGCCCGTAGAAAGCCAGGAAACGAAGGTAGTTGCTCTCGGATGGGGCCGCGATTCCGACGATTGCCGCGCTTCCCACGACGAGCCAGGTCCGCGGGATCGACCATTCGCCTCGGTCGCGGGACTCGCGCAGTTCGCGCAGATGCACCGCGACCGTGAAGAGGGATTGACTCGCCAGGTGTGCGGCGATCAGCGAAGGCACGCCATCGGCAAGCGCAGGGGCGTACGCCGCGGTGAACACCAGGATCACCGCGAAGGAGAGACCGAAGACCAGAAACGACATCCGGCTCGGACTCTCGCGACGGGCCCGGTGGAAGGAGAGATCGAGCGCCGGACAGAGCAGGAATCCGAAGATGAGAGTCGGGACCAGCCAGGGCAGCTCGGCCAGCGGACGCACTCCTGACCACTCGTGCGCGGCCAGGGCCGACCGGCCGAGCGGGTCGAGGAAGATCGCGAAGGCGAGGAGCGAGGTGCAGTAGACCAGAGCGCCGAGCCAGGGCCAGCTCCGCTGCGGCGCGAGCGCAAGCGCCAGCGCGGCGCCGAGCATCAGCAGAATCAGGAGGATCACCGTGCCGGCGGCCGCCTCGGTTCCGGTGGCGAAGAGTCCGCGAGTGACGAAGCCGAGGAAGAAGACGTGAAAGGCGACAGTCACGGCCGAGAACGCCGCCATGGCGACCCCCGCGCGACTGCGCCACTGCTCGCTGCGCGCTCTGGTGAAGACCCATCCGAAGGCGGCGCACCCCAGCACGTTCGGCAGGGCGAACGCCAGGAAGCCGGCCCAGCCGTACTCCCGCAGCATCACCACCGGGAGGTACATGCCGATGCACCAGGTCCAGCTCGAAGCGAGAAAGAGCCCCCAGGCAATCGTGAGGAGGAGCGGCTTCATGCGCAAGACCAGTGGTCGGGTCAGTTGGAGCCCGGGGTCGAGTTCGGGTTTGGGCTCGGGTTCGACTGCTGATTCGAAGCCAAGGCGGTCAGCCGCTCGCGCTTCCGCAACTCGCGGGCCTTCATCATCGCCTTGGGAGTGCAGTGGAAGGTCAGCGAGCAGCGACCCACGCGCGGCTCGCGTCCCTTGCTGTGAACCTGCTGGGTGATCTCGAGTTCGAGGTCGATGTTGAACTCACCGCCAGCGGCGATCTTCGCGGCCAGGTCGGGGTTGGGAGTGACGTGGTAGACGGCGGGTCCGTAGCAGGGACGCAGAAATCGATACCGCAGGTCCTTGCAGACCACGATGTAGTCGCCGCCGCACTCGCTGAAGAGGAACATGCCGCCGGCCACCTCGGAGTTGCCAAGGAGAGCGGCGCCGGCCATCGCGTTGTACCAGTTGCGATTGAAGCGTCGGAAGGGAAGCACCGCGGCGAAGCGATCCGAGCCGAGGTGCTTCTCGAGCCGCTTCATGGTGATGCCCGAGCGGAAGGCATACGGAAGCCAGATGAGCGAACAGACCTTGTGCCAGAAGTTGTTCCGAGTGCTGAGACGACTGATGTACGACTCGATGCGCTCGGTGAACGTGGGTCGTTCCGCGGTGCCTTCAGGGCGCGGCGACATCGGCGTCGGGAGTTCGATCTCCTGACCGGCTTCGAGGGCGTCGTTGGCCTTCGCGGTGGACACGGATCACTCAGTCTGTTGAAGCAGCGCTCCTGCCTTCCCGACGAATGGTCTCGTGGGCGAGGGGCGGGGGAGGGCGGGCCGTATGCTACCGCCCCCATGCCCATCGGCCGCCTCGGTGTCTGCAGTTGGAGTCTCGAACCGGAGACGCCCCGTTCGCTGGTCGAGTCGCTCAAGCGCGTGGGTGTGGATTGCGTGCAGTTGGCGCTCACCCCGCTGGTCGAGCGGCCCGAGGTCTGGGGCGAGGTCCCGAAACGGCTGGCGGATGCGGGGATCACCCTGCTCAGCGGCATGCTGGCCACGGTCGGCGAGGACTACTCCTCGCTGGCGACCATCGCCTCGACCGGAGGCGTTCGACCCGACGCCACGTGGCCGGCGACACTCTCTCGCGCAACCAGGGTGGCCGAATGTGCGAAGCGACTGGGGCTTCCGCTGGTGACGTTCCACGCGGGGTTCATTCCCCATCGGGCGGGCGGGCATGCCCCGAGCAGGTCCGAGCGCGAGGTGCTGATCAGGCGTCTTCGGACGATCGCCGACGTTTTCGATCCTCACGCCATCGAGGTCGCTCTCGAGACCGGGCAGGAGGAGGCCGACACCCTCGCCGACGCACTGGGCGAACTCCGGCGAGAGACCGTCGGCATCAACTTCGACCCGGCCAACATGATCCTCTATGGCATGGGCGAGCCGGTCGCGGCGCTCCGTCACCTCGCCCCGAGGGTCCGGCAGGTGCATGTAAAGGATGCGGTTCGTACCGAGACGCCAGGAACCTGGGGCCGCGAGGTGGTGGCCGGGACCGGCGAGGTCGACTGGGATCGGTTCTTCGACCTCCTGCACGCGATGCCCCACACCGTCGACGTGGTCATCGAGCGCGAGGCAGGGACCACGCGTGAACTGGACATCGTCGCTGCCGCAGAGTTGGTCCGAAACCAGCTCGCCCGGCTCGCGGAAGTTCCCGCGAGGTGACGTACGCTTTCTCGCCGTGCCCACCTATCTCTACGCGATCATCAACCCTGACGACTCCGACGGCGACCAGTTCGAGGTCGTCCAGAAGATGAGTGACGCCACGCTCACCACGCATCCCGAGAGCGGCAAGCCTGTCCGCCGCGTGATCACGGCTCCCAACATCGGCGGAGCCTGGAGCGACAGCTCGAGCAAGAAGAAGCTCGGCGACAAGAATCTCGACCGCCTCGGCTTCACCAAGTACGTCAACGCCGGCGGTGGTCGGTTCGACAAGACCGCCGGTGGGGGACCGTCTTCGATTTCGGCGGATTGAGTTGAAAGGCGTCGGCTGCGCCGACGGTTTTCAAGGGTGTGCCGCTGGCTCGGCACGCTTTTCAAGGCCGGCCACGCCGCCGCGGCGAGGGGCATGCGGACGAAGCACGCACGCGTGAGCGGCGGCGAGTCCGGCGGGCTCGAAGGGGAGTTGCCAAAGGGGTCACCCCGTCGCCGGGCCAGGGGGACTTGAGAGTCGCCATGAACCGTTCTCCGAGGAGTCGCGATCCATGGACAAGAGGGGGCAGTATCCCGCGACGGATGCTCGGTCTCGGTGCTGCAGGTTCAACGCTTCTTCTCATTGGCTGAATCGTCCCGTACCAGACCCATCGGATCGAGGCTGAAATTGTCGACGGCGACAGCGGTACACCCGCCCCGGACGCGACCATCTCAGTTTCGCATCTCATGATGCTCACGCTCAACACGCCGCGCTCCCTGTTCGTCGAGGTGGATGAGGAGGGGCGAGGAGCCTTTGACCTCGCCTGCACTCCCATTGCGCAGTGGCAGATCAAAGCGCCCGGGTACTGGTCGCGGAATCAGTTCGTGCATGAAGAGGGATTCAAGCTGCTGCCTGGCATCACGCGCACTCGTGAAGACGCGATATGCATTCCACGCCGACGTGCTCGGCTTGGACCAAAGGTTTCAGATAGACGAGACCAAAGGTTTCAGATAGCCGGGACCAAAGGTTTCAGATAGACGGTCCACAAGGTTACACTTGGCCGCATGCCAGCTCCCAGAGTACTTCCTCGCCTTGCCGAGGCCTCGCTCTCTGCCGCCCTCGAGGACACCCCGGTCGTGCTCCTCCAGGGGCCGCGGCAGTGCGGCAAGACCACGCTGGCGAGTGCAATTGGTCGGCGGCTCGGCTACGAGTACCTCAGTCTCGACGAGGACGCTGTGCGAGACGCAGCACTGGCGGATCCCGCGGGCTTTGTCGCGGATCTTCCGGAGCGCGTCATTCTCGATGAGATCCAGCGCGCCCCGGAGCTCTTTCTTCCGATCAAGGTCTCGGTCGACCGTCACCGGATTCCAGGCCGATTCCTCCTCACCGGTTCAACGAACATCCTCCTGCTCCCGAGGCTCGCCGACTCGCTCGCGGGACGCATGGGAACCGTCCGACTCCATCCATTCGCCCAGTGTGAACTTGAGGGGAAGCAGATCACGTTTCTGAACGCCCTGCTCGCGGCGAAGTTCCGCATCAGGCGAGGCCAGCGACTGGGCGAGGCGCTCGCGCCGCGGATCGTCGCCGGCGGCTATCCGGCGGCCATCGCCCGCCACACGGAGGGTCGGCGACGCCAGTGGTACGACGACTACATCGACTCGCTGATCCAGCGAGACGTGCGGGACATGACTCGCATCACATCGTTCCGGGCGCTTCCAAAGCTGCTCAGACTCGCGGCAGCTCAGAGCGCGCGGCTGCTCAACGTCTCTGAACTCGCGGGACCATTCGAACTGAGTCGTCCGACGATTCGAGACTACGTCAGTCTGCTCGAACGGCTGTTTCTCCTTCAGGAGCTTCCGCCGTGGCACACGAACGCACTGAGCCGACTCATCAAGACGCCGAAGCTGCACGTGACCGACACCGGACTCGCGTGCTCGCTGTTGGGGCTGTCCGCCGAGGCCCTCTGGTCGGACAGAAGTGCGTTCGGGCAGATGCTCGAGTCATTCGTGCATGGCGAAGTTCGCCGCCAGGCATCCGCCCACCAAGGCCCCATCGAGTTCTCGCACTTCCGCGACAAGGACGGCGCAGAAGTCGACCTCGTGCTCGAGTACCAGCGCGGGAACGTCGCGGGCATCGAGGTGAAGGCCTCGTCCTCCGTGAAGGCATCGGACTTTCGCGGACTCCGCCAGCTCCAGGCAGCCAGCGGAAAGCGCTTCACCTGCGGAGTGGTGCTCTACGACGGTGAAACCACGGTCGGGTTCGGCAATTCGCTCTACGCGGTGCCGATCTCGGAATTGTGGTCCGCCTGAAGCACAGAGGGCGCTCACCGCGCGGAGCTCATCTCGCAACCCCGCCCACGCACCCAGTCGTGCAACCCACTGCTGCTCCCTGCTCCCTTGGTTCTTCCTCCCTGCCGGCTCGCGGAGCGAGCCGCCTGCTCCCTCGGCCCCGCCGAGCGGGGCCGCCCTCACTCCCCGCCGACCTGATAGCGCAGGAAGCGGGTGATGGTGACTCCGGCGGGCAGGATCTCCTTCACGGCCTTCTTGTCGTCCTTGACGAACTTCTGGCCGAGGAGGGTGTTGTCCTCGAAGAACTTGCGGACCTTGCCCTCGGCGATCTTCTCGGCGATCTGGGCGGGCTTGCCGGAAGCCTCGGCTTCCTTGATGGCAGCGGCCTTGGTTTCGGCGACGAGATCGGCGGACATGCCCTTCTCGTCGATGGCCCGCGGCG
>CAYXKH010000165.1:0-7191 GCA_964465255.1 uncultured Isosphaeraceae bacterium
CTTGGACCCGTCCGACTCCAGGAGGTCGACTGTGACCCTCGTGGGGGTGGCGGCCCCTTGCTGCTCCAGGACCAGGCCAATCACCTGATGGAGATGGCCGACCGGACGCCAGTACACGCTCGCGTTGTCGTTCGCGGGAGGAGACCCGATTGAAATCACCGCGCCCGAAGACGAGTACGGCTTGAGGTCGTCTGCAATCCGACTCATCACGTTCAGGATGGCGTTCTTTGGGGTCGCTCCGGAACAGGTGGTGTTGCCCTCGTTCAGCTTCTCGAACACCTTCTCAGGGAATCCGCCTCTTTCGAGAGCTGTCCGGGCCAACTCGTACATCCTGGCCGGATGGATGTTCCGCGCCGGGTCGATGTGGTAGATGAATTCGAAGTCAACAAGCTCGATCAGATGGATGACCATGCTTGGCTCTTTTCAGGTTCAGATGCGGGTTCAGGAATCGATTGCCGCCGCGCTCCGGGCGCAGCGGAATCCGTGATTGATGGCAGGCGCCCCGAGAGGCGCGAGGCCGACGTGGCTGAGATCGTGGTGTTCGGGGAAGTCGGACCAGGAGCGGCCCTTGATGACCACCGCACCCATGACCAGTCGAACGCTCGCGGTGAGCTCGCGAACGTTGCCGAAGGCATGGACGATGCCGTTGTCGAACTGCCATGGGTCGACGGCATCGACCGCGACTGCATCACGCAGATAGGCCTTCCACAATCCATTCGGTGTCGCCGATCCGATCCGCTGCAAGGCTTGGAGCGACGGAGCGGGCCATTGCTTCCGGTCGGGAGCGCTCGCGTCCGCCCACGGGAAGCGCCGACCGTCGAGACCGCGCGTCGCAGCTTCCCATTCGGCGCGGGTCGGAAGTCGCTTGCCGTTCCAGCGAGCGAAGGCCTCGGCGTCTTCGAGAGTCACGGAGGTCACCGGGAGGTCCACCGTGCCCGGGGGGAACGTCGTCCGACCGTCGGCACGCGCGTGGTCCCAGGATCTCGGCGCCGGCCAGCCGGTGGCATCGCAGAAGCGTCCGTACTCGCCATTCGACACTTCCATCCGATCGATGAAGAACGCGTTCAGTTCGACGATCTGCGGGGCGAGCATTGCGCCCGTCTCGCCCTCGACACCGATGGGATAGCGGCCCGCCGGAATCGCCACCATCGACAACGTCGCTTCGCGTCCAGCCAGGACTGCGACGATCTGCTGCGTCGTCGGCGTGGCCCCGGCAGCGGGTGCTGATGGCCGCCCCCCCGTCACCGCGCCCCACCCGGATGGAGCATCGGCTTGGGAGGGGACGACCACCAGCGTGCGTGGAGCGTCGAGGCCGGAGGCGATGAGAACCACATTGCACTCGGCGAAACGACTCGCGTCGCTCGAGGAGACGGTGACGCGATACTGGCCCGGCTCGAGTCGGATTGGCCCGAGCGATCCCTCACCGAGCCGCGTGGCGACAGCCGCGGGCTCGACAGTCTGCGGACCGATGGCTTGAAGGTGGACGATTGATCCCGGCGGAGACTCGATCCAGACTCGCACGTACTTCGCATCGCGCTGGACTGCGGCCGACCAGATTGCGGCGACGGTCGTGACCGCGAGCCCGATCATCGCCGCTGCCGCACGCGCGAGGCGATGACGCCTGCTCCAGTCGCGCGTCCGCCGCACGAGGCTGGGTCGCCGAGCCAGCACGGGAGCACCGTCCAACCACGCCCGAAGATCGGCGGCGAAGTGGGCCGCGGTCGAATAGCGATGGGAAGGCGACTTCTCCATCGACTTCATGCAGACCGTCTCGAGATCTCGATCGAGCCCCGCCGAGACCCGGTGAAGCGGTTCCGGCGTTTCGGCAATGACCGCCTGAATCACACGGCTCGGGTCGGTCCCCTCGAAGGGTCGACGCAGAGCCAGCCCCTCGTACAAGACGACCCCGAGGGAGTAGATGTCACTTCGATGATCGACCGAAGCCTGAAGGATCGAGGCCTGCTCCGGGCTCATGTAGTGCACGCTGCCCATCAGCCCGGCCGCGGTCGCCTCGAGAGTCCGTCCCGACTCACCGCCTGCGTCGGTCTGTCGGGCGATCCCGAAGTCGGCGAGCCGAGCGCCATGGGCGGCGTCGATCAGAATGTTCGAGGGCTTGACGTCTCGGTGGACGATCCCGACGCGTCGACACGCCTCGAGACCATCGGCGATCGAGGCAATCCAGGTCGCCACGGTGCGCCGCCAGGCTCTGCGGTCGGAGGTCGAGTCGCCCGCCGCGGTGAGATCGCGCCGGGCTGCGATCTGCGCTGCCAGCGTCACTCCGTCGACGAACTCGCTGACGATGTAGTGTCGGCCGTCGGCCTGCCCCGAGGCGTGGATGGGGACGATCGATGGATGGGTCAGGGCGGCGGCGGCGCGAGCTTCCTTTCGGAACCGCGCAATCGAGGCGACGGAGTCGCCAAGCGGCTCGGGAAGGAGCTTGAGGGCGACGTACCGATCAAGAACCGTATCGCGAGCGAGGTACACCACCCCCATGCCTCCGCGCCCGATCTCGCGGAGGATCTCGAACTGATCGATCTGCCGGGGCACCCCGGAATCTGCCCCAGCGTTTGGTTCGGACTCGGCGCGAGTGCGACCTGCGGGGTCCGCCGTGATCGCAAGATCGTGATGTCGCAGCAGTTCGCGGATGCGCTCGCGCATCGCCGAGTCCGCGCACTGCACCAGCAGATGCGACTCGCGTTCCGCAGCGCCGAGGGCGATGAGCGAAAGACAGATCGCCTTTTCATCGGTGGCGTCGGTCATCGGTCGAGAAGTTCGGCGGGACCCTGAAGCGCAGCACGGCCGCGGCGACCCATCTCCGGCACACCCGGAGAACTCTGGTCAACACCCGAGGAACCGGATTCGGCGCCTCCGCGTGCGCTCGAAATTCGGAACTATTCTCGTCGCGTCCTGAGCGGCACCCCCGCAACCCGCTGGCGCGTGCAGGGACGAGCCGTGCTCCCAACCCTTCAATGGCGGGCGCGATCGATTGCCTCGAGGCGGCGCGAGAGCCACGCCCGACCGTAATCCCAGTGCCCGCGAGCAACCGCGGAGGTAACCCCCGTCAACTCTGCCGCCTCGGCCAGAGTCATGCCGCCGAACACCCGCAAGTCGATCATCTGGGCGGCATCGGCGTCGACGGCGCGGAGGTCGGCGAGTGCCTCTTCGATTGCCAGCACGTCGATCCGCAGGAGTGATCCATCGGCGACGAAGTCGACGACGGTCTCGTGGTGTGCCCCACCGCCCCGCCGCTCGGCGCCGTCGCGACGGACCGCATCGACGATCGCATCGCGCATGGCCCGAGAGAAGATCGCGAAGAAGTGATTCCGGTCGCGGGCATCGAGCGTCTCGCGCGACAGGAGCTTCGCGCACACCTCATGGACCAGGGCGGTGCCATCCAATCCACCGGGCGCGGACCGACCCAGCCTCGCCCGAGCCCGCCGCCGAAGCTCGTCATAGACGATTTCGAAGAGCGATTCGAGCGCCGTCGCGTCACCGCCGCGGGCACGGACAAGCAGCCGCGTCACGGTTCCCTCGACATCCGCTGCTGAAGCCCCGCTGGGCGCCACCTCGGGGTCCATGGCGGAAAACTACCGAGAGGCGTCGACCGCGGCAAGTGCTGGGACCCTCACGAGTCCCGCTTCACCGCGAGGTCCGCGCCGCACTCGGGGCAGCGCGCCGAGGAGCTGCCGCAGAGGCAATGCAGGCAGCGGGCGCACCACGGGCTCTCGCCGACGGGCGCACGACGACGCCGGATGAGCGCGTCGGTGAGGAGCGTCGCCGCCACGATGAACTGCCACGCCATCCCGGTGGCAATCGGCAGTGCCGGACGCCCGGTTGCGAGCGCGTACTCGTCCCAGGTGATCCCGATCGCACCGGCGACGAGGGCGACGACCGCCGCGAGCCGCAAGCCGGTGCCGGAGCGGATGACCGCCGCGGAGATGAGCAGAATGACCGCCGAGACAGCGGGATTTGTCATGTATCCGGCGTGACGGACCTGACCCCACGTGAACCAGGGGCGGACCCAATCGCTGTACAGCATGATGCTGAAGCTCGAAAGAGCCAGGCAGCCGATCCACAGCACCGCCAGCCGGAGCCAGGAGAACCGACCAGGCGCCATCCAGAGCGCAGTCGTCCCCGCCAGCGCGGTGATTGCGCTGCACTGGATCGAAGAAAGCGCCAGTCGCGGGTAGACCGCCGCGAAGATCGCATACCACGGCACCACGTCATGTCCGAAGACGCGTGCGACCAGTTGAAGCGTCAGGATGTACGGATCCCAGCCGGCCACAACCGCACTCACGAGCCCCACGAGGATCACCAGTGCAGCCCATCCCCACGGGCCGAAGCCGAGCCACGGTCGAACGGGGGATGCTTCCAGAATGATGGGTTGGGTCGGCTTCACGATCCTCCGCCTGCGTTGATCGCACTCGCGGCCCGCACTCTTCTTCGTCAAGGCGATCGCCGCGTCACCCCGCGCGCTGCGGCGCCACCCACGCTGGCGCCGGGGCGAGGTCGTGCCGTGGCTGGGCAGCCCCGCAGACGGTGCAGGCGGCAATGGCTTCGTCGATCTCCCGCCGCTCTTCGGCGCCGAGCCGATCGAGCAACCCGAGCTCGCTGTACGTCCGGCGCAACCCCTCGGCGTGCATCCCCCCATAGACCGTGGTCGAGTCGATGATCGGCTTGCCCATCACCTCTTCGAGCATGGCCTCTGTGTAGACGGGCTTGGTCGCCGCGGTCGACCTGGTGCCGTACTGGTTCAGGTTCGAGGCGAAGATTCCCGCGGCGCTCACCGGGAGGAAGTCCTCGTAGCGCAGCCCCTCGAAGCGCACGAAGCCGAGCCGCACCAGCTCATTGATGTCGGTGGTGCCGATTGCGTTTCGATCTGCGGCGACCCGCCCTGCCGGTGTCGGTGAGTAGCGACCGAAGACCAGCTTCTGCTCGAGGAGCTCGGCGAGGGTCTTCGGAAACGGCACGAACGCCTTGGCATACATCGCCTCGCAGGCGGCGAAGTCCCGCGTGATCAGCCCCGGATCGCCCTCCTTCTCCGCTTCCGCGTTGGCGAGGCAGCGGTCGTAGAGGTCGCGCCCCGAGGGAGTCGTCGCGTAGAAGCGCTGCTCGGCCTCGCCGAATCGGGCGGTGTGCACGGCATCGATGGTCGAACCGTCGGTCTCTTTGAATCGGACCGATTCGGTGAGGGCCTTGTACGCGTCCTGACGGAGAAGAACGGGCGTGTCCTCGGAGGGCCCCTCGGTCGACTCCTTGAAGCCGGCGTGCTTCAGCCCCGACAGATCCAGATCGGCGTCATGAAGTCGCTCGACGAGCCGATCGACCTGCCGGGACACCTCGCCTCGCCCCAGCTTGCCCTGGCCGTATGAATCGAGTTCCGCCTCGGAGAGATGCTTGAAGTGAAGCCGCATGAAGTCGCGATCGGCCCGGGCGATCATCCGCTCGAGCGCCCGCACGGCCCGGACGCGGTACTCGACCTCGTCGAGCTCCCCCAAGGCGTGCTTCATGGTCGAGGTGTAGAGATCCATGCAGAAGGTGTTGGGTGTCAGATGGTTGAGATGGTGCGACTCGAAGCAGGCGATGTCGGCGGCGATCTTGAAGCCACCGTTGCAGAGATCGGTGAAGAGGGCATGGTCCCGAGCGGTCCCGGTCCACTTGAAGATCCGCTCGACGCCCTCGCGGATGAGGTCCTTGGCGTCGTCCCAGTTCAGCCCGCCGTCGCGCTCGCTCTTCTCGACCAGTTCCTTCGCCCGGGCCGAGAAGACCTCGCGCGGGGCCAGCAGCGTCTCGATCCGGGCCTGCGTCTGCGGATCGAAATAGTCGGTCATCAGGAGCGAGCAGAAGACCCGATGTTCCGGATTGAGCACGGAACGGAACGCCGTCGCCACAATCGGCTGGCTTCTCGTGCCGACATTCGACATGTCGTAGAAGTTGTGCGGCTCGAGGGCGAAGGCTCCGAAGAACCGAGCCACCCATCGATACTCGCTGCGCTTCCCGATGCGGATGGCCCCGTGTCGCTCCCCGCTGGTGCGATCGAGCTGGGGATCGGTGATTGCGAACCCCGCGTGGACTCGCCCGAGCAGGGTGCAGACCGCCTTGTTGCACTCCCGGTTGATCAGGAGCGACTTGTCGTAGAGCGGGACCTCCTTGCCGAACATCGCCGAGAGTTCGGAGAAGAGGCGGTTCTGCATGTCGATTCGATCAGCGAAGGACGCGGGCATGGAGGGCAG
Organism: uncultured Isosphaeraceae bacterium; assembly: GCA_964465255.1. Lineage (GTDB taxonomy): Bacteria > Planctomycetota > Phycisphaerae > Phycisphaerales > SM1A02 > CAYXKH01. The sequence continues at coordinate 6,234 of CAYXKH010000165.1, forward strand.
CTCGAAGGTGAAATGGATGCGGGCGGATCGGAACTCGGGGGCCAGCCTTCGGAAGTCGGCGTGCGCAACTGTCAGCCGCGAGTCAGGTCGAAGACTGCGTGGTCGGTCGACACACCATCCTTGTAACTCTGCCAGCTCTCGCGGATGGTCGTCGGCCCGGAGATCGTGAGGGTGAGATCACCCATGTGTTCGATCGACCCGGTCTGCGGATTCTCGATCAGGTTGGTCACTTCGAAGAGCTGGAAGACGAAGAGGTTCTTCTCGGGCTCCACACAACGCATCCGCGGCTGGTTGCCGGCGGCGCAGTAATGCGTCACCACGATGGAGTCGCCGTCGAGGTGATAGAGATTCGTCATCTCGTGCGGCTCGCCCGGGAACATGATCTCCCGAACCACCGATCCGTTGGACGAGACGCTGAAGACCGAGCCCACCATCATGGTGCCATCGGGGGCGGTCATCATCCAGGTGCCCTGCAGCGACTTCAGCTCTTCGAATGCCGCAGCGGTCGACGGCTCCGCCGCGGGCACGACGTTCAGCGAGCGGGTGGCGCATCCTGCAAGGGCGAGCAGGGCACACAGGGCGAAGGGGGCAATGGTCGCGATGGAAGTGGTCTTCATGACTGGTCATGGTCCGCCTCGGAGGCCGTGGGAGCAAGTGCAGGTGAGGGTGCGTTTGACGAATCTGCCTGGCCTCAAGCGCGCAGGGAGCCAGGCGGTCCCGTCACAAGCAACCTGGCACCTCGATCCAGGCGACTCCGGACGGGCGGTGGATACGGTGCCCGCGCAACTTCGGATGCGCTTTGAGCCTGCCCGCGCAACCCGCGATGTGCGGTGTTGGGCACCCGGCACGCGATCCCCCTCACGTTTCGCGCCGGCAGGCAAATGACGCGTCGTCCGTCGAGCGGGTCCTCATTCCTCATTCCTCATTCCTCATTCCTCATTCCTCATTCCTCATTCCT
>CAYXKH010000166.1:0-3823 GCA_964465255.1 uncultured Isosphaeraceae bacterium
CTCGCCGACGCCGGTGCGGGTGTTGATCCGCCAGACGTCATGGACCATCGGATCGCGGTTGTTGACCGAGACCAGGATCTCGTCGGGATGATTTCGATCGACCGCGGTCACCCGCGACTGCACGTTGTCGAAGGGAGTGAGGGCGACTTCCGCAGGCTCGCCCGCGGCGGCGGCGGTGCCAGCGGGCTGCGGACGGGGAGCCGAGACTGCGAAGAGACGGAAGTTCTCATCGCCGCCACGGTCCTGGGCGAAGATGATCTGCTCGCCGTTGGGGGACCAGAAGTAGGAGGCGATCGGCCGCGTCGTGGCCTGGGTCAGTGGTCTGGCGTCGTCGGCGCCGATGGTCTGCATCCAGACGTTGAGGACGCCGTCGCGCGGGGCGAGAAAGGCCAGACGCGATCCGTCGGGGCTGATCTGGACGCTGGCGCGCTCCGGATTGCCGAAGATGATCTCCCGGCTGATCAGGTCAGCCACGGCGAACGAGGGCACGAGCGATGCAAGCGCCGCACCGAATGCGGCTGCGGCAACAGCGCGAAGAGTCATGAGAGCTGCTCCAGGGTTGGTGGGGGGGTGAGGTCCGACGATGGCGTCGGTCGAGGTGGTTGTGAAGTCGGGGTTCGACATTTCAGACAGGCGGTGGCGGACCGGGTCGGGCCACCTGTCTCCATCCTTCATAGACGGCCGCGCATACCGCCGTGGCCAGGTTCAGGCTGCGGGCGGCGGGGTGATCGACCATGGGAAGCCGCACGCTCGCCCCCGGCCCGAATCGCTCCGCGACGAAGTCGTGGACGGCGTCGTCGACGCCTCGACTCTCCCGCCCGAAGAGGAGGTGGTCGCCCTGGACGAACTGGGCGTCCCACATCGGTCGTGAGGAGCGGGTGGTGAAGAGGAAGAGTCGAGCGGGTTGCTCGGTGGCCAGAAACGCCCCCCACGACTCGTGCTCCACGCAGTCGACGTGCTCCCAGTAGTCCAGCCCGGCGCGGCGTCTGGCCTTCTCGTCCATCGAGAAGCCCAGGGGGTGGATCACATGCAGACGACATCCGGTGGCCAGTGCCGTGCGCCCGATGTTGCCGGTGTTGTTGGGGATCTCGGGATTGAGAAGGACGATGTGGAAGAGCGGCTTGACCACCGCTTACGGCTTCCGCATCTGCGGGTAGATCAGCAGTCGATCGTGGGAGATCAGGACGATGTCGTCGGCGTCGTCGCCGGTGACGTCGGCGATGAAGACCTGACTCGGCTGGGCCTCTCGGGTCGCCCCGCCCGAAAAGATCTTGCTCTCGAAGACCTGGAAGCCGGTGGCGTACAGCAGCCGCTGGGTCTCGGTGAAGGTGAGGATCTCGCACATCTGCTCGCCGTCGTCGAGCATCACCAGGTCGACGAAGCCGTCGCTGTTGACGTCGCCCGCCAGCATCTCGTGCTGGCGGCGCCGATCGATGTCGGTGCGCCACGCGGCGACCTGCGACAGCACCACCCGCTCGCCGCCGAACTGGATGATGGCGAAGCCGTCGCCGCCGATTGCCAGGAGATTCTCGCGCCCGTCGCCGCTGAAGGAGCCGGCCTGGATCGAGGTGAACTTGAAGCCGCGCACGTCGAGGGCCTCGTTCTGAGTCCAGGTCGCTGCGGTTCCCGCCGGGCCACTCGCGTCGGTCGAGGCCTTGCGGGCGAAGGTGATCACTCGTGAATTGTCCTGGTCGGCGGCGGCGATGGCCGGGGAATCGCCGCTGCGGATGGCCAGCGAGACCAGCTTGGTCGAGGGATCCTCGGCATTGATCTGGGTCACCACCTGCCACCCCGGGCTGATGCCAGCCGGCGGCTCGGCGACGTAGCGCACCGCGCGGATGAAGTTGCGATCGGCAATCAGCAGCTCCTGACGACCATCGCCATCGACGTCGAAGGTCTCCGTGTTGCGGGCTTCGGCAGCCTGCACCAGTCCGAACTGGCCCATGTCCCGCGACTCGAGCAGCTTGAATCCGCTGGGGTCGGACCGCAGCATCTGCATCGGCTTCTCCGGCGTGAAGAGCAAGAGATCGGTGCGACCATCCTGGTCGGCGTCGAGGGCGACGATCGTCTCCGGCTCGCGGCTCTGCGAACCGAGGTCGACCACGGTGGTCTCGTTGGTGCGGGTGTTGATGAGGTCGAGGACGTAGTTGCGACCGTCCTTGGCGACGACTGCAAGAGTCATTCCGCCGTCGAGCTCGACCAAGGTCGCCGCGACCGGAGTGTGACCGGCGCTGATGGCCACGGCCTGCGGGAAGCTCAGGGTGCCGTCGGCGGCGCCGTCCATGCGTCCGACCACGCCTTCCTTCTGGGAGAGGACGAAGACTTCGGCCTGGGGATCGTCATCGACGTTGCCCGCCACCAGATACGTCATCTCTGCATACGCCGGAAACGGCGTGCCACCGTCGAGTCCCTTGCCTTCGAACTGGCGGTAGACGACGACGGCGTTGCCCTCGATGTCGGTGGCCAGCAGATCGGCGCGACCGTCGCCATCGACGTCGGCGACCGCGGTCGAGCGCTTGCGGGTCGAGCCGTCGCGGAAGGCGTACACCCGCATCGCCGCGTCACCGTCGAGGCCCGGTGGGATCGACTGCCGTTCCGCGGCGAGAACCACCACCCGCTTGGAGACCGCCTCGATCACGCTGAGCTTGGCAGCCGGCTGATCGGGAAAGCGGATGGCGCACGCCTCGCGGATCACCGGCATCTCGAATCGGAGCTGAGGGCCGAAGGCCTTGGCGTTGGCCTCGCCGCCGGCGAGCCAGAGTCGTATTGGGGCAGAGTCGTCGGGAATGATGCCGACGAAGTCGTTGCGGCCGTCGCCGTCGAAGTCCTCGATCAGAAAGGCGACCAGGGTGCCGCCCCCGGCGAGCTCGGTGCTGGTGCCGAGATTGCCTCCGTTGAGGGGCCAGATGCGGATCCGGCCGCCGACCATCGCAATCACTTCGAGGGCCGCGTCGCCGGTGACGTCGGCGATGGCGAAGCCGTCCCGTCCGGCGGCGAGCCCCTTCACGTTGTGGCGACGGAAGACCTCGAACTCGCCAGGCTGGGCCTGCCGCATCATCACGATCGTCGGAGGGTTGCCGGCATAGACGATGTCGGCCCGGCCGTCGGCATCGATGTCCGAGACGGCGATCCCGCTGACCTGGTGGCTCACCGAGATCAGCTCGCGGCGAAATCGCCAGTGCTCGGGGATCTCGTTGACGCCGCTGCCTGCCGGTCGGGGCTGCTCGTCGTCGGGCGTGGCTCCGGGCTTGAAGTAGTGGATCTCGATGCGGCTCTTGCGGTTGTTGGCGACCACGAGGTCGTTGTGACCGTCACCATTCATGTCGGCGATGGCCAGCGGCCCTGGGTTGGCATCGATCTTCACGATCTCGAGCCCTTCGAAACCGAAGAACTCGGCCAGCGAAGGAGTCTGGGCGGAGACGATGGATGCAATCGAGAGCGCGGCCCCGATCGAAATGGCAGCGAGTGCCGCAACGGGACGCCGTGGGGGAGTGGCGGAAGTCGTCGCGGGAGTGAGCGCGGGAGTGATCGCGGGAGTGAGCGCGGGAGTGATCGCGGGAGTGAGCGCAGGAGTGAGCATGGAGGAGAGGCCGGGGCTGGGACGGAGTGGGAGATGGAGCAACTCGGCGCACCGCCTTTTCATCACGCGTGAAACGCGGGGCCTCGGTTTCGGAACGCACTTCGTCTGAGCGTTCGCGCGGGTCGTATAGTAGCGGCCGATCCGGGGCGGTTTGTCGCCCAGGATCGACACACTGCTCGACGGGTCGCGGGCGCGTCGGAGTCTCCACCTCGCTCATTCCCCATATCCGAAGCCAGATCCGAA
>CAYXKH010000166.1:3923-6927 GCA_964465255.1 uncultured Isosphaeraceae bacterium
GGGCGCGTCGGAGTCTCCACCTCGCTCATTCCCCATATCCGAAGCCAGATCCGAACTCCCGGGCACCCCATGCTCCGACACACCGCGCTGACCGCCCTCGTCACCCTCGCCTTCATCGCCGCTCCGGCGGCTCAGGCCGATCTGGTCAAGCTGAAGAGCGGAAACACGCTCGAGGGTTCCGTCATCAAGCGAAACGACCGCCGACTCTGGCTCGATGTCGGTCCGGAGGTGCTGGTGGTGGAGATGTCGGAGGTCGACGAAGTCACCCTCGACGATCCAAACGCCAAGGCGAGTCTCGAAGAGGACACCCTCTTCAGCACTGCCAACGATTCCCCCGAGCTCAACCCGCGCGAGCATGCCCGACGGATCGGGCCTTCGGTGATCAAGGTCTCGACCCCGAGCGGACTGGGGTCGGGTGTGATCATCAACCGCGCCGGCTATGCCATCACCAACGCCCACGTCATCCAGAACGAGACCATGCTCAAGGCCACGGTCTGGTTCCCCGAGGAGGACGGCACGCTGCGTCGGGTGGTGATCGACGATGTCGAGATCATCGCGGTGAACAATCACCTCGACCTCGGCCTGATCAAGATCCGCCATCCCGAGGGCAAGGACTTCACCATCGCTCCAGTGCAGCGGGAGGAGAGCCTGGAGATCGGCCAAGGGGTCTTCGCCATCGGCAATCCGCTGGGACTCGAGCGCACCCTGACTCAGGGAGTGATCTCGACCTCGCAGCGGAGTTTCAGCGGACTGACCTACATCCAGACCGACGCGCCCATCAATCCGGGCAACTCGGGCGGACCCCTCTTCAACACCCGCGGCGAAGTGATCGGCATCACCAACATGGGCATCCTCGGTGGCGAGGCCCTCGGGTTCGCCATTCCCGCCCGCTACGTGAAGGACTTCATCAAGAACCGTGAAGCCTTCGCCTTCGACAAGGACAATCCCAACTCCGGGCATCGATATCACGTTCCGCCGACGCGGGTCGCGGCCGGGGTGTCGCCGGAACTTCGCGACGGCAGCGCGGGACGCTGAACCGTCGGTGCATTCCTCCCACATGTCATGTCCCCGCAGGAGACTCTCGTGCTGAATCGTTTCGCGACTTGTTGGATCGGGCTGGTGGCTTCGGCTTCGATCGTGGCGTCGGTCTGTTTCTCCACTCCGGCCTTCGCCCTCGCCGACACCGCCCCGGTGCGCATCGAGCACCTGGTCTCGGATCAGGCGGTGCTGGTGATGTCCGTCCCCGACTACAAGGACTTCGAAGCCAGGCTTCGGCGAACGTCGCTCTGGTCGCTCTTCGAGACCGAGTCGGTGCAGGCCTACATGGCCGAGATATTCAAGTCGACGGGCGAAGACCGCCCGTCGATCGACGAGACCCTCAAGGAGCTCGGACTCGAGCGTGACGATCTGGTCAAGCCGGAAGGGACGATCGCCGGCGCCATTCTCGCCGAGCGCGACGAGGAGACCGACCAGATGATCCCGGTCGGGCTGAACTTCGCCGACTTCGGCGCCAACGCCGACAAGGCAGAGGAGATGTTCGATGCGGTCATCACCAAGCTGACCCGCGACGACGGAGCCAAGGTCGAGGAGCGCGAGATCCGCGGTCGCAAGGTCCGCTCGATCGAGCTTCCCAAGCCAGAGGTCGAGGAGGAAGAGGAGGAGGGGATGGGAGGGATGGATGAGGAGTTCCCCGGCATGGAGGAGATCTTCAGCCGATTCAACACCCTCCACTTCGCTCGCGACGGTTCGCGCTACTTCCTGGCATCGAGCCTGCTCGCTCTCGAGGACGCTTTTGAAGTCATCGATGGTCAGAAGCTCGAGAAGCCGCTCGCCGACAACAAGGACTTCCAGGCCGCGATGGCCCAGCTCGGCGACGATCGCCAGGGATGGGCGGTGCTGCTCACGCCCTCGATCCAGCCGCTGGTCGCCCCGCTCATGGCCGGGCCGGGAGCGATGGTCATGCCCTACATCGCCCAGCTCTTCGGCGACATCCGCGCGTACGGGTTCGGGCTCGGGCTCGACGGACGCGACGGCATGGCCAACCTCTCGATTGGCATGCACATTCCCGGCGACAAGGTCGGTCTGATGTCGCTGATCACGGCCGGCAAGCCCAAGGGTGACATTCCCTCGTTCGTCGGGAGCGACACCATCGGCTTCGCGCGCATGAATGTCCGCTTCGCCCGGATCATGCCGCTGGTCCGCGACATCGTGAAGGGGCTGCCTCCGATGTTCGCCGAGCAGATCGACATGAGCCTCCAGCAGTTCGGCCCGATGCTCGATCAGGCATTCGCCGAGATGGGCCCGGAGATCTACGTGGCTTCGTCGCGGGTCGAACCGATCAACGAGGACAGCCAGCGGATGTCGGTGACGATTCGCGCCGCCAAGCTCGAGTCCGTGAAGCCGATGTTCGACATGCTGGCTCCGGCGATGGGTCTGGCGCCGCAGGACTTCCTGGGGAACACCGTCTTTGCCGACGAGTTCTCTCCTGAAGTGGCCGTGGGTGTCGGCGGCGGCTGGGTGGCGCTGGGATCGCTCGAGTCGGTCGAAGGCGTCCTCCGCTCGGTCGGTCAGAAGGGCGAATCGGCCCTCGCCGAGGAGAAGTTCTTCCGACGCGGTCTCGCCGCACTTCCCGAGGGCGAACTCGTCGGCTGGGGGTACAACAACATGGCCGCCACCTGGCGCAGTTCGCAGTTCTCCCTCAAGTCGCAGATTGCCATGCTCAAGGAGTTCGGGGCCGAGATGAGTGACGACGAGGGCCCGATGGGCGAGAGCATGAAGTCGCTGCAGACCCTCGCCGAGCTCTCCGAGAAGATCACGCCGGAACTGATTGGAACCCACGTCGGTCCGAGCGTCTGGTCGTTCCGCGGCACCACCGACGGCTTTCTCTTCCGCTCGCAGGTGCTGGCGCCGGAGGGCGCGGCGGTGGCGCCGAAGGTCAAGTAGTTTGAGCCCTCCGGAGCGGCTTCGCCGGGGTGAGTTTGAGCGCTCCGTAGCGGCTTCGCCG
>CAYXKH010000167.1:0-3607 GCA_964465255.1 uncultured Isosphaeraceae bacterium
GCTTCGCGGCGGCGTCGGTGCCGGGACGCATTCTCAGCGGCGGGTGACCGCGCTCTTCACCGCGTCGACTGCTCGATCGATCTCGTCGAGCGTGTTGTAGTGCACCGCACTGATGCGGACCACGCCGTCGGCGAGATCGACGCCGAGCGACTCGCAGAGGCGATAGGCGTACATGTGGCCGTTTCGGAATCCGACTCCGCGGGCGTGGGCGGCCGCGGCGATGGCTGCGGCCGAGACCCGATCGTGGACCACACTCACCGTCGCCACACGCTCCGGCCCGACGGTGGTCGGACCCAGCACGCGGATGCCGGGAATGGCCACCAGACCCTCGACCAGGCGCCGCTGAAGGGGCAGCTCGAGTTCGGTCATCGCCTCGAAGGCTCGTTCGATGGTGGCCCGCTCGTCGGATGGCGCGGCCGCCCGACCAGTCGCGTCGCTGCCGGCGAGGAAGGCCAGATAGTCCCGCAGCGCCAGCAGTCCTGCGCAGCCCTCGTGACTGGCGCCGCCGAGTTCGAACTTGTACGGAATGCGGTCCCGCGGAATGAAGAAGTGATTCGGTCCGGTGAGTTCGTCGAGGGCTTCGTGCCGACCGAAGAGGGCCGCCATGTGCGGGCCGTAGACCTTGTACGTCGAATAGACGTACCAGTCGCATCCCCAGGCGTCGACATCGATGGCCCGATGGGCCGCGTAGGCGACGCCGTCGACCACCACGCGGGCGCCGACCGAGTGGGCCCGTCGGGCGACCTCGGCCACGTCGACGATGCCGCCGAGCAGATTGGAGACGTGGGTGAAGCACACCAGTCTGGTGCGCGGCCCGAGCAGATCATCGAGCGCATCCAGAGGACAGCCGGTGGGATCGTCGCCGACGTTCCACCAGCGGATCCGCACTCCGATATCGGTGAGGGCCAGCCACGCGCCGATGTTCGACTCGTGTCCGCACTCGGCGACGATGATCTCGTCGCCCGGTCGAAGCAGACGTCGGTAGCAGCCGGCAAGCATGTGGCAGAGCTGGGTGGTCGAGGGACCCAGCAGGGTCGCGCCGGAGCGCTCGCCATTCATCACCTGGTTGATGAAGGCGTGGGCGTCGTCGACGTTCTTCGTCGCCCGCGCCGACACGTCGTAGCCCGCCCCGAGCTGCACGTAGTCGTTGAGCATGTAGCGGCGGATCGCATCGGCCACGCCGACGGGCACCTGCGAACCACCGGCGTTGTCGAGCAGGAGGGTCTTGCCGCCGAGGGAAGGAAAGTGAGCGCGGATTGCCGCGAGCGGCGGCAACGTTGAAGTGGGCATGGCGGCCGTCCGGGCGTTCACGTGCAACTGGTGGGGTCGAGCAGTCTGTGGAGAACGTACTTCGGGATCGTGCTCGTTCGCAGCCCGAATGACTTTCGCCACAGGCTGCTCGAGACGGATCCTTCGAAGAGACATCAATGGAGCGCACCGGGATCGAACCGGTAACCTTCGCCTTGCAAAGGCGACGCTCTCCCAGTTGAGCTAGCGCCCCGACCTGCATCGAGCCGGCAAGAATAGCACGCCGAGCGGGCACTCGCCTTGCAGTCCCTCGAGCGGCCGTCGGCCCGAAGGGCACAGCGGGGGCCACGCCTTCGCGCGCCCGCCCTGTGCGAGCGGAGCGAGTCTAAGGGCCGGCGAGCAGGGGCGTGATGCACACGCCCGAGGTGAACGCGCCGCTCCGCGCAGGGCCGCGACGGAGCGATCAACCTACCGCGCCGTCGTCAGCAGATCGATCCTCGTCGGCGTCACAACGTTCAGGCGCAGGGCGCTGTCGTACCCCTGGCTGCCCACGATGCCGACCAACTGTCCAAGGAGGGCGGTGAGATCGAATCCCTGGCCCGGCTGGAGGTAGCCGATGCTCTGGCCGCCGCTGGGATCCTGGATGCGAAAGAGCAGCGGCAGACGCGTGCCGTCGTAGACCGTCGAGGCGTTGAGGCGACCGACGGCCACGTACTCGCGGCGGGCGTCCATGGCCACGCGGGCCCCGCGGATGGTGTCGATGTCCGCATTGGCCTTGGCCCGCATCTCGCGGACCTTGGCGAGTCGGGTCTGGATGTCGATCTTGATCTGAAGCTGCTCGGCGCGGGCTCGGGCGAATTCGCGCTGGGTCGCGGACGTCTCTGGGCGATCTGCGAACTCGAGATAGCGCTCGCGGAGCGGGCCCACCTCGGCGGTCTCGGGATTCTCGCGCTGCACCGCTTCGAAGGCCTGTTCGATGTCGTCGAGGGTGATGCGCCGCACTCGGGCGGCGTTGGTCTCGACCGGCGGAGTTGCGGCGTCGCCGGTGATGATCGTGCGGTTGTCGGCCGGCGGCGTGGTGGCGCTCCCGGCGGGAGTCGCGGCGGTGCCGGCGGCTGGAGGCGGTGTCTCGCTGAATCCGTCAGGGGCGTTGGCGGGAGGCGGCGACTCGGGCTCGCCGGCCCGCGCGGGAGTCGTCGGGGACAGTTGGGGATTGGTCGCTGCGCCGGTTCCCTCGGTCGGTCTGGCAGGCGCGGTCTGGGAAGCTCCCCCCTCGGTCGGCGGTGTGACGCTGGGCTCAGCAGGTGTGGCTGGCGCGGCCAGTGGTCTCGGTCCGGCGCCGAGATTGGGTTCAAGCGTCGCCAGCTCCTCGGCCGTGGCCTTGCGCAGGAAGGTCAGATTGATCCAGCCGTCGCTGCTGGTCGGGAGAGCGATCTTGTAGACCGTGTCGCGCTGTCCCTCGATCACGTCGAGCACCGCAACGATCTGCCCGGCGTCGAGCTTCGCAATCGGCTTCCAACTGCTGTCGGGGTTGAACCGCGCCGAGAGATTCGGGGCCAGCACGTCTGCCTTGCTCAGGATCTCGGCCCGCGTGCCGTCGGTGCTCAACTTGACCTTGCGATCCGCACGCAGATAGCCGAAGGCCTCCTTGAAGGAGGGTCCGAGTGCGGGGACCCGGGCCCAGCCGACGGTCTCTTCGACGACCTTGACCAGTGCGCCGCGGTCAAGCTTGAGAAACGGATACGACGAGTCGACGCTCGGGGCGCTTCGCACATAGACGTCGTTGGTCGTGACCGAGGCCCACCAGCCGGTCGATTCCGCACCGGCCGGTCGAGCTGGCGGAGCCGCGCCGGCGCCCGCAGGAGGCGCCGCCATCGCTGTCGACATCGCCGCCAGCGCCAGCAAGAGACCGCAGAGCGAGCCACGTCGGGCGCGGCCCTGACGGTCAGGGCAGGTGAGAGGCACGGAGCAGGCGACGGAAGAAGAGTGCATGGGCGGGTCTTTCGGAGTGGATCAGCGACGGCCGCCGATTCTACTTCGCACTCGAGCGGACCGTGGCCGTCGACTCCGCCGACCGGGCAGCGTGCGAACGCTGCCGTCGACTCCCGGGCGGTCGTGGACCACCTCTTGGGGCAGTCGCGCCCGGTCCGCCGTTGCTCCCGAGACGCCGTGGCTCCCGAGACGCCGTGGCGGAACGCCGCACGCGAACGCAGCCGAACCGCCATACCCTGACGCCCATGTCCGCCGACAGTTCGACCTCTCCTTCCGCCCAGCGCATCGGCGGCGCTTCCGAACCCATCCGATTCAGTCTCTCCCGGGCCGGTCTCTCCCGGGCCGGTCTCTCCCGGGCCGGTCTCTC
>CAYXKH010000167.1:3707-6794 GCA_964465255.1 uncultured Isosphaeraceae bacterium
CGGGCCGGTCTCTCTCGGACTGGTCTCTCCCGGACTGGTCTCTTCCGCAGGGGGCGGCGCTGCGCCACCGCCGGGGGGCTGGCCGGGCTCACCCTCACGGTGGGCTGCCAGGCGCCGATCCAGCCGGACAGCTCCAAGCAGTTGCGCGAGTCGGTCGAGGCCGCCATCCGCCAGCGAATCGACATCATTCCGGCCGAAGAGGAAATGACGCCGGTCTCGCGGGCCCCGGTGGCCCTCGAGGAGCAGCTCGCGAGTCGCCTCGGCGAGCTCGAAGCGCTTGGACCGCCCCGCGACATCGGGCCGGGATCGCTCGCCATCGGGACCGATCTGTTCGGGGCCGACCAGAAGGAGGTGACTCTCAGTCTGCAGACGGCGGTGGCCTCCGCGGTCAAGAACAACCTCGCCACCCAGCAGGCGATCCTGGCCCCGGCCATCACCGAGGCCGAGGTCCAGGCGGCGTCGGCGGTCTTCGACGCGGTCCTCTTCGGTTCCACGCAGATGAGCGTGACCGATCAGCCGCGGCCGCTTCCGGTTCTGAACGGATTTTCGCTGGGCTCGGGGGTCAGCACGAATCGCTCCTGGGCCTTCGAGACCGGTGTTCGCAAGCCCCTCGAGAGCGGCGGGTCGTTCACCGTCTCGACCGATCTTTCGCGGGTCCGCGACAACGATCCCAGCATTGATTTCCTCCCCGACCCGGCATGGGCGAGCGCGGTTCGACTGGGCTTCGCCCAACCGATTCTGCGGGGTTTCGGCTCCGACGTGAACACCGCGACCATCAAGCTCGCACGGAACGCCGAGCGCGGCGCGGTCGAGGATCTCCGCCAGTCGCTCCTCCAGCTCGTCCTCGAGGTCGAGGCGTCGTACTGGAACCTGGTCGTGGCTCGCGAGGAACTGCGCATCCGCATGTGGCTGACCAGTTCAGGCGAGCAGGTCCGCGACGTGCTGTCGCGGCGACGCGAGTTCGACACTCGTCAGTCGCAGTTCTCCGATGCGGTGGCGACCGTCGAACAGCGCAAGGCCAGCGTGCTTCGGGCCCAGCGCAACGTCCGCGCCGCCTCGGATCGACTGAAGACGCTGATGAACGATCCGGGCATGCCCCTCGAGTCGGAAGTGCTGCTGGCGCCGATTGATTTCATGGTCGAGTCGCCGGTGAACATCGACCTGCGCGAGGCCATGCTCACTGCGCTCGAGCGCAGGCCGGAGATCTCCCGATCTCTGCTGGCCGTCGACGATGCCTCGATCCGTCAGCTCGTCGCCGACAATGCCCGACTTCCGATTCTCGATCTGACCGCCCAGATGGGCTGGTTCGGTCTCTCCGACACCGGCTCCGATTCCTACGCCGAGCTCGGCGAGGGCAGCTTCATCGACTCGCTCCTGGGGGCGACCTTTTCCCAGCCCATCGGCAACCGCGAGGCCGAGGCGTCGTTCCGCGCCGCCCGACTCCGCCGCTCCTCCGCGGTGATCGGCTTCCGCCGCGCGGTGCAGGATGTCACCCTCGAGGTGAAGAACGCCCTCCGTGACTGCCTGACCAACTTTCAACTGATCAGCGCCACCCGCTCCAGTCGGCTTGCCGCGGCGGAGAACCTGCGGGCGCTGCTGGTCGAGGAGAAGACGCTGGCCAGCCTGACCCCGGAGTTTCTCAACCTGAAGTTCCAGCGGCAGGATCGACTGGCCCTGGCGCAGTTCGAGGAGTACCAGTCGCTTTCGGCGTACAACACCTCGGTCGCGTCGCTCTATCGGGCCCTGGGAACGGGCCTCGAGATGAACCGGATTGCTGTCGATGTCGAGAGCATGGTCGACGAGCGCCGCGAGCGCTGATCCCCCAAAGGACCGATTCCGATGCCTCGCGTGGTCGACGCCACCGATGTGAATCTCCGCGAAGCAGCCGCAATGCTTGGTCGCGGCGTCCCCGTCGCGTTCCCGACCGAGACCGTCTACGGCCTCGGGGCGCCGACCCACGACGAGCGCGCTCTGCAACTCGTCTACGAACTGAAGGGGCGACCGCACTCGAATCCGCTGATCGCCCATGTGCGTGACGCCGACGAAGCGGCATCACTCGTGGCGTCGTGGGACGAGCGGGCCACCCGACTTGCGGAGCGATTCTGGCCGGGTGCCCTCACCATGGTGCTGGCTCGCGCACCCCACGTTCCCGACCGCGCCACCGGTGGTCGTGCAACGATTGCCCTCCGCGCTCCGCGCCATCCGATTGCCCGAGCCCTGCTCGACGCGTTCGGCGGCCCGATCTCGGCGCCGTCGGCCAATCGATCGGGACGCATCTCGCCGACGACGGCGGCCCACGTGGCCAGCGAGTTCGCCGATCAGTCGGAGCTCTTCATTCTGGACGGAGGGGCCTCGACGCTTGGCATCGAGTCGACGGTGGTCGATCTCTCGACGCCGCAGGCGAGGCTGTTGCGACCAGGGTCGATCACGGCCGACGAGATCGCCTCCGTGATCGGGCCGGTCGAGCGTCCGAGGATCGCCGCGCAGGACGCGTCGCCGGGGACCTCCGCGTCGCACTATGCCCCGCGCACGCCGGCGACCTTGTTCCGCGGCAGCGAACTCTCGGTGCTGCTGCGCACCGGCGGATCTGCCGTGGTCCTCGGTTCACGCGGGCTCGCGGTCCCCGCGGGGCATCGCCATCTGATCATGCCCATCGACGCCGTCGAATACGCCGCCAGGCTCTACGCCGCGCTGCGTGAGGCCGACGACCTGGGCGTTGCCCGCATCCTGATCGAGCTGCCCGTCAGCGAGGGCGGCGTCTGGGACGCCATCCGAGATCGCCTGGTCCGCGCTGCGGCGACTGCATGAGCGCTCCGTTCGGCCCTCCGCCCCGACCTTCGTGTTTGCGGTCGCCACGCCCAGGGCGGCGCGTGCAGGAGGTATGTGACACGGAGAGCCGGCGAGCATCGTCGACATGCACGGATGTTGCGAGTACCAGCGTCTCGCCGAGCCCCAGCTCGGCGTGCGGCGACGCCAGTCGCCGTGAAGAACAGCGCTTCGCCCACTTGAGCGAAGCCCGAAGTGACACGGCGCTCCATGGACGAGGTCCTTCGCGTCGTGCGCAGGAAGGATGGAGCACGGAGGACA
>CAYXKH010000168.1:0-1418 GCA_964465255.1 uncultured Isosphaeraceae bacterium
AAAAAAAAAACTGCTCGGCTCGATCGACCAAGCCGGCGCAGCCGGCGCCGTGTCGATCGTGCCGAGCGAGAGAAGCGTGCCGCGCAGCGGCACACCTCAGCTTCCGTCGGCGCCAGCCGACGCGCTACTCCTCGCGCGCGAGGCGTTCGTCCCACCTCACGTCCAGGGTGTGCGGGACGTCCACGAGGTCGAGGAGTTTGGCGACCATGAAATCGATGAGGTCTTCGATGCGCTTGGGGATCAGATAGAACCCGGGCGCCAGCGGGGCGATGATCGCGCCGGCCTCGGTCACACGGCGCATGTTGTCGAGTTCGATCAACGAGAGGGGGCTCTCGCGATGAGCGATGACCAGTCGTCGTCGCTCCTTGAGGGCGACCGCGGCCGCTCGCTGCACGAGATTGTCGGTCACGCCCGCGGCGATCTTGCCGAGCGTGTTTCCGGAACAGGGCACGATGATCATCCCCTGGTGAACGAACGACCCGCTGCCGAGGGCTGCACCGACGTCGCTGTCGCTGTGAATGGTCAACTGCGAGCCGCGACCCCCGGTGAGTTCGTCGGCGTCGAGCCGCTTGATGCCCATCTCATCGAACAGCAGCCGCCGACCGTGGGCCGAGACCGCCAGATGGATCTCGACCTCGGCGGCCGCGAGAAGCTGGAGCGTCCGGACCGCATAGGGAGCACCGCTCGCTCCGGTGATGGCAACGACGATTCGACGTGGGGTGGGCAGGGGGGGGATTCGCGGCGGGATGATTGCACGATTCGGCGGAAAGGGGGCAGGCGGCTCGCTGCGCGAGCCGGCAGGGGGCCGCAGCGGGTTGCACGATTGATTGCGTGCGCGGGGGTCTGAGGGGTTACGCTTGGATCCGGCGCATGCTTCGATCTCATCACCGGTTCCTCATTCCTCATTCCTGATCCCCCTTCCGTCCCCGAAGTTGAGCCACCCAGCGCACGCCTCATCCGTGCAACCCATTGCTGCTCCCTGCTCCCCTCCTGCCCCTTCTGTCCCCACTCCCATGTCCAAAGCCATCGTCGATCCCGCCGAACTCCGCCGCTTTGCGCACGACCTCAAGCGATTCAATGACACCCTCGGAGGTCAGATGGCCGTGCTCCACGGCCGGCTCACCGCCCTGGGCCAGAGCTGGCGCGATCAGGAACAGCAGAAGTTCGCCGAGGAGTTCGAACAGACGCTCAAGGTGCTGACCCGCTTCGTCGACGCCTCCGGCAAGCACATCCCCTTCCTGATCCGCAAGGCGGACAGGATCGAGGAGTATTTGAAGCAGCGATAGAGGGAGCAGGGAGCAGGGAAAGATGGCAGTGGGTTGCACGACTGATTGCGTGCGCGGGGTATCGGGCCTTTCGGTTTCGAATGCAGCGCACGCAACCAATCGTGCAACCCATTGCGGCTCCCTGCTCCCTGC
>CAYXKH010000168.1:1518-6788 GCA_964465255.1 uncultured Isosphaeraceae bacterium
CTCTGCTCCCTCCCATGGCCACTGGTGCGAATGTCAAGACGATCGATGTCATCCGCGACTTTCGCGGGACGTTGATCTCGTTCACCGAGGACGCCAGGCTGGCGCTGATGGAGGCCCACTCCGATGTGCAGAAGACCGTCGGTTGGATCCAGTACGACCGCATGGGCTTCTGGGCGCACGCGCTGAAGAAGCGGCATGAGATCGTGCAGCGCTGCAAGCTCGAGCTGGCTCGGGCCCAGCTCCAGTCGCGCGATGAGCGGCCCTCGTGCGTGCTGGAGCGGAAGGCCCTCGTCAAGGCCCAGGCGGAGTTCGACGAGGCCCAGCGCAAGCTCGACTCGTGCAAGAAGGCAGTGGCGCTTCTGGATCGCGAAGGTCTCCTCTTCAAGGCGGCCCTCGCGGGGTTCAGCACCCACGTCGAGATCGATCTGCCGCGGGCGATCGCCCATCTCGAACGACTGATGCAGACTCTCGAGCAGTACTTCTCCGTCTCGGCGCCGAAGACCGATCCGCTGACGCCGGGAGTCTCGTCCGGTGTGACGCCACCCGGTTCGGCCGAAACAGGGAATTCCGCGACGAGCTCGGGCGGCGCGGATCCGACCGCTTCAGCGCCGAAGGCAGGTGAGCCATGAGTGTCGGCGCCAGTCGAGCCAAGCTCCTCGGGGCGGTGCGCGATCTCAATTTCAGGTGGGACCGGGTGCGCGACCTCTGGGACGATCCCGCGTCCAAGCACATCGAAGAGTCGGTCATCGGTCCGCTCGAGCCTCGGGTCCGCGCTGCGGTTTCGGCGATGGAGAAGATGAACCAGATCCTTCACAAGATCCGAAGCGACTGCCAGTAGAGGGTTCGCTCGACCGGATCCGACACGCCGCGCCGCACGGTCGCGAAGAGCCCGAGGGAGTTCGTCCGGTGCCGTCCGGTGGCCGGGGTTCCTGCGGTTACCATCCGCTCCCTATGGCCCAGCTTCCGGCCGACGGTCCACTCACACAGATTCAACGCGAAGCGCTCGCGGCCCTGGTCGAGACGGTCATCAGGACCAGTCGGCGCGAGCGCGAACAGCTCGCCGCACGCGAACAGGCCGAGCGGGCGGCGCGGGTCAAACTCGAGTCGACCACCAAGGCGGTCATCGCCCGCGACGAAGCGGCCCGGCAGCGCGCCGAAGAGACCTGCACGAGAGAGACGGCGCGGATCTCCGAAGATGGCGACAGCACGGTCGCCGCCCTCGAGCGCGAGTGGCGCGACACGCTCGAGCAGATCGAGGACCGGGCCCTCAAGCGTCGCACCGACGCCGAGAAGGCTCGGCAGGAGGCGATCTGGCTGGCCGAGACGGTCTTCGAAGCCACCGGCAATCAGCCAGTCGAGCAGTTCGAGCAGACCCGCAAGGGGCTCAAGGGCTTCACTCAGGAACTCGATTCGATCGAGGAGAGGGCCTCGCGATGGCTGCGGGCCTGTCGTCAGCCGCTGGCCACTGCGCCTCCGCCCCCTGAGAACGAAGTCGTCCTCGCCGAAGACCGGGCCGCGGCGGTTGCCGCCAACACCCTGCCGTCGAAGCACCGGCTCGACCAGTCGACCGAGGAGGCGCGGCGCCACGTCGCGGCGCTGCGTCAGCTCTTCCTGCCGAGGCTCTTTCGAAGCGGTCTGCCGCTCGTTCTGCTGCTGGCGCCGGCGACGATCGTCGCGGCGCTCTTCGCGTGGCGGCAGGACTGGATCTTCGACAGGACAATTGCAATCGCCGCACTGGTCTCCCTGGCGGTCACCGCCGGCGTGGTGGCGGCGCTCTACGTGATCGCCCGCGCCAGGCTGCAGGCCGAGCATCGACCGATGCTGGACGCCGTCGGCGCCGCTCGCCGAGCGATGGGTCGATGCGAGATCGAAGCGGCCGAGCTCCGCGATCGACTGGTGCGCGAACTGGGCGAACGGCGTGATCGCGAAGTCCGGCATGCCGAGACGGCGCACGGGCCGATCGTCGAGCGGATCGAGGAGAACCGCGTCAAGAAGCTTCAGGAGGCCGAAGCCCGGTTTCCCAAGGAGATCGCAGAGACCAAGGCCAGGCGGGCGCGGGACCTGGTGACCACCGCCGCTGCGCGCGTGCAGGGCCTCGCCGATGCCGAGCGGGCCCGAGTCGGCGAACTGGCCGCAGCCGAGCAGGCCTTCCGCGACTCCACCGCCGGTGACCGCGAACGGCTCGATCGCGAGTGGTCGGAACTGGTTGCCGAGTGGAATCGCGAGAGCGCCCTGTGTTACGCCGCGCTCGAGCGGGTGCGGCGGGCAATTGCCACCGGGTTTCGCGCGTGGACCGATCCGGCCTGGGACAACTGGACGCCCCCGACTGCATTCCCGGAGGCCATTCCCTTCGGCTCGCTCGCCGTCGATCTGACGACTCTCGAGGGCGGTCTGCCGAAGCACGCCGACTTTGCGCTCCCCGGTCCGGCCAAGTTCACCGTGCCGGCGATTCTCAACTTCCCCGAGCAGGCCTCGCTCCTGGTGCAGACGACCGGCGCCGGTCTCGATGCGGCGGTGCCGGCGCTGCAGGCGACGATGTTCCGACTGCTGACGGCGCTGCCCCCGGGCAAGGTGCGCTTCACCATCATCGATCCGGTCGGGCTCGGTCAGAACTTCGCAGGCTTCATGCATCTCGCCGACGACGATGGCGCCCTCGTCAGCGATCGCATCTGGACCGAGGATCGCCACATCGACCAGCGGCTGCTCGATCTGACCGAGCACATGGAGAATGTGATCCAGAAGTACCTCCGCAACGAGTACCAGACGATCGGGCGCTACAACGTCGACGCCGGCGAGATCGCCGAGCCGTATCGCTTCCTGGTGGTGGCGAACCTGCCGATCAACTTCTCGGAGGCGGCGGCGCGTCGACTCAACAGCGTCGCGGCGAGCGGCGCCCGCTGCGGCGTCTTCGCCCTGATGACTGCCGACGTGCGGGCCCCGCGCCCGCCGGGACTTCAGATCGACGATCTGGCCCGGGCCGCGACCACGCTTCGGCAGGAGCCGAAGCAGGATGCGGGCGCGCTGGTTCTCGACGATCCGGTGTATGCACCGTGGCCGCTCACACTCGAAGCAGCGCCGCCCGAAGGACTGCTCACGCGGGTGCTGAAGGTGGTCGGCAAGGAGGCCAAGCACGCCTCGCGCGTGGAAGTGCCGTTTGCGACCATCGCTCCGCCGGGGCCGCCGCCGGCGCTGGCCCGCGCGGGAGTCGCCGACGCGAACAACTCGGTCTGGTGGTCGCGTCACAGCGACAAGGAAGTGCGCGTGGCCATGGGCCGCGCCGGGGCCACCAAGCTCCAGGAGCTCATGCTCGGCCAGGGCGTGTCGCAGCACGTGCTGATTGCCGGCAAGACCGGCTCGGGCAAGTCGACGCTGCTGCACGCCCTCATCACCAATCTGGCGATGTGGTACTCGCCCGACGAAGTCGAGTTCTATCTGGTCGACTTCAAGAAGGGCGTCGAGTTCAAGACCTACGCCGCCAACGAACTGCCGCACGCCCGGGCGGTGGCCATCGAGAGCGATCGCGAGTTCGGTCTCAGCGTCCTTCAGAAGCTCGACGGCGAACTCAAGCGCCGCGGCGAGCTCTACCGGTCGATCGGCGTGCAGGATCTCGCCGGCTACCGCCGGGCGGTGCAGGGCGAACCCAACGCGGAGAACCTGCCGCGAACGCTGCTGATCATCGACGAGTTCCAGGAGTTCTTCACCGAGGACGACAAGATCGGTCAGGACGCGACGCTTCTTCTCGACCGACTCGTGCGCCAGGGTCGTGCCTTCGGCATCCACGTGATTCTCGGCTCGCAGACGCTCGGTGGGGCGTACTCGCTGGCCCGGGCGACGATCGGCCAGATGGCCGTGCGCATCGCCCTCCAGTGCAGCGAGAGCGATTCGTACCTGATCCTCTCCGACGACAACGCCGCGGCCCGACTCCTCTCGCGACCAGGCGAAGCCATCTACAACGACGCCGGCGGTCTGATCGAGGGCAACAACCCCTTCCAGATCGCCTGGCTTGGCGACGAGCAGCGCGACGAGTATCTGGCTTCCGTGCGTCTGCTGGCGAAGCAGCGGGGTATCCGCCGCAGCGAGCCGATCATCGTCTTCGAAGGCAACGTGCCGGCCGATCTGCCGCGCAATCCGCTGCTGGCGCGGGCGCTCGCCGGCGGCATGAGTGCCGGGACCACGCCTCCACACGCGTGGCTCGGCGATGCAATTGCAATCAAGGACCCGACCGCGGGGGTGTTCCGCCGGCAGAGCGGGGCGAATCTCCTGATCATCGGGCAGCGCGACGAAGCGGCGGTCGGCATGCTCGCGGCGTCGACGGTGAGTCTGCTGGCGCAGCGCCCCGGGACCCGGATCTGCATCTTCGACGGTCTCCCGGTCGATGCGCCTGAAGCGGGCCGCCTTTCGCGCCTGGTCGATCGGCTCTCGACGAGTGTCGGCGATGCGGTCCGTTCGGTTGCGTGGCGCGACGTTCCCGAGGCCATCGCCGAGATCAGCGCCGAACTCGAGCGCCGCCAGCGCGAGGATGGCAGCGATGCACCGCCGCTCTTCCTGGCAATCGCCGGGCTTCAGCGCTATCGGATGCTGCGGCAGGAGGACGACTTCGGCTTCTCGGGTGGCGCGGATGGCGAAGCGCCGCCGCGTCCCGACAAGCAGTTCGGCACCATCCTCCGCGACGGCCCGCTCTTCGGCGTGCACACCCTGGCGTGGGTCGACACCGTCAACAACCTGTCGCGTTCGTTGGACCGCCAATCGATGAAGGAGTTCGAGCAGCGGGTCCTCTTCCAGATGGGCCAGGCCGACTCGAGCCAGCTCATTGATTCGCCCGCGGCAAGCCGTCTCGGTCTGCACCGCGCCCTGTTCTTCAGCGAAGAGAGCGGAGCGCTCGAGAAGTTCCGTCCATACGCGATGCCGCCGGACGAGTGGCTGGACCAGATCGCGGCGCAGTTGAAGGCGAGGGCGGGGGGGGTGGCCAAGGCGTCGGAGTGAACGGACGCCACCGGGTGCGATTGCTTCAGGATCTCTCCCGCTGCCCCGGCGCTCTCGCCGCAGTCGAGCGCGACGTTCAGGAAGGCGCCGCCAGCAGAAGTCCGAGATCGGCGCCGTCGACCACGCCGTTGCCGTCGAGATCCCATCGCCGCTGCGCACAGGAGAGTCGCGACGATTCCGGCGACACAGGCCGGACAGACCCCGAGCCGTTGGGATCGAACATCCGTGAAACGAGTGATGGACCTCACGCGGGGCCGAGCCGAGTGCCGAACTCTGCGATGGGAGCA
>CAYXKH010000169.1:0-2659 GCA_964465255.1 uncultured Isosphaeraceae bacterium
CTCCGCCCCCCGTGCCCCACCCCGCGCTCCGCATCAACACCACCACCCTCTGGGAGTACCCAAGCCAGCACTATCGCTCGGCCTCGGGGCTCTCCGAGCAGGGCGATCGCGACTATGTGGGGGCCACGCCGAGCTGGGTGATCTGGCAGCTTCTGCAGCGCTACACGGCGGAGCGCGACCTCGTGGTCGATCCCATGTGCGGCAGCGGTACGACCATCGATGTCGCCCGCGACGTCAACCGCCGCGCCCTCGGCTATGACCTCAAGCCGACGCGGAAGGACGTCTTTCGTGCCGACAGCCGCAAGCTTCCGCTCGAGGATGGCGTGGCCGACTTCGCCTTCATCGATCCGCCCTATTCGACGCACGTCGACTACTCCGACGATCCCCGCTGCATCGGCAAGCTCGACGCCGGCGGTGACGATGGCGGGGCCGCGTACTACGCGGCCATGACCCAGGTCTTCGATGAACTCTTCCGCGTGCTCAAGCCCGACCGGTGCCTGGGGCTCTACGTCTCCGACTCGTTCCGCAAGCACAAGGGAGCGAACGCCCGCAGTCCGCGAGGCCTCTTCATGCCAATTGGATTTCGGCTCTTCGAGATCCTGAGCCGACGATTCGAAGCCGTCGACATCGTCTGCGTGGTGCGTCACAACAAGAAGCTCGAGCAGGGCAACTTCCGCAAGGCCGCCGAGGAGGAGAACTTCTTCCTTCGCGGCTTCAACTACCTCTTCGTCATGCGCAAGCCCGCAGGAAGCGCCGCAGCCCCGCCGGTCACGCCCCGCCCGACGCAGGATCGGATTGACTCTCGCGCTCGGCGCGGCGGCGCTTGAGCTCCGAGTCGATGAAGTCCTCGATGTGGCCGTCGAGCACGTAGGTCGGGTTCATCACTTCGTGGCTGGTGCGGTGATCCTTCACCCGGTTGTCGTAGATCACGTAGCTTCGGATCTGCGTGCCCCAGTCGCGCTTGTCCTTGGTGATCGAGCCACCAGTGGCCGCCGAGAGCTCGGCGGCGCGGCGCTCCTCTTCCAGAATCTCGAGCTTGGCGCGGAGCACCGCGAGGGCCTGGGCCCGATTCTGCGGCTGGTCGCGGTAGGTGCTGGCGACCACCATGATCTGGGTGGGAATGTGCACGACTCGAATCGCCGAGGCGACCTTGTTGACGTTCTGCCCACCGGGTCCGCTGGCCCGCACGAAGGGGGTGATCTCGAGATCGCGATCGGGAATCTCGAGGTCGGTCTCCTCGAACTCGGGCGTCACGTCGACGGTGGCGAAGCTCGTCTGCCGCTTGCCCTGCGAGTTGAAGGGACTGACCCGGGCGAGGCGATGGGTGCCGCGCTCGCAGCTCATGTAGCCGTAGGTGAACGGCGAGACGAGCCGGTAGGTGACTTCCGAGATGCCCGCCTCCATGCCCGGTGAGCGGGAGATCTCCTCCACCTTCCAGCCCATGCGCTCCCAGTACTTGAGATACATCCGCTCGAGCATCTGGGCCCAGTCTTCCGCTTCGGTTCCACCGCCGCCGGCCTGGACGCTCACGAAGCAGGTGCGATGGTCATGCTTGCCGGCGAGCAGCGTCTGGACTTCGATCTTGTCCATCCGCGCAACCAGCCCGAAGAGCTGCTCATCCGCTTCGGCAAGGAGCTCCTTGTCGTTGGACTCGCGGGCCAGTTCGTAGGCGACCTTGGCGTCCTCGAAATCGGCAATGGCCGACTCCAGCGGATCGGTCTGGGCCCGAAGCACCTTCAACTCCGCAATGGTCTGCTTGGCCCGGGAGGGCACCGACCAGAACTCCGCGCTGTTCATCCGCTCCTGAAGAGCCGCGCGTTCCGAGAGTTTCTTTGGGTAGTTAAAGAGAGTCGCGGATGGTCAAGATCCGCGCCTCGAGGTCGGCGATCACAGGTCCGTGTGCGTCGTAGTGCATGAAGGGGCGATGGTACGCGAAGCGAACGGGCCCCGAGCCGGTGTTCGTTCAGTCCTTGAGAACAGCAGCCAGCCTCGTGCCGACGCCCTCGACCAAGCCCTGCAGTCGGGCGTCCTTGAGCGCTCCGTCGGCTCCCAGCAGTTCAGGGACCTTTCCAACCGCGACCATGTACGGGTCAGGCAGCACGGTCACGCGGATGTTCTGAAGGATGTCGCGGACATGGAAGAGACCGCGAAGTCCCCCGAGGGCCCCGCCGGACGCTGCGACAAGCCCCGCGTACTTGCCGTCGAAGCAGGCCATCGGCGCCTCCTTCGGCGCGGGCCGCGACATCCAGTCGATGGTGTTCTTGAGAAGCGGAGTGATCGAGCTGTTGTACTCCGGGCAGGCGATCAGGAGGCCCTTGTGCTCCTTGAAGATGGCCTTGAGCTCGAGGACCGCGGCGGGAAGCCCTTCGCTGGCCTCGAGATCGCCGTCGTAGAGGGGCAGCGCGAACTTCGCGAGAGAGATCGATGTAACAGTGGCACCGGCGGCTCGAGCGGCCTTGATGGCGATGTCGAGCACCGACTGATTGATCGAACCACGGCGTGAGCTGCCCGAGAAGGCGAGGATCTTCATGGAGAATGTCTTCGTGCGGAGTTGCGGGTTCGCGATCGCCGGTGGCCTCGGTCGTGCCTGACGGATCGCCGTCCAGCGGGTCGGAGAGCGTAGCCGAAAGCCCCCCTGATGAGCCCACTGGTCTGCTCC